>JAFGDJ010000144.1 GCA_016932135.1 Spirochaetales bacterium | reverse complement strand
TCCACTCCGTTTCGCTCGGAATAGTTGGTATCGACGAAGACTTCCGGTTCGATCCAGTCTATCCTCGGGTCGTAGGTAAAGATAAGGAAAGAATCGTTTCCTCCCGGCTGCTCACCGAAGGAGTAATCAAAATTAAAATCCCCCACCGCCAGAACCGGGGTGCCCTGATCGAGGATCCATTCTCTCAGTACCAGGGACTGGAGTTTCCGCTGAGCCTCGTTGGTTCGTTCCAGATGAACGGAAACATAAAAAAATTCCACCCCGGTAAGGAGGTCCCGGAATCGAAGAATTAAAGGGGAGCGTTTTCCCCCCCGGTCCACGCTGGGGGTTATAACGGTTCCCCGGTACTCGTGGAGTTCTTCCGTCGACAGTAATTCAAGCCGCCGGGGGTCGAAGATCACCAGGATATGGTCGTTATACCGGGCTCCGCTGCGGGACAGAACGGAAATTCGCTGATCTCCCAGGGCTTTGGTATAGAGATCCCGGTCCGCGTCGTCCACTTCCACCAGGGTTACCAAATGGGCCTGCTGAAAAGCGGTAAGCTGTTCAGCGATAACCCTAGAAAGGGCGCCGCCGCTTTCCACATTCCAGCTGAGAAGGCGTAAAGGCTCCTCCGCCGGCAGGATCAGACAGGAGAAAATGAAAAGAAACAGAAAGATTCCTCTTTTCATTGTCCGGGAGCCTCCTTTTTCTTGAGTATATCACAGCCCCTCCGATAATGTAAAAAAAAGCGGAGAGAAAAAATGGCTCACTCTGTCTGTACAACCATTCTTCTGGTGGAAGATCAAGCTTTGATAGCCATGGCTGAATCAACTCAGCTGGAAAAAAAAGGCTACCGGGTCCTTACCGCCTACACCGGCGAAGAGGCCATACGTCTGGCCGAATCCAATGATGATATCGATCTGGTTCTCATGGATATTGACCTAGGAAAGAGCAGAATTGACGGAACGGAAGCCGCCAGGCGAATTCTCGCGAGAAACGAACTACCGGTGGTGTTCCTTTCCAGCCATACGGAACCGGAAATGGTAGAACGAACGGAAGAGATCACCTCTTATGGATATATCGTCAAGAACTCCGGGTTTACCGTTCTTGAAACCTCCATCAAAATGGCTTTCAGACTCTTTCAGGCCCACCAGGAAGTAAAAAAACATAAGGAAGAGACACAGCAGGTAAATACCCTGCTGGCCGAAAGCCGGGAAGACCTGAAGGCAACCCTTCATTCCATCGGAGACGCCGTCTTCAGTACCGATCTTTCCGGTACCATGGCCAGGATGAATCCCGTGGCCGAGAAAATCACCGGCTGGACCATGGAGGAAGCCCGGGGAAGACATTATAAAGATGTATTCCGGATTATAAACGCCCATACACGAAAAGAGGCTGAAGATCCCATTCACAAGGCCCTGCATGACGGCACCGTCGCGGAGCTGGCCAACCATACGATCCTCGTCTCAAAGGAGGGTCTGGAATATCAGATCGCCGATTCCGCCTCCCCGATCAGGGACGCGAAAGGGGCTGTCCGGGGAGCAGTGGTGGTTTTCAGGGACGTAACCGAGGCTTACAATATCAGAGAAGACCTCAGCAGAAGCGAAGATCGGCTGTCCAAGGTCATGGCCGAAGGAATAAAGGGAGACCCGCAGATTTAAAACGGTGAAACAACAAGGGTGATTGTGACGTTTTCGGTCAAAGTACGCCACAATCACCGGAAATAAGGACATCACTCCCCGAGATATGCTTTCCGTACTATTTCACTCTTCAGCAATTCCTGCTTCTGCCCCTCGGCAACGATCATTCCTTTTTGAAGAACATACCCCCGGTCGGCGATTGCAAGAGCCTTTCCCGCGTTCTGTTCGGAAAGGAGAATCGTGGTGCCCTGTTTTTTAATCTGAAGAATTGTTTCATAAAATTCTTCCACCAGAATCGGAGCGAGTCCGAAGGAGGGTTCATCCAGGATCATCAGCTTCGGTCTCTGCATCAGGGCACGGCTGATCGAAAGCATTGCCTGTTCACCCCCGGACAGGGTTCCGGCGGACTGGTTTTTCCGCTCCTTCAGCACGGGGAACAGTGTAAAAATATGATTCCGCATCGACTCCAGGACCGACTCATCCATGTCACTGTAGATGCCGATACGGAGGTTCTGTTCAACCGACATTTTCGGAAACAGTCTGCGGCCTTCCGGAACGATGGAAACCCCCTTCCGGATGATGGAGTGGGTTTTTATCCCGTCAATCCTCTCTCCCAGAAAGGTAACGGTTCCCGAATCAGGTTTAATGAGACCGAGAATGGTCTTGATTGTCGTGCTCTTTCCGGCGCCGTTGGACCCGAGAAGGCAGATAGCCTCCCCTTCCCTTACATCCAGAGAGACCCGGTGAAGCATCTTAACTTTGCCGTAACT
This sequence comes from Spirochaetales bacterium, assembly GCA_016932135.1. Lineage (GTDB taxonomy): Bacteria > Spirochaetota > Spirochaetia > JAFGDJ01 > JAFGDJ01 > JAFGDJ01. The sequence goes on along the minus strand of JAFGDJ010000144.1, from coordinate 4,296 downwards.
GGTAGAAACATCCCGCATTTCAAGCATCGGCGTACTCCTTGCCCAGATAGGCTTCCCGGACTTCTTTATTCTTCCTGATTTCGCCGAAGGTCCCCTCGGCTATCTTGCGGCCGAAGTTGAAGACCACCACCCGTTCAGCGATATCGGAGATCACATCCATGTCATGTTCGATAATGATAACACCGAGACTCTTTGCCTTTTCCTGCATCTTCCGGATGTCCCGCATCAGTTCCCGGGTCTCCGAAGGGTCCATGCCCGCAGCCGGTTCGTCCAGCAGGAGAAGCCTGGGTCTTGCCAGGAGGGCTCTGCAGATTTCCACCCGGCGCCGGTCAACCAGGGCAAGCTCCTTCACCTGCCGGTAAGGTGACCCGGCCAGTTCCTCGCTGAAAACAGCCATATACTCCAGGGCTTCGGCCGCCTTCACCCGGAAATCTTCCTTCACTTTTCTATACCGCAGGATCGCCGTCAAACTGTTCGGTTTCTCCCGCATCCACATTCCCAGGAGCAGGTTGTCCAGAATACTCAGTTCCAGCCAGAGCCTGGAGGTCTGAAAGGTCCTTAAGACTCCCCGCCGCGCCACGTCCTGGGGTGAGGACCCGGCGATATCCGAATCGAGAAAAAAGATATTCCCCTCGGTGGGGGCATAGATTCCCGTAACGACGTTGAAAAAAGTCGTTTTACCGGAACCGTTGGGTCCGATAAGGCCCAGGATTTCATTGTCCTTCAGGGAGATTGAAACATCGTTCAGAGCCTTCAGCCCCCCGAAACTCATGATGATGTTCTCAGCGCTTAACAATCGATTATTTTCCATGGTCACCCCCTGTTGAGAGGGAGTATCGGCGCACCTTCTTCGGTATCAGTCCCTGGGGCCGGAAGATGAGCATCAGAATCAGAATGATTCCGTAAAAAAGAAGTCGGAAATCCTGAAAAGCCCTGAATTTTTCCGGTATAACGATAAGCAGAACGGTACCGAGAATGACCCCCAGAATGTTGTCCATCCCCCCGAGAATCACCATGCATACCATCAGAAGACCGACCGAAAAGGCCATGCTTTCCGTGGAAATGAATCCGACGAAGTGAACATAGAGGCTCCCGGCGGCACCGGCGTAGAGGGAACCGATAAAAAACGCCGACAGCTTGATTTTATTCAGGTCCAGACCGTAGCATTTGGAAGAGATCTCGTCTTCCCGGATGGCGTTCCACCCCAGGGCGATCCAGCTGTTATGAAGCTTCCAGGCAAAATAGATACCGATTCCTACAAAAAGAAGGGTGAAGTAGTAATAGAAGGTCGTCCAGGGAATACGAAGCCCCCCCAAACGGACCGTCTTAAAGATACTTAAGCCGAAAATCGTCGGTTTCGGAACTCCGGCGATGCCATCCGCCCCGCCGGTCCACCGCATGTTGAGTATCAGAAGATACGCCACGTAGGCGAAGGCGATGGTGACCAGGGAAAGGTGGAATTCCCGGGTTTTCAGGGTAGGCAGCCCCATGAGGAAGCCGAAGATCCCCGCGACAAGAACAGCCGAGGGAAAAGCGATCCAGAAGGAAAGTCCCAGCTTAACCGTCATCAACGCGGAGGTATACGCGCCGATTCCGAAGAAGGCTCCCTGGGAAAAGTTCGTCATGTTGGCGCTCCCGACCTGGATATTCAATCCTACCGACGCGATAACATAGATGAGCGCCAGGGTGAAGATATGAATGATGTAGTGGTTCTTCAGAAAGAATAGGGGGAGAAGAACGGAAAGTACCACCGCCGTAATCAGCAGACTTCCCTTGTAATCCCGGAAGCCGGCGACAATACAATCCAACAGGCTCTTCTTGCGGTAGATGAAAAAGCCCCCTCCCACGAGAAAGACGATAATGGCACCGCTTATGATCAGATTATCGACTCCCATAAACAGCATAAGCAGAACATAGGAGACAACGATCGTGATAAGGGCGGGCAGAAAACCATTCTTTTTATTCATTCTTCCCCCCCTAGACCTTCTCGATGGATTTTTGACCGATGATCCCCGAGGGCCGGAAGATCAGAAACAGCAAAACCACAAGGAATGAAAAGACATCCCTTATGGCGGACCCACCGGGAATATATCCGGCCGCAAAGGTTTCAACGAAGGCCATAAGGAACCCCCCAATGACCGCGCCGAACACCGATCCGAGACCGCCTACGACGGCTCCGGAAAAACCTTTGATTCCGGCTATGGTCCCCATATCGTAACGAAACACCGTATAGTAGATGCCGTTCATGAAACCCGCCACGGCGGCCAGGGCCGCACCGATAAAGAAGGTTATACTCACCGCCCGGTCCACGTTGATTCCCATCATCGAAGCGGCTTCGAAATCCTGGGATATGGCCACAACCTGAGATCCTATCTTTGTCTTTTTGATAAACAGAAACATCAGGGTCAGGCTGACAACCGCGACCAGCAGAATAACCAGTTCACTGTTGGATATGGTAAATTCCCCAAAACTAAGCCCTCTATTGGAAAAAAACTGCGGGAACACCTGGGGATTCGCGCCCTCCGGGTAAAAAAGCTTCAGCAGCTGTTCCAGAATGATACCCACCGCCATGGTAGACAGAATCGGCATCACCGGGGGCGAGGAACGGAAGGGTTTAATGGTGGTCCTCTCCACCAGAACCCCGGTCAGGCCGGTAAGGCTCATGGCCAGAAACAGCATGAGAAAAACCAGCATACCCGATAAAACCGGCGAGACACCGGACAATCCGAGAACCAGGCTTACCAGGGCCGTACCGATAAAGGTTGCCAGAATATAGAAACCCCCATGGCAGAAAACCACCACATTCAACATGCCGAAAAAGAGGGTAAAACCGATGGATATCAGTGAGTACTGGAGCCCGAGCATCAGGGTGTTTTTTAATTGCAGCATCAGCGTGATGAGCACAATGTCCTCCTGGGAAAGACGCATCCGGCCCTTTCGGGGCCGGATGCATATAAAAGATTACTTGGCGGCAGGCAGGGATTTAGCACCGGAGGTGTAGGCCGAGTCTTCCCACTTGACCCATACTCCGTCCTGGCTGACCAGTCTCGTCATGGAAAGCAGGGTTGTCTGCCCGGTTTTGTCGAATTCATACACCCCAAGAAGACCTTCATACTTGATGTTCCGTATCGCGGGGATAAGGTCCGCCGGGTCGGTGCCAACCTGGGCGATGGCAGCGATAATGATATTCGCCGCGTCATAGGAGTACTGACCGTAAGCTCCCATGGGTTCCGAAAAATTTTCAGCGTCGTAGGCGGCAACGAATTCCGGCCACCCTTCGACTTCCTCGGGATCTCCCGGCTTGATGATCAGGGTGCCTTCCGCCGCTTTTCCGGCAACTTCATTGAATTTCTCGTCGGCCAGACCGGAGATACCGGCATAGACCATGTTTGTAAGACCGGCTTTCACCATCTGCACCCGGAGAAGAGCTGCCTCGGTGACGATGCCACCGTAATACAACACGTCGGGATTTTTTTCCTTTACCCGGGTAAGGAGGGGCATGAAATCCTTTTCCCCCACATTGACACCGTCGACGGCCACAACAGTCCCGCCCCTCTTTTCGATGCCGGCCTTCATGAAGGTCATGCAGTCTACACCGTAAGAGGAAGTGTCGTGAATGATATACACCGTTTTATACCCCAGATCCATCAGCGTTTCGGCGAGGTATTCATTCTCCGCATCGAGTTTCGGACAGTTTCTGGTAATCTCGGGAAACTTCAGACCATATTCGTCCGTCAGGTCCGTACCGATGGCTCCCCAGATCATCAGGGGGATTCCGTTCTCATGAAAAATGGGAATTGTCGCCCTGGCAACAGGACTGTTCCAGTGTCCCGAGGCGGCCACAACGGCAGGGTCGGAAACGGCTTTCGTAGCGGCGTTCGCGCCGGTGGCGGGATCGGAAGCATCATCCAGGGCAAGCATCTCGAAAGTAAAAGGGAACTTGCCCGACCGGTTTGCCTCACGGATAGCCAGATCAAAGGAATTCTTGGCCCCCATTCCCTGCGCGGCATTGGGTCCCGTCAACGGACCGATAAACGCAATCTTGACAACTTCCGCTTCCTTCTGACCCCCGGCAAAAGCCAACACCGGAAGAAGCAGCAGAACAATAATGCCCACAAGAATCCACGTATTCTTCTGTTTCATTCTTCAGACCTCCTTGGAAAATGTATGAAAACAACTCTATCATCCGGCTGACAAGTTGTCAAAATATTTATGAAATCCCTATCCAGTATGTGAAATTGTTTGTTTGTTCTATCTAAGTATATTTCTCACAAGTTCTCCCTCCCGTTGGTCGGC
>JAFGDJ010000143.1 GCA_016932135.1 Spirochaetales bacterium | reverse complement strand
TTTGACGGACTGCTCAGTCGCTATATTGAAGACAATTTCATTATTCTGGACGGAGCAGTCCTCTGGCCGGACACCACGGTGTATACCCGGGTAAGCTGGAAAACGGCGGCGTTATGAAACGTTCCCGACCCCTGATCTTTGCTGTCCTGGGCGGCCTTGTTCTGCTGGTCTGCCTGGCAGCCCTGGTCTCCGGGGCCTACCGGGTGCCGGCAGGGGAGGTGTTCCGGCTGCTCTTCTTTCCTTTGTCCCCCGGTTCCGGCAGCGCCGCCACGGTGGTCCTGGATATCCGCCTTCCCAGGCTGTTCACTGCCCTGCTGGTGGGGCTGGGTTTGTCGGTCTCCGGAACGGTCTTCCAGGGGCTCTTCCGGAACCCCCTGGTGGAACCCTATATCCTCGGGGTGTCCTCCGGGGCGGCCTTCGGTGCGGCCCTGTCCATCGTCCTCTCCGCGGCAGTTTTCCCCCTCCATCTGACCAGTTTCGCCTGCGGCATGGGCGCCATGGCTCTGGCCCTGCTGGCCGCCGGCCGCCGGGGAACGCTGCCCATCGTCAACCTGATCTTAGCCGGGGTGGTCATAAACAGCCTCTTTTCCGCCGGGTTGTCTTTCCTCAAGCTCACCGCCGGAGCCCGGGAACTGCGGGAGCTTACCTTCTGGCTCATGGGAGGGCTCTACGTGGCGGACCGGCATACCGCGGGGCTCCTGGCGGTGCAGGTTCTCCCGGCGGCGCTGGTTATCTGGTCTCAGGGTTGGAAGCTCAATGTCCTGAGCGCCGGTGAGGAAGAGGCCCTTACCCTGGGGCTCAGGGTGAAATTCTTACGGGGTCTTCTGATGATCCTGGCGGCCTATGTCACATCCCTCTGCGTGGCCGCCGTGGGTATCGTCGCCTGGGTGGGCTTGATGATGCCTCATATCGCCCGGATGCTCATCGGTCCCGATCATCGGGTGCTCATACCCGCTTCCGCCCTGCTGGGGGCCGGCTTTCTCACCCTCTGTGACACCCTGGCCAGGACCGTCACCGGCGGGGAGATACCGGTGAGCATTATTACCGCCTTTTTAGGGGCCCCTTACCTCCTTTTCCTCATCCGGACCAACAGGAGGGTCGGTTTTGCCGGCTGACATGGACCTCCGGGCGGAGGGCTGCCGGTACCGCTACGCCAACGGTACTCTGGCGGTACGGGATTTCTCCGGTGATTTCCCCGCCGGGGAGATCACCGCCCTCTTCGGTCCCAACGGCTCGGGAAAAACCACCATGTTGAAAAACCTGGCGGGAATTTACACCCCGGCGGAAGGAAAAGTCTCCCTGGGAGGACGGGAATTGAACCGCCTTCCTCCAAAGCGGAGAGCTGCCTTAACGGCCTATGTTCCCCAGCAGTCGGTGCCGGTCTTTCCCTTTACCGTGGGGGAGACGGTCCTTATGGGGCGGACTCCCTCTTTAGGGGGGGTCTTCGGCCCGAACCGACAGGATGTGACGAAGGCCCGGGAAGCCCTGGAATCCGCAGGAGCTTCGGAGCTGTGGGACCGCTGCGTCACCGAACTCAGCGGGGGACAGCGGCAGCTGGTCCTCATTGCCCGGGCCATCGCCCAGGATACTCCGGTACTCCTGCTGGATGAACCCACAGCGTCCCTGGACCTGCATCATCAGCATGACATCTGGCGGCTTCTCGGCGCCCTGGCGGAGACGGGAAAGACCATTGTGGCCTCCGTTCATGACCCTAACCAGGTTCTCTGGTTCTGCCGGCGGGTGGTGGTGATGCGGTACGGCACCGTAGAGATCCAGGGCGACAGCCGCACTATTTTCAATGATAACCTTCTGGAAAGCCTATACGGTCGGGGATGCCTGCGAACGGAAGCGGAAGGTTTGCCCGTAATCCTCCCACTTTTTTCCTGATTGTTTCAAAATTCCTCTTGACAACGAGGTATTTATGCCTTATTGTTTCTTTTCATAGAAACGTTTCTATAAATAGAAACAAAGGACAGGCAGTGTGCTGCCGAGTAACGTGTGAGGAGAAAAAGGATGTCAGTGAAAATCTATTTGCAGGAAGACGAGATGCCCAGACAATGGTACAACCTGGCCGCCGATCTGCCCCATCCGCCCCAGCCTCCCTTAGGTCCCGACGGTAATCCTATCGGTCCCGATCAGCTGGCGGCGGTGTTCCCGATGAATCTCATCGAACAGGAAGTGAGCCCTCAGCGGTGGATCGATATCCCCGAGAAGGTCCTGGAGCTTCTTGCCCGCTGGCGTCCCACCCCCCTGCACCGGGCCGTCTTTCTGGAAAAGGCCCTGGGAACTCCGGCGAAGATATACTACAAGAATGAAAGTGTCTCCCCCGCCGGGAGCCACAAACCCAACACCGCGGTGGCCCAGGCCTACTACAACAAGGAGTTCGGCATCAAGAAGCTCACTACCGAAACCGGCGCGGGACAATGGGGCAGCGCCCTGGCCTTCGCCACCTCCCTTCTGGGGATGGAGTGCAAGGTGTACATGGTACGGATCAGTTTCGACCAGAAACCCTTCAGGAAGCTCCTGATGCAGACCTGGGGAGCCACCTGTATCCCCAGCCCCAGCGACCAGACCCAGGCGGGGAGGGATATCCTGGCCAAGACCCCTGACACCCCGGGCAGCCTGGGGATAGCCATCAGCGAAGCCATCGAAGAAGCCGTGTCCGATCCCAAGGGTGAAACCCGTTACTCCCTGGGGAGCGTGCTGAACCACGTGATGCTCCACCAGACCATCATAGGGCTGGAGACCAAGAAGCAGCTGGCCAAGTTCGGCGAGAAGAAACCCGATATCGTCATCGGCTGCGCCGGCGGGGGAAGCAACTTCGCGGGGCTGTCCTTTCCCTTCCTGGCGGACAAGATCGCCGGAGATGACATCACCGTCATTCCCGTGGAACCGACGTCCTGTCCTACCATGACCCGGGCTCCCTACGCCTACGATCACGGCGACGTGGCCAGGATGACCCCCCTGCTGCCCATGCATTCCCTGGGGCACGAGTTTATCCCCCCGCCCATCCATGCCGGAGGTTTGCGCTACCACGGTATGTCGCCCCTGGTGTCCCAGGCAATTATGGAAGGACTCTTGGAGCCCCGGGCGGTTCACCAGCTTGAATGTTACGAAGCCGCCCTATTGTTTGCCCGGACCGAAGGGCTGGTGGTAGCACCGGAGACCAGTCACGCCATAGCAGTGGCAATTCAGGAGGCGAAAAAGGCTAAAGAAGAAGGCAAGGAGAAGGTTATTGTCTTCAATCTGTCGGGCCATGGTTTGATGGACCTGGCTGGCTACGACGCCTATTTCCAGGGAAAGCTTCAGGATTACTCACTGCCGGAGGAAGACCTGGTCGCCTCCACTCGCATTCTGGATAACTACCCCAAGCCTAAGGTTTTTGCCGGGGTGTAACGATGGATCAAGGTCAATACGATCACCTGGTGGTGTACTGCGGCATGCTGGGCCACCAGGTTCCCTTTTCCTATTGCAGAAAACCCGGGAGCGAGGTCTCCTGCTCCCGGATAGCCGGGTGCTGGGCGGGGATGATCCCCCCTCGGGATCTTCCGGCCATCCCCCCGACGGCGGGAAAAAGCAAGCTGGACAGGATTCTCGAAGCGGTGGAGCTGGCGAAAAGCCGCTAAACCTTCTTTTTAGGTGACAGCAGGGCTTTTAGCAGGAATAGCCATGCCGGCAGGAGGCGTTTTACCACTGTCTTTCCGGCTATCCAGGTTTCCTCCGGTGCGGTTCCCGCCACGGCACCCTTCGGCAGGGTGAAGGGGTCTTTCGACAAAATAATAAAATCCGCCGCCTTTCCCGGGCCGAGGGTGCCCCGGGTATTCTCTTCGAAGCCTGAGTAGGCACCGTTGTAGGTGTAGGTTCTCAAGGCCTGGTACATGGACAGGCTCTGCTCCGCCACGGGAAAATCCACCATCCCCTGGATCTGCAGAAAGGGGTCCGGGTCCTGCACCGGGGTGTCTGAGGAGCCGCAGATGATCCCCCCCAGATCGGCTATTCTTTTCAAAGGCACCTGACTCTGTATCTGCTCCGGTGAGAGGTACTGCCGGTAGGCCTGCTGGTACCGCTGATCCATCCAGGTATACCCCGGCTGAACCGTTACAAGGAGCCCCAGGTCCTCAATCGCCCGTTTCACCTGGTCCACCCGGGGAAACTCGAAATGATCGATCCTGTGGCGGTGAGGGTTGGTCCCCGGCGGTTCATGCTTCAGCACCTGTTCGTAGGCCGCCAGGAGGGTTTCGATCCCCCGGGGGCCGATGCCGTGGGCGGTCAGCTGGAATCCTTCCCGGTGGGCCTTTTCCACATACGGCAGGATCTCTTCGGTGGTGTAATAACAAACCCCCCGGTTGTCATTGGTCCCCGGATAAGCTTCGAAAAAGGCGGCGGTCTGCGAACCCACCGAGCCGTCCATCTCCCAGGCCTGGCAGCCCCCCAGCCGCGGGTGGGACAGGTGTTTAACGAAGGGGCGGACCGCCTCGGTGTCCTTGTACTGCAGGTAGAGCTTCAGGCGGATCGGTAAAATCCGGGCGGCAAGAATCAGGAGCCGAATAGCCAGGTTGTTGGGCTTATCCTCGGAACCCTCCAGACAGTGCACGCAGGTAATTCCCCGAAAGGCAGCGTGAAAGGAAAATTCCTGCAGGGCCGTGAGGATATCTCTGAAGGAAAGGCTTTTCATCACCAGGTCGGTAAGCCGCCCGATATGCATGTCGTGCTCTTCCCCGATCAGGATTCCCTCATGGCCGGCCGGATCGATTCCCAGGGCTTCCAGGGCCGGGGAGGAATAGCTGCTGGCGTGCCCGTCCATGCCGAGAATCACCACCTGCCGTCCGGGCAGAGCCTTATCCAATTCCTCCCGAAAGGGAAGCCGGCGCTCCCGTAAGGACGGGACAATGCAGTTGAACCCGATGACGGGAGCCTTTTTATTCCTCCCTTCTCCGGCGAACCGAACCAGTATTTCTATGACGGCGGCCACGGCTTCCGGGGTCAGCTTTCCGCCGGAGACCCGGGACACGGAGCAGCCGGTGCTGTGGAGGATCGCCGAAGGGAGAAAATGGGCGTGGCAGTCGGTAAAGCCGGGAAGAACCGTTTTCCCTTCCAGGTCGATCACCCGGCATCCCCGGGGAAGGTCGGGGCTTTCACCCTGGCGATGGAGGGACTGAACGAGACCCCCGGAGATCAGCATGCTCGTGTATACCCCGGTTTCCGCTTCCATGGAGTAGATCCGACCGTTGGTCAGGTATGCGGCGGCAGTCATACTAGATTTCCACGAAGCTGCCGGCGGCCATGAGGATGTAGGCGATGATGACGATAACCTGGAAGGCCGTGGCGCCCCAGGGGCCCATGGACCAGTGTTCCCCCGGGAGAACGGCGGCCCGGAATTTCCGGAAGGTGGGCACCACCAGCAGGGCGACGATGATGGCGATGGCTCCCCCCGCCAGGCGCATAAATCCCAGGAAGTCAGTCATGCCGGACATGACAAAGAGGAGGGTGGGGACCGTGGCGGCCAGCCAGCAGACCAGATGCTTCCATTTAAGGCGTTCCTTTAAAATGGTCGCCAGGGCGTAGGAAATGGACCAGTAGCTGGTCAGCATGGCGAGGAACACGATAACCGACCCCAGGATTCCCGCCCAGGCGCCGATGGCCGAGGCCCAGCCGATGATGGCCACCCGGGTGACCTCCTCCGAGACCGAAAGGGTCAGGAGGGTGACCACCAGGATAAAGACCAGGTTGATGCCGATGCCCAGGAGCACCGCCCGGCCGGTGAGCTTCCGGTTCCAGGCAAGGCCCTCGGCGGCCTGGGGCACCGAAAAGAAGGCGGCGAAGCAGAACATCACCATGCCGAAGAGGGCTAATGTCTCGGTGAAACCTCCACCGGCCGGGGGAAAGGGATGAAGGCCCGCCTTGAAGGACGCCACGGCCAGAACGGCGAAGACCAGGGCGATCATAATTATGGCGATTTTTTCACTGACCCCCAGGACCTTCAGCCCGAAGGCCACGATACCCGCGGCGATGAGGTAAAATAAAAGCTGACAGAGGAGGGGATGGAGCCCTGTGAGTTCGGTGAGAATCTCCCCGGCTCCGGCGATGTAAGCCCCCAGGCTGGCCAGGAAGGCGAAGAGAATCAGGGCGAAGAAGACCCAGGTAAGAACTCCGCCTAAGCGTCCCCGGAAGAGGTAATTCGTCATAATTTCCAGGATCTGCTTTCCTTCCGAGGCGGAAGACATTTCCGCGATCATCAGGTGCAGCAGGGCGCTGGCCGCATAACAGACAAGGATGATTCCTATCGCCGGAAAGATACCCGTACGGGCGGCCAGGAAGGGCACGGCCATGACGCCGCCGCCGATACCGTAACCGGCCACAATGCCGGCGGCTTCGAAGAGGGTAAGCTGTTTACTGGTCTTCATGATGTTTCTCCGACCTGCCTGGGGCAGGTGTGTCCTGGTTGATATAAAGGAAGTATAATGGCTTCTATTCCTCTAGACAACACTGGACATCGGAAGCCCGCTGATACTACACTTGAAAAGGAGTATGATTATGTCAACTGGTGACAAACGAGAGTCGATTTCCCCGGATGCGGGCTGGATTACAGGAAAAAACAACCTGATTGCGGAAAAGGCGCCCCGGTGACCGAGCTTCCTCCTTCCGAGAAGGCCCGCGGGCGAAGGAACTATTCCTTTTTTCAGGCCTTTAACACCTTCAGTTTCACCCTGCTGTCGGGGGATTTCATCATCCTCTACCTCCTCAAACTGGGAGCCGGCGGTTCTCTGGTGGGTATCGCTTCTTCCTTTAAATACCTATCCTTTCTATTGATGTTCCTGGGCCGTTCCCTTCTCCGCCGAACCGGTACCAGGAAGCTCATGGGAACCTGCTGGCTCATCCGTTACCTCATCATGAGCCTTTCACTGCTGTCTCCCCTTTTATATATGAACGGCCGGATTCAGGAGGGCATCCTGTTGACCCTGCTGGCTCTGCTGGTTTCCCAGGTGATGCGGGGGATAGGGATCGTGGGGTTCAAGCCCGTGATGGGTGTTATCACCGATCCGGGGAACCGGGGGGAATTTCTTTCCAAATTGGAAATCATTACCTATATCCTGTCCATTACCATCGGGCTAGGTTCCGCTTTTTTCCTGGGGCAGGAGGCCCCCTTGGGCCGCTATACCGTTTTCCTCGGCCTGGGAATTGTCATGGGCGTTATAGCCTCCATAACGATCTTCCGGTTTCCCGATCCGCCCCACGAAGCGGCCCTGGCGGCCACCGGCGTGTTCAAGGGGATGGGCCGGGCTTTGAAACGCCCGGGCTTTGCCTATTTCATGGCGGTGTTGTTTATCACGTCCTTCAGCCTGGGGGTTTCTACGCCCTTTCTCGTTCTCTATGCCAAGAGGGAATACCTGCAGGGCGACGCGGTGGTGTTGTTTCTTACCGTGGCGGGGAATATCGGCGCGGTGATGATGGGCCTCATCACCCGGAAGGTTATTGACCGCCTGGGGGCAAAACCCATGTTTCTTCTTTTTAACGGTCTTTTCGCCCTGAGTATCATTCCCATGATTGTTTCCCCCTCCATCCCTTTCCCTTGGCTTCTGATCTTCTTATCAGCCCTGTTCTTTTTCTTCCAGATGGGGTTTGCCGGAAGCCAGAACGCTTCTCAGAATTATTTCTTTGCCGTGACGGACCCTTCGGAACACCTCAACCTGGGTATTTTCTTCAATGTCATCAGCGGACTGGGAAGCGCCGCCGGGGCCCTGGCCGGGGGCTTTATTCTGGACCGGATCTCGTCCTTTCGCCTCTATTGGTCCCTGGCCCTGGTGTTCGCCCTGCTTTCCATGCTCCTGGCGGGAAGGCTGAAGAGGGTAGGAAAATATTCGGTGATGGACACCTTGAGTATCCTTTTTTCTCCCCGGGACATGAAGGCCGTCTCCCTGTTGAAACAGCTGGATCATTCATCCACCACCAGGGACGAGGTAAAGGCGATCAAGGCTCTCGCTGAAACCCCTTCCGAAGTGGCAGTGGACGATCTGCTGATGCGGCTGAAAAATCCCCGGTACTATGTCCGGAGCCAGGCCTTGCAGAGCCTGGAAAACCTTCCTTTTAACCGGGAGATCGAAGAGGCCCTGATCTCGGAGATCAAGAACCATGAATTTACCACGGCCTATATCGCCGCCCGGGGGCTGGGGAAAAAGGGGTCCGGCCGGGTAAAGAAAATCCTTCGGAAAGCCCTGGAGTCGAAGGATTACCTCCTGCAGGCCAACGCCGCCCTGGCCCTGGGGAGGCTGGAGGACCGGACTTCCATTCCGATGCTGGAATCATTGGTGGCCCAAAGCTCCAATCCTCTGGTGGTAATCCTTTCCGCCAGCGCCCTGGAGATGATGCGGAGTGCCGAATCCCTGCCCAGTCTTCTGGCCGCCTTCCGCCGGGAAGATCCTCCGCCTTTTTTACGGGACGAACTGGTCCTCGCGGCGGCGGGAATTCTGGGCTTGGGGGAGTGGTTCTATCCCTTCTATAAAAATTTCCTGGATAAAAGCGCCACCGGTTTTGTGAACCTGGAAGACTGGTACAGTACTTCCGTCGCGAAGCGCGGGGATATACCGGTGGAAACGGATCGTCTCATCCGGCAGACTCTGACCATGAACCGCCCGCAGTTTGTCGAAGCCATGAATGCCCTGCTGGAAAGGTTTTACCACCTGGAGCGGATAGAAAGAACAGTGTTCCTCAGCCTTCAGGAAGCCCTGAAAGACCCGGTGCTGCTGAAATTCGACCGCCTGGTATTCTTTTTTGCCGCCTACGGGGTGAAAAAAGCGGTGGACGGGGCGTAGTCTTATTGAAAAAACTTCTTCTGCCCGGGCTTTTCCTCCTGACCATGCCGCTGGCGGCTTTTCTTTTCTCCCCCGGGGC
>JAFGDJ010000017.1 GCA_016932135.1 Spirochaetales bacterium | reverse complement strand
GTCAGATACACATCAAACCACTTTAAAAGCTTCATTTTAGCTTCTTCACCACTCTTCCCGGTGGGGCTGAGGAGGATAAGCCGGGTGGCGTTGATGTTTTTATCGGCGTTTATCTCACTGGCCAGCTGCCAGCCGTCCATCCCCGGCATGAGCAGATCGATAAAACAGCAGGCATAGGGCGTTCCCGCGGCGGCTTTTTCTTTCAGCATGGCCAGGGCCAGGGTTCCGGATTCGGCTTCGTCCACCCGGCAGCCCCATTCGGTAAAATACTGATGCAGCAGGAGGCGGGCCGAACGGTTGTCGTCCACCACCAGGACGGGCGCTGTTTTCGCTTCTTCCGGAAGGACAAAGACCACACCGTCTTTTTCCGCTATCTCCAGTTTTACGGTAAACCAGAAGGTAGAACCTTTACCGTATTCACTGATAACACCGATGGTTCCGCCCATCATCTCCACCAGGTTTTTGGAAATGGACAGGCCCAAACCGGTGCCTCCGAATTTCCTCGTGGTGGAAGAATCAACCTGGCTGAATCCCTTGAAGAGTCGGTTCATCTTCTCCTTGGGAATACCGATTCCCGTATCCCGGACGCGGAACAGGAGAACGACATCATTAGTCGAAAGGGTTTCCACCTCCACGGATACCATAATTTCACCGGAACCGGTAAATTTCATGGCATTATTGAAAAGATTCACCACGATCTGCCGTAACCGGACCGGGTCTCCCAGAAGCAATCGCGGAACCCCTTTCCCGATGCCGACAACGACCTCCAGGCCCTTTTTATGAGCTTCCAGGGCCACCAGGTCCACCGCTTTTTCCAGGGTTTCATAGAGGTCGAATTTAATTGTTTCCAGCCGCATCTTTCCCGCTTCAATCTTGGAAAAATCGAGAATATCGTTCACCAGGCTCAAAAGAACATCGGCGGAAAACTGCACCTGTCCGGCATACTCGAGCTGCTCGTCATCCAGTTTGGTATCCAACAAAAGTTCGCTCATTCCTATAATTGTATGAATGGGGGTGCGGATCTCATGGCTCATGTTGGCGAGAAAATCGGACTTTGTCCTGGTTGCCCGCTCAGAAGCTTCTTTTTCAGACCGAAGCTTTGTTTCATTTCCCTTTTGACCGGAAATATCTTCCACAATCGCGTAGAGAAAAAACCCTTCCCTTTCCGGGAGAGAGATTGCCTTGACATGAATCCGGCACCAATGTTCGTAACCCTTAGGGTTATCCGGATCCCGGGTAAACCTGGCCTCCAAAGCAGCTTCGAGAGAAGGATCGGCAGCCAGATGGGCAATCTTCTTTTTCAGATCTTCCCGGGATTCTTCCTGAAAATATTCAAGGAACCGCGAAGGATCCAGAGAACCCTGGGGACACAGGAGGCTGTTCAAAGCCTCATTGAAATGGAGAACCTTCCCCGTTTTCCCCAAAACCAGCATACCCAGAGGACTGCCGTCGAACATGGATTGGTACATACTTTTTTGCTTTTCTTTATCCATTTCCCGCTGATCTCTTAAGGACGTCTAGAAATGCATATTGATGGCCTCGGCTGCCTTGAGAAGCAGTTGATCCGGCTTGAGCGGTTTGATCAGGTAACTCCTCACACCGTAACTGACCGCTTTACTGACTGTTTCTTTTCTGCTGAGGGCAGAAAAGATGATCACCGGTGTGGTGATATGCTGCTGCTTCATAAACTGCAGAACCTGGAACCCGTTCATCTCCGGCATCAGAAGATCGAGAAAAACCAGATCAAAGGAGTCCTGTTTGAGGTTCTTGGTGAATTCCATACCGTTATTGAATACTTCCAGTTTCCAGCCGGTGGCGGTAAAGACAGTTTTCACCAGTTCCTGGATGACCAGATCATCATCCACGATAGCCACCCGGGCATCCCCCCAGGAATACTCGGAAGAAGGCTCATCATCCTCCACTTTCTCCGAGTCAAATCGCAGGTGTACCGATTCTTCCCTTTCTCTTTTCGGCGCCGTGCTGGAAAGGAGTTTCTTGCTCACCACTTCATCATGGGCTATCTGATCAGGTTTTATTCCCAGGAGATCGTCCATAGCCTTATCCAGACTGTCGGTTACCTCTATTCCCTCCAGGTCGTCCCGGGAGGCGAGGAATTCCCGCACATAAGCGGCGTTGGTGAGAATTTTTATATGCTTCGGTTTTGTATTGGTATGTTCGAGAATGCTGTTCAGGAGAAAAGAAAGCTTTTCCTGATCCTTGGCGGAAAGTTCCATATTCGACATCATGATAAGAATGCGGGGCTGCCGTATTCCATACAATTCCTGCAGCTCGGTGATTTTATACCGCAGCAGTTCCATTTTTTCCCGATTAAGCCCCCGGGCGATTTCCACAAAAAGAATATCATCGTTAAAATGAGCTTCGATAATACACGGGGTGTCGTCGATTTTTAATTCCACCCCCAGCAATTCCGACATGGTGTGAAGAAAGGAATCGATCTTCAAAGGTTTTGAGAAAAGTTTCTTTACATTGTACCCGGCGATCTGCAGAACCTTGGTTTTATCTATTTTTGAGGACACGATAACTACCGGCGCGTCGGCGGTGTTGGGGTTGGCCTTTTTCTCCTTCAGAATGTCCAGGCTGCTCTTCCTGGAAAGATAATAATCCATAATGACCAGGTCGGGTAATTCGCTCCTCATTTTTAAGGAACCGTCTAAGCCGTTGTGGGCTTCCACAACCTGAAAGTTCTGCTCCGTGAGTTTTCCGGCCAGATACTGCCGGAAAAGGGCGGATTCATCGATAATAAGGATCTTTTTCATGGTATGCTCCCGTATCTACCCTCTTAGTGTGAAGCCCTTTTCTTTCCTGGCCGGATACGAACATCTTCTAAGGGTACACCTAGATTAAAAAGGCTCCCTCTCTTCGTGTCAAGGCACTTTTTATAAGGCTTACTTTAAAGATAGTATCAGGAAATTTTATAGCCGATAGTCCTTAAAAGGCTGAATCGGTCCTTCCTGTCCTGGTCGGTCTCCCGGCCCTTGGGGGAAAACCCGTCTATCACCCCTACAATACCCCTGCCCTGATCGGTTTCCGCTGTTATAACCTGCAGGGGGTTTGCCGTGGCGGCGAAGATTCGGGCGACTTCCTGGCACTGTTTAATCTGGTTCAGCACATTGATGGGGTAAGCCTTCCGAAGAATCAGGAAAAAGGAATGTCCCGCCCCCACGGTCTCGGCGCAAAGGGCGGCGGCCTC
The DNA here is from genome assembly GCA_016932135.1 of Spirochaetales bacterium. Taxonomy (GTDB): domain Bacteria; phylum Spirochaetota; class Spirochaetia; order JAFGDJ01; family JAFGDJ01; genus JAFGDJ01. The sequence continues at coordinate 4,303 of JAFGDJ010000017.1, read as the reverse complement.
CACCAGATCGTCGCTGTTTCCTCCGGTTCGGATAAGACAGGGTCCCGAAGCTTCACAGAAAGCCAGGCCGAATTTTATATCCGGCACCGAGGTAAACAGGATCTCGGAGATATCCTCCACCGTTTTAATAAAATGGGACTGGCCGACAATGATGTTGCAGTCTTCCGGCCAGATGAGCTGATGAGCCTTCAAAGTTATTTCCATGACGTTCCCTCCTCATGAGGCGAGAGACCGGGATACATCAGGGCATCCAGGTCGATTTCACAGGCCGCCGCGGGCATTTCGATTCCCCAGTTGGTTAACACCGCGGGATGCAGTTCCCCCATAATGCCGACGGAAACCCCCTGGTACAGAAGCCCGGCGGTTCGTCCCGGAATAAACCGGGGGTCTTCCCGTTCTTCCAGGGTGTAATCCTTGGATAAATAGTAAAACAGGGCCGACACATGGGAGCTTATTTCATTGAAGCCGGCTTCACGGTCCGCCGCGAGAAAGCCGAGAAAGTTTCTGGTAACGGAACCGTAGTTCTTCTCTTTATCCAGCCAGGCAACCTTGCCGGTCTCAAAGATCCGGTGAGGATACACGGCGTTTCCCGAAACGGATTCCGACTCCAGTAAAGCCGGAAGCGTTGAATTGCGTACATATTCGTAGTTCTCCGTCATGGGATTGAGAATCCTCACCATCCCTTCACCGGTGATATTCATTTTCTGAATGAAGTTCTTTCCCGACCCGAGGTAATTATAAATCATTTCCTGGAAGCCCAGGCCGATCATGATATTCCGGACATCCCTTAGGAAGAGTTCTTCGGAAGTGAGCCTTCCGATGGTAAACTCCCGGGGCATTACCGGATCAAAACTATCCATCCCCCGGCCGATCATCAAATCTTCCACGATGTCCACGGGATGCATAAAATCATTCCGGTACTCCGGCACCGTGATGGTCACCGTATCGCCTTCCACCTGACTGGTAACCCCCATTTTTGCAAGGCAGGCCTTCATTTCTTCGGGGGCCAGGTCCTCACCTAAGAGTTTCCCTGCGAAGGCTCGCTCGATGGAAAGACGCTCCTGGAAATACCACGGCACCGTGATCTGGCGGCCGAAGCAGGTGGTAAAAGGGTACTCGATTCGTACCGGCAGAATGGTGTGGCCGGCGTCGGACAGATCACAGGCAACAATGGAAGCGGCGTGGACCAGGGAAGGCAGATCCGTCCCCGTCATTTCGATGAACAGGTTCTCATCCCTCACCTGGACGGCTCCGATCTCGGCGCTGTTGATCACCGGCGGAAAACTCAAGACCTCTCCCCGGGAATCGGTGAGAAAGGGGAATTTTTCAAAAGCCGCGACAATTCCCCCGAATTCCCGGCCCTTGGGGTGCTTTTCCAGGATCTCCCGCAAACTGAGCCTTTCCTCCATCCCCAGAGGAACAAAGGTTGTTTTATCGGGGTCCACCGCCCGGTACTGAACGGGGTAGGAAATCATATCGCTGCGGTAGACTCCCATGGCAATGGATTTTCGTTTCTGCCCGTAGTTCCAGCAGAGCTTTTCCTGGGTCTGAATCAGGTCGATCAGGGTGGATTCATCCAGCGGCTTTCCCGTTACCGCGAAAGCGGTGATATACGGCCTCAGGGTCTCCAGGGCCGGATCTACCATAACAACCCTCTTATCCGCGTCTTTTACATCTCCCAGGCTGGAGAAAAAATCATACCGCGGAATACCGCCCCGGGAGTATACCCTGAGCAGCCGGGCCAGCCCGCCGGTGGACCAGAGATCGGGCCTGTTGGTGTCGTTTAATTCCACCTTCAGGGTGCCCGTCGATTCGTCGAACCCGTCAATTTCCGCTTTGGCACAGACCAGCCGGCGTTCCAGCTCGTCCAGATCCGTTTCGAACTCGGCCAGGTGAAAAAGGTCCTTCAGGTTTACTTCAATTTTCGGCATTAGTCCTGTCTCCTCCGCAGGCGCACCCCTTCGATGTCCGCTGTAAAGAGTTCCCGCATGTCGTTAATACCCAGCTGCATCAAGGCCATACGGTCTATACCGATACCCCAGGCCAGAACCGGCACATCGATTCCCAGGGGTTTAGTCACTTCGGGGCGGAATATCCCCGATCCTCCCAGTTCGAACCACCCGAGGACCGGATGTTTCACGTGGACCTCGATGGAAGGCTCGGTAAAGGGGAAATAGCCGGGAACATATTTCACTTCCTTCGCTCCGGCCACTTCTTCGGCAAACATTTTCAACACCCCGAGAAGGGTTTTTAAGTTAACCTCTTCACCGGTAATAATGCCGTCGGTCTGATAGAAATCGGCGCCGTGGGTGGCGTCTACCTGGTCGTAGCGGAAACAGCGGACCAGGGCGAAATATTTGCCCGGCACCTTGGCGCCCACCAGCCTTCGGGCGGAAAGAACCGTACCCTGGCTCCGCAGTACCAGCCGCCGGGTGAAATTACGGTCGAAGGTGTACCCCCAGCCGGAGCTTCCGGTACCTGCGCCGTTTTCATGAACCGCCGCCACATTATCCAGCCAGGGCTGCTCGATAGACCGGGCGTACTCCGGTTCCTTGACATAATACACATCGTGGATATCCCTGGCCGCGTGGAATTGAGGCATGTACAGGGCGTCGCCGTTCCAGAATTCCGTTTCCACCAGGGGACCGTCCAGCTCCTCGAACCCCAGGGATGTCAGCTTGTCTTTAACTCCGCAAAGAAATTCCACGTAGGGATTTTTTCTTCCCAGGAGGACCCGTTGCGGGGGTGAGGAGATATTGTACGAGCGGAAAGAGACCCTTCGCCACGACCCGTCGGCCAGCATCTCCGGGGTCAGAGAACCCGCTTCGTCACCGGTAATACCGCTGACGGTCAGGGCTGCTTTAACCTGCAAGCCTTCGGCGCTGAGGCTGTAGGTCACCTCTTCCCGTTCCACCACGCGAAACAGGGAATCGCCGGCTCCTCGCTTCTTGCTTACCCCGCCGAGGGCCTCCTTCTCTTCTTCGGTAAGAGCGCTTTCTTCCAGGGTTCCCCGGGCCGATTCAGCTTTTTCCAACAACCCGCGCACGGCGGCCACGGAGGGAGGGGTTCCGGGGGTCTTTCTGACAACCCTTTTGTCGTCATCCATGGAGAGGTAGCCTTCCTTGGACAGTTTTCCGAAGGAGGACCCGGCGTCTTTGTTGTCGATACCGGCTTTCGAAGCTATCTCCGGAAGGGTCTTTATCTCACCTTCATCGATACAGGCAAGCATCCTCTCCGCGGGGGTTCCCTCACTGACACAGGTCTGCCCGGTTTCTGTGAGTTCGTAGAAAGTTCGGGTTCTCCGGGAGGTCTCTTCGAGACAGTTCTTTCCCATAAGCCAGCTGACGGCCTGGTTTCCCTGGCCGGCCTTCAGATTGAACCGTGAAGTAAGGGATGGAAGATCAAACTCTTCTCCTTCACTCATTCCCAGGAGAACCTTAATCTCCAGAGGATGTAATTGTTTCACGTCAATATCCATAGTACTTACCTCATCTTCTCCGACAGCCTGGCTTCCAACATGTTGAGAAATAAACCCACATCACTTACCAAACCGATCGCCTGTCCGGAACCCCGGTCTAAAAGTTTTGTCACCACCGCCGGATTGATATCGATACAGATCGTCTTTACCCAGGAAGGAAGCATATTCCCCGTTCCGATGGAATGAAGCATGGTGGAAAGCATCAGCACCATGTCGGCTTCTTTAATAATGGAAGCATAGGCGTCCTGAGCCCGGATCATATCGGTTTCTGTTTCCGGCAAAGGACCGTCGTCCCGGATAGACCCGGCCAGGCAGTAGGGAACCCGGTGAACCGTGAGCTCGTACATGATGCCCCGGTCCAGCACCCCCGCTTCGACACACCCGGCAATGGACCCGTATCGGTTTACCCGGTTGATGGCCCGCATGTGGTTTTTATGCCCTTCGTGGCTCGGACGACCGGTCTGAAGATCTATCCCTAAAGAGGTACCGAAAAACACCGATTCGATATCGTGAACCGCCACGGCGTTACCGGTAAGAAGCCCCTGAATATATCCCTGACGGATAAGGGAAGCCAGGGCCGGACCACCGCCGGTGTGAACCACCACCGGACCCGCCACGGCGACGATCTTTTTCCCTTCTTTTTTCATGACGCTCATCTCTTCGGCGATTTTCTCCACCGCCACCTGAACCGAACGTTCTGAAGACACGTCCCCGGACATAAAGCCGAAGACATCCGCCTTCCTGTCCCGGGGAGGAGGGAACACCCGGACAGAATCGGGATTACAGACCACCGGGTCGCCTTTTTTCAGGTTCCGCAGTTTCTTG
>JAFGDJ010000142.1 GCA_016932135.1 Spirochaetales bacterium | reverse complement strand
TTCTGCAGAATGAGACCTCCGTCCATGAGGGAAGTGAAATCGATGTATCGATAAGCCCGGAAATTCCTCAACGAATCCATGGCTGAAATACGCAGAATCCGCAGATTTTTTCTTCCGGCCAGGATATCAACAGCCCCCGGGGCATATTCAGGAGCCGCTACAACCTCCACATAGGTTTCGGCAATCAGCGAAGCGGTTTCCCTGTCCATCTCGCGGTTTACCGCCACCGCACCGCCGAAGGCTGCTATGCGGTCGGCGAAATACGCCCGGGAATAGGCTTCCGGAAGGGACTCTCCCAAGGCTACGCCGCAGGGATTGTTGTGCTTTACAATTACGGCGCAGGGGGTGTCGGTGAGATATTTCATGATATTGAGAGCCCCGTCGATGTCCGTAATATTTGTTTTACCGGGATGCTTCCCGGACTGAAGTAGTTCAATATCCGATGCTAAAGCCTTGCCGGGAAGGAGCATTTCCACTCCGCCGACGGAGAGATTACCTGTCACGGGACGGTACAATGCCGCTTCCTGCCCGGGGTTCTCCCCGTATCGAAGCCCTAAAGTTTCGCCTCCGATAGTCCATTGGACCTTCTCGTACCGCAGGGTGGATTTTTCATCTCCCTGAAGAAAAGAAATTTCCAGATGCGGCGGGAAAGAATCTCCCTGTACTTCATGGTACATTTTTTTCAAGTCAGCCATGATATTCTCCCTCTTCCAGGGTATACACAGTTTTGAAAACCTCAGGATCGACACCTGAAAGATAAGCCACAATAGATGTATCATAGGAAGCTGTCTGCTCAAAGGCTTTTACTGCCATGCGAAAACGTGTTTTTAATGAAACAGCCCCGTTCTTAGCCGCCATTTCTGCAAGAATGAGGGGGTAATCCGATGGATCGTTCACGGCAGTAACGCGGATGAAGTTTTTAGCTGCTGCCCTGAGCATACAGGGCCCACCGATATCGATATTCGAACGGGCGTTTTCGCTGTCGTTTTCAACCGCAGAAACTACCTCACGGAAGGGGTAGAGATTTACAACCACCATGTCCATGGCAAGAGCGCTGCCCCTTTTTAAATCGTCTTGATGCACAGGGCTGAAGGGTTCGCTCAATAGTCCCAGGTAAATTCGAAAATCCAGGGTTTTTACCAGCCCCCCGTGCATCTCCGGCTGCCCGGTATAATCGCTTATACGGTATAAGTGTTCTTTAGCCGAATCGCCCAGGATTTTTTCACAGGCCCTGTAGGTTCCGCCGGTAGAGTAGATCTCCAGGTCCTTTTGTTGCGCCATCAGGGACGTGACCAGGTTTTCCAAACCGGTCTTATCATACACACTGATGATAACCCTGCGAAGGGTTACCAGATCCGGTATTCGATCTACTCGATTCTCTATCATCCTAAGGCACCTGTTTTCCTCTGTAATGACTGTTTTTACCATAAATGCCGGGTCTCGACAACTGCCGAACCGCCAGGGCATCAAAGCCGTAGAAAAAACTCGGCGGCGACATTGAATATTCCTCCTCCCCGTGGTACTATCAGCAGGGTAGAATAACCGTTTAAGGGGGACGAAGCTTGACTCAAAAAATATGGATATTATTGCTGCTTATGATGGTCCTTTTATGCTTACCCTTCGCTCTTTTCGGTCAAGAGTCCGAAGAACCCGGTATGAATATCGCTTATAACAAGGGCGATCAGAATTTTCTTTTAAATGCCGGTATGTTTCTCCCTCTTTTTTATTTTTCCACCGACGGCAGTGTTACCCCCGCCTTGGAAAAAATGAACCCGGGGATTACGGGGTCCCTTTCCTGGGTTTCCTATCTGAACGCCAGAACATACCTGGGTTTTGAATTTGGCGGTGTGTATGCCACTACCCTGAACAGGACTTTTGTAATGATTCCTGTGCTTGCCAAGCTGGGTTATATGTTTTCCGCGTACCCCTTTGAATTTCCCCTTTCCCTGGGCCTCGGCCTTGATTTTCTCAAGGTAGACGACCTTTTTGTTACGACCGTCGCTTTAAAACCGGAAGCGAGTTTTTATTGGAACTTTTCTTCCGAATGGGCCTTCGGCGGCAATGTGGCCTATTGGTTTGTACCGGAATTATACTTTTCCGCAGAGCTGGCGAACCAGAGCATGTTTGGGAACTTCCTTGATATCCGTCTTTCCGTTTTGTATCACTTCTAGGGGGCTTCGGATGAAAACACCTGCTGTTCTTTTATTATTTTTTGCTTCGCTTTTTATTACGGGATTTCTTTCCTGTTCTCCCGATATCGGTTTATTTTACAGTGTCACCATGGAAGAAGAATCTTCGGCAGGGGCTCTGCCTCCCACCATCAGCCCCGGTGATCTGGTAGAGAACGCATCCGGAGAAATGCTCCTTGTCTCGGGGGGCTTATATCTCTATACCGCCGACGCCTGGAAAAGCGACGTTGTCTCTCCTGCAGCTGTTGACCCACAGTTGCCGGCGGATTCTTTGGCCCGCTCGGCGGCTTATGCTTACGGCACATTTTTTGTCTGTTTTGTGGATAATGAAAGCGGTTACCCCGCCGGTTTATACAGCTCTGCCGATCCTTTCGCCGAAACTTCCGCCTGGACGAAAACAACCGGAGTAACCAATCCGGAACGTCTTCTTGCAGAGAACGGTGTTCTGTTCGTTGTATCCCGGGATATTACTAACGCCACCTGGAGTATCTACTCCTATGACGGCAGCGTGTTCACCGAAGAACTGCCGGACCTGGATGTCAATGCCGGGGTTTGGGATATGGCCTGGGACGGCACCGACTACTGGATTCTCTGGGGTGAATCTTTGTATCGAGGCACCCTGGGAGGCGTGAAAACGGTGGTGGATTGTTCATCCATCGACGGGGCGAACATCGATTACACTGGTCTTTTTTTCCATGATCCAACCGGTACGATATACCTCGCCGCCAACAGTCTTTCCAAAGGTTCGGTGTGGTCCTGGAACGGAACCGGCTGGACTTCCGTGGGATCGGAGCTGGAAAAGCTCAACGATTTCGCTTTTTTTACCGTGAACGGTACACCGGTGATTCTTGTTGGATCCGTGGAGGGTTATTACGAGTTTGACGGTGTGAGCACCTTTACCCTGCCGGAAATAACCTGTGTATACGCTACCTATAAAACCCTGGAACTAAGCGATTCGGTTATCCGGGAATTTATGGTTTCCGGCGATACTTTTTACGCTTTGACTTCCAACGCCGGGCTTTGGAAAAACAGTGTTCCAGTGGGCGGCAGTACCAGATCCTGGATTCAGCAATAACAGAGGATCCCAAGCCTTTTCGATCTTAGAGGGCTTTATTCGTAATACTCATCCGCGCCAATATCATAAGCGGGTTTTATGCCGTGATACGGATTAGGCCGTATCTGGTTGTCCCAATCCCGTTCCGGTCCCCCCAGAGGACGAACGTCGAAACCCCTGTTTATACATTGAGAGCCGCTCTGCAATCGAAAGGGGTTTTCCTTCGACATGATGAAGGTGTTCCCAGGAGGTTCCGAGAGATTTCCATGAAGGCGCCCTCCCAAAGGGTTCCCGTCACTGCCGTTGAGGCTGTCTACATCGGCAATAATTCTTCCAGGTGCTTCCAGAACGGCTCCCCAGCCATGAATATTATTGCTGAGGCTTTCAATCGAATCAACCTTGGGGGTGATGAAGAAAGCACCTTCCCGTGAGGTCTCCGTCTGTACCATAATTGAATTGATAATACTGATAAAAGCCGTATTATTGATTTCAAAAGCCGAAGAACGTTCAACCCCACCTTTAAAAATTCCGGAATTACAGAACCATTTCATATTTCCGCCCATAAGTTTCGCTACCATGAAATCAGCGCTCCGGCCTGCGCTAAGGTGGTTCGTAAAAATATAAGCGTTGGAATCCGATAGCCGAAAAAGATACAGGAATTCTTCCGGCTCTCCGGCCTCAATAGCACAGGCAGCTAGGTTCACTACACTGTTGGTTCCGCTGAACCCTACGGCACCGCGAGCAGCCTGGATGGAAATTATTGAATTATACATAGTGATATCAGAATTAACAGCCATTACTGTGGTGCTCATCCTTGATCCTGAATCACCGGAGATGGTGCAACCGGCGCATTCCAGAACAGCATCCTTCATACGGAAGGCCAGCGCTGAGAATCCGGCGTTGCCGGTAGTTATATCACATTCAGTAAGAATGATTGAAGCTCCTTGACCGTGAAAAACTGTAACCGTTTCTCCTGATCCTGATTGAAAGGAACTTCTTCCTCCTAGAAATCTGGCATTTTCAGAAACCTGAACCAAGGTAAAGTCTTTCGTTGAAGCTCTCCCTTCCAGGAATGAATCGGAAAGATAGACTGTGCCGCCGTTAATTTTCAGAGCTGATCCCCCGGAACTGCGGGAAATTTTCATCGTACAATTATTGAAATAGAGCGTACCCTTCTCAAGTTCAACCAGGGTGCCGTTTCCTGAGCCGGTGCGTTCAAAAGAAGACTCTCCGATGGAGCATTCACCCTCCGCAATGTAAAGAAGAGAAGAACTTAATCCTGAGGTATCATAGATTCTCAGGTTGCGCAAACTGTTTCTCTCTCCTCGGGAAATCATGAGGGAAGAATCACGTTTAAAATATTCTCCCGGCAAAAGGACAGTTTCTTCCTGAGTATTTTTCAGCCATGTATCTTTGCTGTAACCGCCGGAAAGAGTAATCCCGCCGTTTAAATTAATAGAATCGTCGATGGGATAGTAACCGCCGGTTATCCACAGGGTTTTTCTTCCTGTCTCTCTCGCGTGTTCCAGGGCTTTCTGTAGACTTCTGAAAGGATGCGTTCTTGTTCCGTCATAACCGTCATTTCCTTCATCGGAAAGGTAGATGATTTCCTTATCCACGGAAATGGACCAATTCTGTAAATCGCTTCTGTTTCCCGCTTCGTCGATCACGAAGGCGGATATTGCAAAGGATGTCAAAGTGCCTTCTTCCGCTACAAGAGCCAAAGGCCTGTTATAAGGGGCAAATTCTTCCGCAGGTACAGTTAGCGCTTTGTCTTTTTGCACGGTATAAAAAATCTTTCCCTCATCGGAATAAAAACTGATGGTTCTGTCATCCTGGTAGTGCACACCGTCACGGATACCGTCGATGCTGGGAGGAAAAGGTTTATCCCGGTCTATGTAAAAATGAACCCTTTGTTCCCGGGCAATACTTCGACTTTCACCGGTGGGAAACATTTTTACAGCCAGGGTATATTGAACCGTTTCACCCTCTAAAGCCTTGAAATCCAGCACTTCCGGCAAGACCGGTGAAAACTCCGTCACCTGCGGAGGGGCTTCCCTGTTTACGCCTATTTCATATCTGCAGACGGAAGGGCCGGCGGTTTTATAGATCCGCACATCCTGGTTATAAAGCGCACCGTTCTCCGCGCCTTTAAAAAGGGGGGAAGCGAGACTGAAAGGTAACTGAAGAGCAACGGATCCCAGAGGGCTTCTGTTTCCCACGATATCCTTGGCGTAATATTCCAGGGTAATTTTATTTCGAGTCTCCGGCAGTTGGAAGGCTTGAGGTCCGTTGTAGGAATACCAGGTATCACGGATCTCAGCAATGCGGTATACGACTTCCTCGAGAGGTTCGTCCTCCCAGCTAATAAAAACAGCATCCCTGTTCCTGGATAGAATGATCTTCGGCGTAGATGGTATTTCAGGGCTTTTCTGATCCAGCGTAAAGGAATAAGTTTTCGATCCCAGGCTTTGGTTGCCGGCTTTGTCGACACAGGAAACCTTCAATACGTACAGGATTTCTTCTTCCGGAATGCCTTGCAGGATAATCGGATCCTTATAGATTGTGGAATCTTCATCGGGTTCCGTCGGAACAAGACCGTTACGAGAAAGATTATACAGGATCCTTCCCTCAAAGGGTGCGAAATGGATCTTCAGACTACCGGAAGAGATACCGCCACTGGGAAGATCGAGAGGCTCAGGAATCTCCGGTGGTTTGCGGTCTAAAGTCACATGGTACACTCTGTCGGTGACAGATCTGTTCCCCGCGGCATCCAAGAGACCTGCGCGGAGATAGTAATTTCTTTCCGTTCCGGGATCGGTATCCAACGTATAGGTCCCGCTTATCGGGATTCCCTCAGGCCCAAAAGGGTCTGGAGGCGTGCTTTCATCAAGAGAATAGCTTATAAAAGCCCTGTGGGAACCGGGGATTTCCAGGGAGAGAGTGATTTCTTCTTTATATACCCCACCGCTGGAAAAGCCATATAAGATTGGTTCATTCGGTCGCAGGAGATCTATAATACAACGAGCTTCCACGGGGTCAGAAAAAACTGTCGGGGTATCAGGGCTGAAGGAACGGGCTTTAACACGAAAGGTTGTTTCGGTATCCGGTACTCCTTGCAGCATCAAGAACCCTGACAGTTTGGCCGATTCAACGGTCGGATCTTCCGGCTCACTGCCGTCGGTAGTCAAGGTGTATCGGATATCGTGCAGCGGTGATGCGCCTAGAGCCCTGAGTTCCGCCGTGGGAGAATTCACCAAGTCTTTTCCACCCGGAAGATAGATCGTTGGTGCAGCCAGGAATTCTTGTTTTTTCACCAGGGTTTTTGAAACAACAGCGGATCGATTACCCGGAGCGTCGACAGCATAGGCTTCAATTTTCAATCGATATGGGAGATCTACCGGAAGATCCAGGGGTACAGGATCCGTGAAGCTCTGGTAGTCGCCGGAAGTCTCGCCATCCTTTGTCCAGAGAAAGGTTCGATAGGAAATCTCTCCCTCACCGCTGATCCGTAGATAGGTATCCTGAAATTGTATTTCCGGTTCCGGCGGCGGAAGCCTGTCTAAGGGCACAGAAAACACCTTGGTTGCAGGAGATAGGTTCCCCGCTTCATCCAGGGCTGCAAAATGAATGAGAAAATTCGCATCCATGCCGAAGGGAACCTGAAGGGAATATGAATTTTCCCATGCTAACGAAGCCTCAGATAGTTCTTTTGGATAGGTCCCGTCGTTTGATAACTCGTACACCAAGGAAGAGCCGTAATCCGTAGAAGCGGAAAAGGTGTATGAGCCGTCATCCCTAGGGCCTAGCATTCTTACTTCCGGTGTTTTCGGTGGTTCCTTGTCAAAGGTCAGGAGGTATGAAGCCTCCTGACTCACCTTGCCGTTTATTCCGTAGGCCCTGGCTTTTATAATGATCGATCCGAAACTGATTTTTTCCGGTAAGGTAAGGGTTATCGGTCCGTTATACTCCGTGGATCGATTATCGGGGGTTCTTCCATCCAAGGAATAATACATCCTCGTTCCAGGAGCAGATTCCATGAACACCCGGGTGTCCGAAGAAACAGGAGAACCGCTGTTTTCAGAACGGATAACGGGAGGCTCCGGAATTCGGCTATCCAGCACATAAACAAGCCTGAATACACCGCTTTGCCTGGTTTCTGAAGAATCTTTGAATCGCAGAGTATAGACTTTCATACCGCCAGGAATCGGCAGCAGGCTGAAGGAATCCCTGTAAAGGGTTCTATATGCAGCGTCGGAAGAGTCGTCAAAAGTGAAAAGATACGCCCCCTCCGGTACGGGCAGGATGATTGACCCGGCGTGCATGCCCTGAGGAGGAAATTTTTCAAAACCTTGATTTTCGAACACAGAATAACTTATTTCCCGGGTAATAACATCTTTCCCTTCTATCGGAAGAGCGGCAATACGAAGCTTTATGCTGCCGGTTTTGTCAAGTAAAACAGGTTGATGATAGGAAAGCCCGAAAGATTCAGGATCACGGCCGTCCAGGGAATAACGAACCCATGTATACTCTCTGGGATCGCAGGCAAAGATCTGCTTATTCCGAAACTCTCCTTCTACAGGACTGTAGATCGGCAATTCGGTTGTCCTGGAAGTGCTCTTTCGCAGGGTATAGGTAAAATCTTGAACCGCACTGGCGTTCCCCGCCGCATCTACACTGTAGGCATAAACGGTATAGGTTTTATCTTCCAGGCGATCCTGTTCCAATCGGAGGGACTCTTGAGAAAACGGTACGCCGGGGAGAGAGTCGGCGGACGCATAGAGGACTGAATCTTCCGGTACCGACAACGAAAGAGAGATGCTTTCTTGATAGACGCCCTCGGGAAGATCGGGGACCGGTGGTTCGGGAGCTTTTCGATCGATACTATACAATACCCTTTCCAAACGATCACCCCATTGAATTTCCAGGGTGTATACCCGCTCTTCCTCCGGCAGGGCGGTAAGTTGTAAAGGAAGGGTATAACGGCAGAACGTCTTATCCGAGCTCTCAAGAAATCGATATAACGGTGCTTCTTCCCCCTCAAAGGTGACCCGTTGGTTCTCAGCGTATTTCCCCGGAGGAGGTTGTAAAAACTGAATCACGCCGGAGGTTTCCGAATCAGCCCAGGACCACCCTGCGCAAAAAAGAAGAATTCCTAAAATCATCCGGACATGTTTCATCGTTTCACCCGTTTAAGCTTTCCAAGGCCGGCAAAAGCTCTTGGTCAACTTCCAGGTAATATTTTTTCAGCTCGTCAGGAGTAAGTCCTACCAGTTCATGACTCATATAATGAATCCAAAGATTATCTTCCGGAGATTTTATATGGTGTTTTCTACAGAAAAAATCGGGTTTTACCGGCAGTTCATCGGGTAAATAATCAAAGACCTTGTAATCGTGCACGGCAATCTTCAGGTCTTCCCTGGGGATACCCTGTTTTACGATCACATCGGCAAGATAATTGATTGTTTTTCCCGAGTCGAAGATATCATCCACCAGCAGGACCTTATCCCCTTGACGCAGATGCTCGGGAGCGTAGGTCCAGCCGTCGATGCGGATTTCCTCCTGGTTGAAGGTATCCCTGTATGACCGGGCAACCACGGCGGCGTACAGAACGGGACGATTACCATGCTTGATGATCTTAAAATACTCGCTTACCACGTTTCCGATATAAGCGCCGCCGCGAAGAGACACATAGATAACATCGGGAACAAAGCCCTCCGAATATATCCTGTGAGCCAGCTTGATGGCGTTATTTCTTACCCGGTCATAGGGAAGAAAATCCTTTCTCATCGAAGAATACCTATCTCCAGTTCAACACCTTCCCGGAGGAAGGAAAATGTAAGTTTCTTACTATCCTTATCGTTGATTAGCCGGTAAAAATCCAATACATTATCGACTTTTGTGCCGTTTATAGCTGTCAGGATGTCCAGAGTCCGCATACCGGCAATCTGAGCTTTGCTGTTGTCGGAGACACTGAGTACTAATCCGTGCTGTTTTGCGTCGAGTTCCAGACGGCTGCGAATCTCATCGGTAACGGGGCTGACGGTAATCCCCGGCCAGAGGTTCTTATATTGATTCGCCAGGGTTTCGGCATCATCCCGCCGTTCGATTTCCACGGTTAACGACAGTTCTTCTTTCTGGCGCAATACAACGAAATTAGCTTTGCTTCCCGGAGAGAGGTTCCCCACCAGCCGGGATAAATGCATGTAATCACTTATCTTTTCACCGTTCAGGGATAAGACGTAGTCTCCGGGGAGCAAGCCGTATTTATCCGCCGGTGATCCGGAATAAATATTAAAAATGAAAGCCCCCTTCTTTCCTGCCAGAGACATTTCCTTGGCCAGATCGACGGAGGGATCTCCGATGGTCACACCGAGCCAGCCGTATTCCACTTCACCGTACCGGATAAAGTCGTCAATGGCTTTCTTCGCGTTATTAATGGGGATGGCGAAGCCTAATCCGATGTTCACACCGGTGGGAGTAGCTATCCAGGTATTGATTCCCACCACTTCACCGCGAAGATTGACCAAAGCGCCGCCGGAGTTCCCCTGGTTTATGGCAGCGTCGGTCTGGATGAAATCGTTGATGTTTTCGTCAGCCCCTCTACGTCCTTTCGCGGAGACAATACCGGCTGTTACGGTGGAGACATACCCGTAGGGGTTGCCGATCGCCAATACCCAATCCCCCACCTGAAGAGCGTCGGAATCGCCTAATCGGGCGACCTGAATGTCCGGATCGTCGCTTTCAAAGGCTATCAGAGCCAGATCTCTCCTTTCATCGGTGCCGACAATTTCCGCCGAATAGGGCTCTTCGTTTTTATCATATAAAAAGACCGTTATTTCGTCGGCCCCTTGCACTACATGGTTGTTGGTCAGAACATACACCTTTGAGCCTTCTTTCTGCACAATCACTCCGGAGCCCAGGCCCTCATTTCTAAATTCCCGCTCCTGCTGTTCCTTTTCGTTTTCCTGGCCTTGATTTCCGAAAAAGAAATCCCAGGGCCATCCGTAGGTATCCGGTAAGGTTTGTTTTGTGATATCCACGGTGGTAATCTCAACTACCACGGGAAGAACCTGATTAGCGACCTGCCGAAAAGAAAGCTGCATGTCTTCCAGGCTCATCACGGTATCGGTATCGGTTCCGGTATCCTGGGCGTACACGGAGCTTTTAGTTAAATTAGGGGTACACGCGAAGGAAACCAGGGCGAGGGAAAAACCGATGATGATGCCCACGGTAACCAGGTTGAAAAGAAAAAATTTTTTAGAATGCATAATCCGTTTCATACGTCCACTCCTTATGCAAAGGAAAAGTTTCTATACGCTAAAAATACAAAAAAAGAATGAAAAAGCCAAACACTCTGAAAGTCTCAACTCCTTGCAAAGGTCTTAGAGCGTCGTCAGTATTTCCGTATGATCCTGGAATACCGCCACGGTATGCTCGAAATGAGCGGATAGAGACCCGTCTAAGGTAACGACGGTCCAGCCGTCGTCTTTCACGTAGATATCGTCCGTCCCTGCGTTAATCATCGGTTCTATAGCCAGAACCATTCCCGGCTTTATTCGGGGGTTCGGCCCGGGATGAATGTAATTAGGGATCTGCGGTTCTTCATGAAGTTCCTTTCCCACTCCGTGGCCGCAGTATTCTCTTACTACCCCGTAACCGTGTCTGGTAGCGTGGTTATACACCGCTTTGGAGACATCCTTTATTCTATTTCCCGTTCGAGCCTCCTGGATTCCCAGGTGCAGGCATTCTTCCGTTACCTTCATCAGTCGTTCAGCTTCCCGTGAAATCCTTCCCACTGGCGCTGTAAAAGCGCTGTCACTGATAAAACCTTTATAGGTAACCCCCAGATCGATGCTGACGATATCGCCGGACAGGAGCACCCTTTTTCCGGGAATACCGTGAATTACCTCGTCATTGACCGATATGCATAAAGAAGCAGGGAAGTTGCTGTAATGAAGAAAGGTAGGTATCGCGTTCTGAGAAGTGATGTAGTTGTATGCCAGAGCGTCTAATTCCGCTGTGGTGAGTCCTTCTCTGAGGGCTTCCGTTAGTAAGCTGCGGGTTTCCGCAAGGATTCTGCCGGACCGTCGAATTCCATCAATTTCTTCTTTGTTTTTTAACTGGATCATGTCATTTTTTCCCTTCGTTGATAATCAT
>JAFGDJ010000141.1 GCA_016932135.1 Spirochaetales bacterium | reverse complement strand
GAGGCCAGGTCAACCATTTTTTTCACTTCTTTGGGAAAAAGGTTGGAAAGGACGGAAATAACCCCCGTGCCGCCCAGGGCCATAATCGGAAGGGTAAGATTATCGTCCCCGGAAAGAAAATCCAGCTTGTCGCCCAGAGCGGCAATAGAGCTCATGATACCCGAAATATCCCCGGAAGCCTCTTTCACCGCTTTAATTCCTGCTTGGGACACCAGCCGCTTCAGGGTATCCAGGGCAATAGGAACGCCGCTCCGGCCGGGAATATTGTAAAGAATGATGGGCAGGGATGTAGCCTCGGCAATAGAAGAAAAATGCCGATAAAGGCCTTCCTGAGTCGGCTTATTATAATAAGGTGTCACCTGAAGGCTCCCCTGGGCGCCCAGGCTTTCGGCTTCCCTGGTAAGCTCGATGGCTTTTTTAGTATCGTTGCTGCCGGTTCCCACAATCACCGGTATCCGCCCGGCGGTTTGTTTCAGCACAAGCTCCACAATCCCGATAACTTCCCGGTGCGAAAGGGTCGGACTTTCACCGGTGGTTCCGATAGGAACCAGGCCGTCCACTCCCGAAGCAATTTGGTTTTCCACCAGGTTGGTCAACGCTTTCTCATCCACCTCCCCTTTCCTGGTAAAAGGGGTCACCAGAGCCGTATACACACCTCGGTACATAAAAGCCTCCTCATATTCTGCTACTCATTTGATGAGTAGCAATTATTATACTATACATCCTTCGGGGGGTCAACAAAAAAAGCCTTGTCGTGAAGACCTAGATCTGCTACTATTCAGCTGAGTAACACCTCGGGGGAGGCAAAAATGGATTTACTGAATGAACCCTGGAAACTGAAGATTCTTGAAACCATAGCCCTCTCCGAAGAGCCGCTGGGCTCCTGGAATCTGGTCAACGCCATGGAAGAACAGGGAAAACGCATGAGCCCCGCCACGGTCGGAAGGATTCTCAACGAGCTGGA
This sequence comes from Spirochaetales bacterium, assembly GCA_016932135.1. Taxonomy (GTDB): domain Bacteria; phylum Spirochaetota; class Spirochaetia; order JAFGDJ01; family JAFGDJ01; genus JAFGDJ01. Next base: position 15,313 of record JAFGDJ010000141.1, on the reverse strand, counting down.
GAAAAACGGTTACCTGGAAAAGCAGAGTTTCAAGGGCCGGGTTATCACCGAAAAGGGGCTCGCGATAATTAATACCGTTCAACGGGACATCAAGCTGGAGGAACATAAAAAGAATCTGGACGAACTTATCAACAGTAAGGTTCTGCAGAATTTCCTCATGGTCCTGGACGCCCGAAAGGCCATCGAACGCACCACCGCTTCCCTCTCCGCCGTTCATATTACCGACCAGGAACTGTCGGAGATGGAAAAAATCCTGGAAAAGCAGGAACTCCACCACCGGGATTCCATCAGCGTCGCCCAGGATGATATCGAATTTCACAGTCTCATAGCAAAAACCTCTCGAAATAAGGCTTTATTTTCCCTCTATATGATTGTCTCGATGATGGGGCAGCAGTCGGAACTCTTTGCCAAACTCCGCACAAAAGTGGGTTCCCCGTATATGGTTTCTCACCGGACTATCTATGAAGCCATCAGGGAACATGATTCCCTGAAAGCCGAAGAATGCATGATTCATCACATTGAGAACCTAAAACATGATGTAGACACCTATTGGCACGAATATGCCGATTTATTGTGAGTAGCCCTCATCATTTTTTTACTTGAACTTCTTTACATCCCTCTATATACTACTCAACCTGCGGGCTTCAAGTTCGCTGGATATATGATCCCGTAAGAAGGGATCACCCATGGAGGTATGTATGAATTTAGCAGGTGTCCACACGGCCCTTGTCACGCCGATGAACCGAGACGGTTCTATCGATGAAAAAGCTCTGCGTGACCTGGTCGACTTTCAGGTAGCCGCCGGAATCTCCGGCCTTGTACCGGTAGGAACAACTGGGGAGTGCCCCACCCTCAGTCACGAAGAACATCACCGGGTGATCGATATTGTCATCGATCAGGCGAATAAACGGGTGCCTGTTATCGCCGGAACAGGATCGAATTCCACAAAAGAAGCCATCGATCTTACAAAACACGCGAAAGCCTCCGGAGCGGACGTGAGCCTGCAGGTGGCTCCATACTACAATAAACCCAGCCAGGAAGGTTTCTACCGCCACTTTATGGCGGTGGTCGAAGCGGTGGATCTTCCCATTATTGTGTACAATATCCAGGGAAGGACGGGGAAAAATATCGAAAACAGCACCATGCTGAAACTGGCCGCTCATCCCCGGGTGATCGGGGTGAAAGAAGCCTCCGGGAGTATTCCTCAGGTGATGGACCTCGTCAGCGAAAAACCCGACTCCTTCGATATCCTTTCGGGGGATGACAACCTCACCCTGCCCATCATCGCGGTGGGAGGAATCGGCGTAGTCTCGGTAGCCAGTAATCTTATTCCCGGAGAGATGCTGGAACTGGTCCAGGCAGCCCTGGCCGGCGAGATGGACAAAGCCCGAGAGATTCACTACCGCTTTTTATCCCTTTTTAAAGCCGAATTTATCGACACCAATCCGATACCCATCAAATATATGTGTGCCCTGAAAGGAATGATGGAAGAAAATTACCGCCTGCCGTTGTGCTCCATGGATGAGACGTTAAAGAAGAAAGTACAAGAGACTTTGAGAACCCTCAAACTTATCTGAATAAAAAGAAAAGAGCCGCTCCCCAGGAGAAAGGCGGGCGGCTCTTTCAATTATTCCCCCAGTTTCGCCAGGGCTTCTTCCGCCGCCTGGCGGACCTCTCTGTTCCAGTCCCTGAAAGGAACCTCGATCAGCTGCGGTATAACCAAAGGGTTGCCGGTATTTCCCATGGCGGCAATGGTCGCCAGAACGATCCGGTAATCCTCCGGCGAGCGCAGATCCGCCGGCCGGGTATTATGGTATTGCAGGAAATCCGCCAGAGCTTTAGCGGCCATATCGTTTTTCTGTGTGCCCAGGGCCTCCAGGCAGGTGAGGATCTCATTGAGTTCATACATCCGGGTGAGCATGATACGCAGCATCCCGGAGGCATCGATGGAATCAAAGCCGCTGTTCCTAATGGCCTCGGCCGATGTTATCCGCAGGCGGCTCAAAGCCAGAGCGTGGGAGCGGTTCGATGGGTTCATGGTCAATCCCTGGTTAAGACCTTCCATGGCTACCTCGGCGATACGCTCCGGCAGAGCCCCCGATCGGGCAGCCTCTTCCACCGCCTTAATTTTAACCTCGGTGTTGCGGTTCTCTATCAACAAGGTTATGAGAATATCCGTGGGGTCGTCCAGGATGGAAACCAGGGCCCGATTGATTTTTTTTAACACGGGAGATGAATACCCTGCCAGAGATGCGAAGAAAACCGACTCATAGCCTTCCGGTTGTTTCAGACGCTCCAGGGCATACACGCAGGCTTCCACCAGGGTTTCGATTTCTTCACGGCTGGTATACTCCACTACCCCGAGATTTATCGTTCTCAGCCTCTCGGAAATCGCCCCGGTGTACTCCACGGCTCCCATATCGGCCAGGGATATCACCGCCAGAGCTTCCTGGAACCCGTTGTTTCGCAGTTCCATCACCCGATACACCCGGGGGGCTGAACCGATTGCCCGAAGAATTCCTAATTCCCGAACAATCATATTTACCAGGGTCTGATGGAGCGTTTGCTCCGTGGCGGAAGTGAGATTTTCCTGAAGGAGAATCAGCTGCCCCAAGGCTTCATCCATCACCGGAATGAGACGGCGGTCGTTTTGATTGACTATTCGATCCATAATAGCCAAACGGTGTTCCAGATTCACCGCATCCCGGTAGATCCGGGACCATACCACGGCGGTTTCATCGGCCCCCGCCGTCATACCGCCCAGGAGAACAAGCAAGAGAAGAAGGACACCTTTTTTCATTTTCCTGCCTCCAGGGCTTCCACCAGGCGCTGTAGTTCCTGAAAAAGATACTGAAACTCCCGGTATTCCACCAACCGGTCGGTTTTATCGTATAACGATTCCCGCAGCTTTTCACCGCTCTCACCGTATTCATAGACAACCCGGAACTCCGGCGATCCGGAAGGTCCCAGGGTTCTTTCTTCCAGAAGCCGAGGTCCTTCCAGGGTTTTTTCCACAATCTGAGAGATTGCTCCTTGAGCGGTTAACTGGGTTTCACGACTCGGGACTCCCGAATCTCCGGAATAATCGAAAACAAACTGGTCTTCCAGGGTTCCGTCAGGTGAATAAACCTTGGTTTCCGTCAGCCTGCCCTGCCCGTCATACCGGTAGGTTGAATAGGACAAAAGGTTTTTTACGCTGCCGAAGACCTCCCATCGGATTTTATGAGATTCTTCGTCGTATTCATAAGCCGATCGGGTTTGCAGATTTCCTGAGGCATTATAAAACTCCCGGCTTACTAAAAGACCGAAAGAATCATAATCATAAACCTGATATGAGGTTACCCGAGAATCCGGACCGTAGACCGTTTCCTTTACCGGCAGACCATCCCGGTACTCCAGGGAAACAGCTTCTTCCAGTTCATCATAGGTATTCCTCGTCTCTTTTCTGACAAGCCGGTCAGTTTCTTCCTGGTAGGTTAAGTCGGTATACCTGTCCACCACACCGTCACTGAAATATACCGTTTCTTTCAGAAGCAGGGGAACCGTAACCGTTTCATAGACCGGTTCGGCCGCTTCGGCAGGTTCAACTTCATTAACCGCGTTCTCTTCTGTCGCTGCCGGTACTTCGAAGACAGCCGGTTCCTCCACCGTGGCGCATCCTGTCAGGAGCAGAAAGACGACCAGGAAGGATAAACCGAATAATTTCATAATAAACTCCTAGTTATAATGTCCGTACAAAGAATTATAGAAACATGTCTTTGAAAAGTAAAGATGATTCTCAACTTAAAGGAGAGGCGACACCTTCGCCGGAGGAAGAAAGGTGCCAATTTTCTCGGACCATCGGGCCAGGTCATGGGCTGAAAGATCCTCCGGCCTCACCTTCGGGGATAGGGAGATTTCTTCCAGGGTGGAAAAAAGCGCTTCCTTATCCACCAGGGTGATAAGGACACCCTTTTCCAGGTTGTTTTTAATTGTTTTACGCTTATGATGAAACAGATCCCTCACCAGAAGATAAAAAACATCTTTCCGCTGAATCTGCAGATCCTCTCGGGGGGTAAGCACGACAATCCGCGACATAACCTCCGGCCGGGGAAAGAAGGACCCCGGATGCAGGTCTCCGGCTTGTTCGATGCGGAAGGCTGAAGAACATACCACGGAAAAGGATGAATAATCCTTGGATCCGGGAAGGGCGGCCATCCGCAGGGCTTGTTCCCGCTGCACGGTGAATACCATCTTAGGGGAGGAAAGCCCGCCCTGGATAAAGGATATAAGGATTGCGGCCCCGGAACTGTAGGGAAGGTTGCCGATAACCCGGTCCGGCGGACCGTCTTCCTCCAGGCATTTCTTCCATGTTTTCAAGACATCCCCTTCCACCAGGTCGATGGCGGGGAATAAATCCCGCAACAACCGGGATAATCCCCGGTCTATTTCGAATACCTTCAAACGCCGGGAAAGAGGAAGAAGTTCCGCCGTCAGCGATCCGATTCCCGGGCCTACCTCCCACACCGTTTCATGTCCCGACAGATCCAGCAGGTCTGCGAGCTTTTTACGGGCCCCCGGATTGACCAGAAAATTCTGACCGAACCGCTTTTTCAGCCAGATGTGGTGTTCCTTCAGGAAACCGGCAATATCCGCCGGAGAATCATAGTTGACCTTCAAGGCTCTTTTCGTACCTCCGCACTCTGAACCTAGCATATCCTAAAAATAGCAGAACGAGAATAGCAGAAACCAAGGTTACAATCATCGAACCTTTATTTTCCGTCGAAACACCCGGTATTCGGGCGAAGAAACCGGCCACATGAAAAAGAAGATCCGACAGGTACTCCAATCCCCGGGATAGAATCCCGGCGGGCAGGGCACAACCCATACCGTCTAAAAGAAGGTAGATCATCCCGCCGGCCATAAACAATGTAACCAGGGGTGTGATAACCAGGGACGCCAGCATACCGGCCGGATAGATAATACCGAAAACCGTCGCGACCAGGGGGGAACTGGCCAGCTGAGCGCCCAGGGAGGCGCTTAAGGGATATTTGAGCCATGGTGGAAGATACGATAAGGCGGGAAGGACAACCCGGCCGATGAGGAGGATACCTCCCAAGGCGAGAAAGGACAGCTGGAAAGAAAGGCTTTTCACGGAGACCGGCGAAAGAATCGCCAGAACGACAAAGCTCAGGCTGAGAACCTGTAAAGAAGAAGGTTTTCGTGAAAAGAAGGAAGGAGCGGAAAGAAAAAGGAACATCAGCGCCGACCTGTTTAAGGATGGACCGAAACCGGTAAGAAAGAGATACGCGAAGATAAAGATATAGAGAAAAAGGATGGAAAGCCTTTTCCCCAGGAGGGGGCGGATCAACAAGGAAAGAAAACCGGTAATGATGCCTACATGCATCCCTGAAAGGGCGAGGATATGTGAGCACCCGGCTTGTCTGAAAAGATGATCCTCCTCCAGAAAGTCCCGGATACCGAGAAAAAGAGCCGTCAATAAGCCGGAAGCCCCCCGCCTCAGGGGCCTGAAGGCTTCCACTGTGAAATCGACACACCAACGGCGCAATTTATACAACCCCTCCGGAGAGCGCAGAACCTGGCCGCCGGAGTCTTGAGAAAAAAAAAGCCAATCCCCTTCTTTTGTTTCAAGAAGGCGGCCGGTAAAAAGAACCTCCGAACCCTGGGCAAAACTCTCTTTTCTCGTTGAGAATACCGTAACCCTTCCCTGGCCGGAGGCGGACATACCAAGACGATCATGCACCCGGATAACCCGGCATTGGTCACGGTAGCGCCCGTCGGACATCAAGGAAGAATCGGCCAGGGTAACGCATCGCAGCGAGGTTATCCGTTCTCCGGGGAAACCCGCGGAACTGCGGACCGCCATACCGGCAGACACCGGAAGAGAAAGGAGGAATCCAAGCATTATCGAAAAAAACTGGAGAACCGGGCGCTTTTTCTTCAGCCGCCATGAGATGAAGGCGAAAAGTCCGCAGATGAGAACACCTGCTGTTCCCGTAACCGGCTGCCACTGCTGAAACGCGGGGATATACGCGGTGAGAAAAATAGGAAGGGCCAGATAGAATCCGGATAGAAAGGGAGTATCAGGTTCTTTTAAGCTGCTCGATGGCTTCCCTGGCGGCTTTTTTAACCGGCGCCGCGTAGTTGAGGTACCCGGTATAGAGGAGATAATCAAAAGCCACAATGTCTCCCAGCCTGCCAAGATTCGAAATAACCGCAAGGATAATCTGTTCATCCACCACCTGCCCGTTTTCCGTATAAGAGTTCAATAACTCTAGATACAGGGTTAAACGGACCGCTGCTTCATGATTTCCCATAGAACCCAGGGCTGAGATTGCTTCCAGGAGATTTTCCTTTCGGGTAATCCCCCGGTCATACTCCAGCAGGGTGGTGTCGAAATGTTTTATAACCTTGGCCGACGCTTCGGTCCATTTCGCGGCGGCTAAGCCCCGAACGGCATGATACCGCAGCTGCCGGGCCGTCTCCTGCTCCGCCGGTCCCGACGGGCTTAACGACAGGCCGTATTCCAAGGCTACCTCGGATAGTTCTCCCTTTTCAGTTTCCGCCAGGGCCGGGTCTTCCAGGGCCATTTTTAAGGCTTCCAGTTTCTGGGGCAGGGAGCTTGTTTCTATAACATCCTTCAGCATAGCTGCGTAGTTACCCTGAAGCGATTTCAGGGCTAAAGCGGCTTTATCAGAGATATCATCGGAATACCCGGCGGTTAAGGCGGCAAAGACCACCGGGAAGGAATCGGAACGTCCCAGGCGGCCCAGGGTAACCACGGCTTCGGCCAGGACCTGCTTGTCCACCCATCCGCCCGAAGCGTAGATGGTGTTCATGGAAGAAAGCCAGTTGATGATATAGGTCGATACCCGGGTATTTTCAACAGCGGTTTTTCCCAGGGCATTCATAATTTCCACCCGCACCCCTGTGTCCTCGAAGATGGAGAATAACTGCCACAAGTCGAAGGCCGCCTCCTGATATCCCCGCATACCCACCAACCGGACCGAGAGAACGGTTAGCTCCCGGGCCAGAGAGTCGGTTTTCAGCTGCTCCGAGTTGTCAATGACGAATTTCATAGCCTGCAGATAGAGAGGGCTCATGTTTTCCGATTCCAGGGAAGCCGAATCTTGAAGAACCTGTATTTTCGTGGAGAGGCTGCCCCGGGTAAAATTCTTCTGAAAAGCTTCAACCACGGCTGAATCCTGTGCCATGGCCGGACCAATCGTTAAGAAGAATAAAAGGACAATTACTACACTCTTCTGCCTCATATCTTTACTCCTTCCCGGGTACCGCCGCCCCTGGCTTATCCATGGCCAGGACAGGAAACCTGGAACGATTAGTTTCTTCATCTACCATGATACTATACCGCAGCGCAGCGCTTTCAACAAGGGAATGTTTATCCTCAGGAAGTAGCGGCTTTCTGCGTCTTTGTTTCCCGTTCACCGAAGATATTGTACACATAGGATAAAATCATATTTCGTGTCCGGGGTGACAGCTCCACCGACTGAATATGAAGGATCGATTGGTTTCGTTTCTGATCGAAGGTAACACCCTTTACGGTGCCGCACATGGCAATGGTATTGCTCCCCAGGCTGAACTGAATCTTCACCGCCAATCCCACCTTGGCCCGCCCCCCGATGATAACGGCGGCCCCGCCGGCGGAAACGTCCTGCAAACGGCACCGAAGACCCACTTGTTTTTCCTCTTCCTCATTGGCTTGGGAAATTGTTTTTAGGGGATATAAAAAAGCCGGTTTTTTCACTTCCACCCGGACGGATGATCGCTTCTGGCTTCGGACCAGATCATCGGAATGGGCGACGTGCAGAATGGGATACTGCTGTTCGGAAAAATCCTCCAGGACCTTGGATTCAAAAATATAGCCCGCGTCGTCGATCCGCCAGAAATAGATCTGGATTCTCTGTCCTTTCCAGGAAAACCCCGGAGGCAGGGTCGGGCCTTCGGGGTACGAAACGGCGATGTAACGCCGTAGATTCTCAACAATCTGGGAGCTGTAGGTTCCGATTCCCGGCAGGGTAACCGTAAGGCGCTGATGAACCGGAAGTTTCCTGGAAGATTTAATGCCCAGTTTGTACTTGGGCAGTTCCATTTCAACCTTACTGCGGAATTCATACAATTTTAGAATAAAATTGGCATTTTCCGGTTCGTTTAAATTCCCCTCCGAGCGAAACCGGATAATGGTTCCCCGGATACAGCGATCCAGCTGTTTTATGGACCAGAACAGAGATATGGGATTTTCCAGGCGATTTTCCACCGCCACCTTTCTTAACAGATTGATTTCATGAACACTGAACCCGGACTCCCGGCCTTTGGTATAGAAGGCTATCCAGGGAAATTTCAGTCCTCCTGCTTTGTTCAGAAAAACGATAGCGACGACAAGACCTATGAATAGAATTATAAAAAGTATCCACATATGGAATTAGTATCGACATTCCTTGTTATGAGATAAAGTGCTTGCAAATACAGCAACTCCTTTGTATTGTAACCGGTAACCCTTACTTTTTCTACCCTTTTTTAGGGAATGATGGAGAATGATGTACCCAAGAGGAGAAAAAACATCTTTTTTTGATCGTTTTTGGTTGGAACCGCTGCTTCTCTTCAGCATTCTTTACCTGCCGGGGTACCTGACGCAAACCCCGGATTACAATCGAGACCTTTTCGACTCTGTCTCCTTTAACCTTCTCTATGGGATCATTACCCTCCCACAGATTCTTTTTGTCATCTACCTGATCTACCGAAGGGAGCCCGGGGCTTTTAAAGAATACGGTATCCTCCCCTTCCGTTTCCGGGATACTCTCTCCTCCACAGGTATTCTGCTCTGCATCTACGCCCTGATGGTCCCCTTTTTTCTCATTCTTCAGTTGTTTCTTTCCCCGGGAGAACAGGCTCTCCTGCAGCCGGGCTGGCAGATCTCCCGGCCGGCTCTCTTACCCCTCATTCTGGCCACCTGCCTTCTTACCGGTTACAGTGAAGAACTGTTCTTCAGAGCCTATTTGTTGACTACCCTGGAAAAAGCCGGTCTTCCTCACAGTCTCTCTATTTTCACATCCGTTCTGCTCTTCGGTCTCGGCCATATCTACCAGGGGTTCTTAAGTTTTATCGGCACCTCCTTTATCGGTATCATTCTGACCTTTTTCTTCATCAAGCAGAAGAATCTCCATACCATCGGTATTGCCCACGGCCTGTATAATTTTTCTGTTCTGCTCCTGAGCCTGGCGTATATCCCCGGGTCGTAAAAGTTCTTGCTCTCCTGCGAAAAGTCTGGTATATTATGTGCAAGGCGGACTATATATGATTAAGAAGATATTTCTCTATTTGTTATTCTTCACCGGCTCCATGCTTTACGCTCAGCAGGGAATGAGCCCTCTTCAAACCGAGCTGTACAACCTGGGTTTCGGCGTTCCCCAGAAACCCCTGGCTTCTGAAGATTTCACTCTGGATAATCTCTCCGGACAGGAAGTATCCCTTTCCGGTTTACGAGGAAAGGTAGTATTCCTCAACTTCTGGGCAACCTGGTGCGGACCTTGCCGAAGTGAAATGCCCTCCATGGAGAAACTCTATACAAATTTTAAAGGAAAACCCTTTGAGATGCTGGCGGTGGCATCCCTGCTGGGGGATACAAAAGAAAGCATTAACAATTATATCGCCGGGGGTGATTATAGCTTTCCGGTGTTACTTGACCCGGACGGCTCGGTGGGAAATATCTATGGTGTTCAGGGGATTCCTACCACCTACATAATAGGAAAAGACGGACAGATCATCGCCCGACTGGTGGGGGCGTATAACTGGTCCAACAAGCAGGTTGTAGACCTGCTTGCTTCCCTGGTTAACTCCCCTTAAAACCCGCGGCGGGAAAAAACCGTTGATTTTGCATATACCTCCCCCATTTCCTGTTTTTTCGGCCCGGAACCGATAATTATCATTTGACAATCGGCCCACGACCGAGTAAATTCTTTTACAATACCCTTTCAGGAGGCTTACCATGGCGGAAGGAAAAACAATACCCCAACGGTTCCGATCTACCGTGACCAGGCACGGCGGAATTACAGCCCTGATGACAAAAGATTCGGAAGGCACCTTTCAACACATCAGTTATCAACAGGTGTACCACTCCATCCAGGCCCTGGGCACCCGCCTCGCCTCTATGGGGGTGAAACGGCAGGATCATCTCGGAATCATTTCGGATAACCGGATGGAATGGATCATCACGGACCTGGCAATCCTCGGCCTGGGCGCCGTGGATGTTCCCCGGGGTAGCGATTCCACGGCGGAGGAAATAGGTTATATCCTTGCCCACGCGGACTGTGCCCTGACCTTCGCCGAAGACCGGGCGCAGGCGGAAAAGATCCTCTCCTTTAAAAAAGATCTGCCCCTCCTGAAAACCCTTATTCTCTATGACGCCGAAGGGATGGATAAAATAAAAAACACCCCGGGAGTGGAACTTCTTTCCTTTCAAACCGTTATGGAAGAGGGAGAAAGGGAACTGGAAAAAAAGACCGATTTCTTCGATAAAGAGATAGAAAAAGGAGAAGCCGACGATCTGGCTACCATCCTGTATACCTCCGGCACTACCGGGCCGCCCAAGGGTGTTCTGATCACCCACAGGAATTTCAGCTTCCAGCTTGACCGGGTTCTTGAACACCTGGACTTACGACCCGGTCACTCCTTTCTCAGCGTTCTGCCGGTCTGGCATTCTTTTGAAAGAACCGTGGAATACATTATTTTCGATAACGCCCTTTCCATGGCTTATTCCAAGCCCGTGGGCGCGGTGATGCTCCCCGATATGGCTGCCATCCGCCCTCAATGGATGGTGTCGGTACCCCGGATCTGGGAAGGGGTCTACGGGGCTATCATGAAAAACCTGAAGAAAGAAAAACCCCTGAAACGATCTATCGCCATGTTTTTCATCAGCGCCGGGCAGTCCCACGCGGCATTGCGAAACATGCTCTACGGACTGGTGCCGGAATTTCATAAACGCTCCCGCGTGGCGGACATAGCCGTCAGCATCCTTCCCTACATCCTGTTGACACCGTTGAAACTCCTGGGGAACGTCCTGGTTTTCAATAAGCTCAAAGCAAAGCTGGGCGGGAAGTTTATCGCCGGGGTATCCGGAGCCGGAGCTTTGCCGGGATACGTGGATATGTTCTTCCAGGCAGCGGGAATTTTATTACTAGAAGGCTACGGCCTCACGGAAACGGCGCCGATCTTATCGGTACGAAAACAATATAAACCCGTCACCGGCACGGTAGGCCCCCTGTTGAAGGACATTCACTACCGGGTGGTTGATACCAACGGCAACGAGGTGGGTCCCGGTCACAAGGGGGTCCTGCACGTGAAGAGCGAACAGGTGATGCAGGGATACTACAAGAATCCCGAAGCCACCGCAGCGGTTTTACAGGACGGGTGGCTGAACACCGGGGATATCGTCATGGCGACCATCAACCACGAACTCAAGATCCTGGGCCGGGCGAAGGAAACGGTGGTTCTCCTGGGAGGAGAAAACATCGAACCGGTCCCCATCGAAGATAAACTCCTGCAGTCCGAATATATCCACCAGGCCATGGTGGTAGGACAGGATAAAAAATTCCTAGGAGTGCTTATCGTTCCCCACATGGAAAGCCTGGTGGCTTACGCGGTAGAGAAGGAAATCGAGTATGTAGCCCCGGAAGAACTCCTGGAACTTTCGGTTATTCAGGAATTCTACCATGATATCGTGCAGTCCCTGATTAATCCCAAGACGGGATTCAAGCCCTTCGAACGGATTTACCGGATCAAATTTATCCCCCAGCCCTTTGAGGTGGGGAAAGAGCTTACCCAGACCCTGAAGATGAAACGGGACGTGATCAGCAGCAAGTACCACCGGGAGATCGAGTCTCTCTTTGTCTAAAACGAAAGGGGTCAGACTCTTCACCCCGGGAATCGAGGGCCGCTTTATCGGGCGGCCCAACCGGTTCCTTCTCCTGGCAGACACCCCGGAAGGACCCATTCGAGCCCATTCCCCCAACCCCGGCCGCCTGGAAGAGTTTCTCCTGCCGGAGATCCCTCTTCTCTTCGAAAAAGCCTGCGGCCCCGGAAGGAAAACCGCCTGGTCGTTAGCGGCAGCCCGCTACCGGGGGCACATGGTTCCCTTACACTCCGGCCGGGCCAACAACGCCGCGGGAACCCTGGTGCTTCCCCGATTTTTCCCCGGCGGGAAAATACGGCCGGAGGTGACCCACGGCGATTCCCGGTTCGACTTTCTCGTTTCCCACGGTGGCATGCATACCTGGGTAGAGGTGAAATCCTGCACCCTGGCAGAGTACGGTACGGCCATGTTCCCCGACGCCCCCACCGAAAGGGGCCGCCGACACATCCTCCACCTGGCGAAGCTTGCCGGAGAGCCGAACACCCGGGCCATGGTTCTCTTCATCCTGATGAACCGGGAAGCCGAACGCTTTATCCCCCATTTTCACACCGACCCGGCCTTCAGCCTGGCCCTTCGGGCGGTTTCCGACCGGGTGGATATCCGTGCGGTGACCCTGCACACCGGGGAAGACGGTTATGCAGTCCTGGGGAATCCCGATATCCCGGTGGACCTTACCACCCTCACCGCCGCCGAGCAGGATTGCGGGGTGTATCTCCTGGTCCTGGAACTACCCAGGGCTCTGACCCTGACCGTAGGCTCCCTGGGGGTCATCGAGTTCAGGGCGGGCTGGTACGTCTACGCGGGGTCGGGAAAGAAGAACCTCTCGAAACGGATCGCCCGGCACCTGAGGAAAGGCAAGAACCTCCGGTGGCACATCGACTACCTCTCTCAGGCAGCCGGAAAGATCAAAGCCTACCCCATCTACACCCGCCGCGACCTGGAATGTGCCCTGGCCGCCGACGTAGCTGCCGCGGCGGACGGCATAATTCCCGGCTTCGGCTGCTCCGACTGCCGCTGCGAGTCCCACCTGTTTTACTTCAACCAGTACCCCGTGCGAACCGCCCGTTTCCAGGAAGTGGTGCTGCGGTACCGGCACAAGGAGAGTACCGGGGATCAGGGATTAGTGTAAAGAGAAGCTAAAATGGCAGGCCAGTCTCTTTGAAAGGTATTTAAAACCGCCTTACCAACAGCCCCAGGAAAACCAGCAGAACCGCCAACAAGACCGCTATAACCAGGCCGTAGCGCCGGGGATGAGATCTTCGCGAAGAGTTTTTCCCCCGATCCGGCTGATCTTCCCCGCGGGAAGCCGGGGTTCCTCCGTAGCCGCAGGAGGGGCAGCCGTTCTTAAAGAGCCCCGGAGAGCCTTCAAAACCGCAGACCGGACACTTCACCGCGTCGAAGATCCTGCCGCAGGAGGGGCATCGGGAAGCGTTCCTGGGCACCGGGGAACCGCAGGTTTCGCAGTAGAAAGCGGGCTTTTCCACCACCTTTTTATTTCCTTCGGATTGCCATAAAGGTCAGGTCGTCGTCCTGGGGATCTTCCTTCAGGGTTTTATACCAGACATATTCGGGCACCTTTTCGTCCTCCACCCGACGGTCTTTCCCGAGAAACTCGTCGTAATTTCTGAAGTGTTTCTGTAGAAAATCGTCGATGGTTTTGTCGATCTGAAGGAAATCCTGGTCACCGGCTTTGGGATCGGGGAAAAGGCGGAACATCTTCTCCACCGCCATAACCGCCAGAACCGTGTCGCCGATAGCACCCTTTAAGGAGGTGAAATCAAATTCCATAGCCTTCCGGATGACCAGATCGCACCGTCGTTTCAGGGTAAAACTCCGGCCGTTCATGGCAGCTTCGATGAGAGCCTTGAGGCGCAGCATATCGAATTCTTCCTTGGTTTCCGCCGGTTGAATGGACTTGAACCCCTGCTGTAAGGCAATTTTATCTTCCTCCAGGATCTCCGGAGGAAGGTCGCTATACGCGGTTACCTTGAACTCCCGGTCCCGCAGGAGGTGGTGGCTCTCTTCAAGACCGTCGGTGAAGAGGAGCAGCACATCCCCCTGCCGCATCTGCAAGGTAACCTGCTGGTAGCCCCCCCGCATGTCGATCAAGTCTTTGCTGAAGATACCCGTGGCCGGAGCTTCCGGGAGGGTGTGCACCGTCACCTTCTTCTTCGCCGCCTCGTAGATATGTACCATGTTATCTCCGGCGTGGCAGAGATGGAGGCGGCCGTTTTTTTCTTCCAGGACCCCCACGGTCATGGCGGCGAAACGGCCGGTGAACTGCCGTTCTTCCAGAAGTTCATTGATGCTGGTCACCAGGGAAGCCACTTCGGTGTTGGGCTTTTTCCCGATGAGCTGCCGGAAATGGCTGGTAAAGATCGTGGCCACCACAACCATGATGAGGGACGCCGAGGCGCCGTGGCCGGCAACGTCGCACTTGATGAAAGCCCGGCACCCGTTCTGCAGATCGATCTGATCGAAGTAGTCTCCCGAAAGGGCATCGGCCCCTTCGTAATAGCCGAAGATCTCGATAAAGTCGTTTTCGTAAGTCCCGGTGGACAGTTTCCGCCCCGTGGCGGTGTTGGTATTTAACGGAATGAATTTCTTTTGAATCTCCTTACCCAGGGTGAGGTCCTTGCTCGATTTCGCCGCTTCCACCAGGCCGTCGGTCATCTGGTTGATGGTTTCCGCCAGGATTGACAGTTCATCCCTGGATTTGAGGACGATCTCGTGTCCCCGCAGGTCCTCCTTGTCCGGGGTGTCCCGGATCAGAGCCACCCCCTTTACCAGGATGTTGATGGGCCGGATAATGATGGCTGCCAGAAGAAGAGCTCCCGCGATTCCCAGGAGCACCGCCACGATGGCCACCGCTCCGATGATAATAAGCAGCTGCCGGCGGGACTGCTCGATCTGCTCGATGATGGTCCGGGTGGATACACCGAGGCGAACGGCGCCGCGGAAATAATAATCCTGGTTCTCCCGGCTGAAGACGATGGGCTTGTAGAACACGTAATCGGTCCTCTGGGGGTCCAGATTTTCCGGATCGTACTGGGGGTAGGATCCCGTGATGTTGCCGATTTCCAGGAGGCGGGCGTCCTTCTCGTTGTTCAGCAGGGTGATTTCATCGTAAAGGGCGTCCAAAGCGGCTCCCGTTTCCCGGTCCAGGGTCCTGGTGTATTCGAGCCGCAGGGGTTCCGCCTGGGCGGTGAGCTCCACTATCCTGGCATCGATGTCGGCGAACTGCTCCGCCGCCAGGCTGTCGATCCTGCTGGAGATTCCTTCGATGATCCCCGACAGGGGATCCTCCAGAGGCATGGTGCCTCCCACGGCAACCCGCCCGCCGGTTTTCTCCAGGATCTCCGGGTTATTGGAAGCCCAGACAAAGTC
>JAFGDJ010000140.1 GCA_016932135.1 Spirochaetales bacterium | reverse complement strand
TTCCCTGCGGGTGTCCCCGTTATAATTTCCTATAGGATCTGAAGATTTTATTCATCCAGGTCCACAGTGGTGGACACTAAGCATCACAAACTCCCCCATCTCCTGCAGCCTAAAAGGCTTGTCCAGCCGCAGAAGGTTCTCATGCACAGGCAGGGAAAGGGGATCGGTGAAGGAACAGAGGACGAGGGCTCGTCTTCCGGTGGATAATAAATCAGACAGCAGCGCCTTTAAGGTCCTTGGATCTTCAAAAGAGTCGGCATCCAGGATGTACAGGCCGTTCCGCTGAAAAGCTGTATATACGTTTTCTTTCCCCGGCTGGAAGTGTACTATCTGGGGAGTCACCTTATCCATTCGGGACAGGAAGGTGATCAGGAGCGCCGACACCACCGGGTCCCGGCAATACAGAAAAACGATTTCACGGTTTTTCAATAAACACAACTCCTGTTTGTATTTTTTCAATACTATACAACCCTGGATTGGTGGCATCAAGTCCGCCTTGATGCCATACTTTTTCTTTATTCTCCAAAGGTATGGAACGGGAAGAACTGGGAAAAAAGATAAAATATCTCCGAGGCGCTCGAGGCATGAGCCAGACAGCTTTGGCCGAACGCATCAATGTTTCCTTTCAAATGGTGCAGAAATACGAGAAAGGAGAAGTGAACATCAGTGTAGAGCGGCTGTCCCGGATCGCCGCGGCCTTTGAGATCCCCGTTACCGAGTTCTTCACCGGAGAAGTGACCTACAGCCTGAACGGCCGGCTTTCCTTGGAACCCTTTACAACGGAGGAAAGGGAGCTGATAGAACTCTTCCGCCGGTTGAGAAGCGAAAAACTGAAAAAAGACATCATCACGCATCTCAGGAATATTGTCGAAATAGAGAAGGATAAGTAAGGTTCCCGGTTAAAAATCCTTCTAAATCCGGAATAGACCAGTTTGAGGGATCAGTGTGAGTAAAAGCAGCGCATCCCCCTGAAAACTTACACTCACACTCTCTTATCCCCTTCGCGCGAGTTTCCCCTTTTACCCAACATAAAAACCTGAGAAAAACACTTCACTTTACCCAAGTATATTCATTACCTTATATATAAAAGGAGGTTCCGAATGACGGAAGTCGCTTTGATATCGTTGGTCCATGAACTCTTGGAAGAAACCCGTGCCGGGGTACTGGCCACCACGGATCAGGAGGGCCACCCCCATATGCGGTGGATGACCCCGGTGCTCATGGAAGAATACCCCGGGGTTCTTTATGCCCTCACCTGTCCGAGCTTTCCCAAGGCGATACAGATCGAATCACAGCCGGCGGTGGAGTGGCTTATTCAAAGCAGGCTGCTGGACCGGGTTGTCCACCTGAAAGGAACGGTTCGCCTGGTGGACAACCCGTCTCTGAAATCCCAACTAATAGAAAGAATCGGCGGACGCCTGCAGGTTCTTTGGAAAATTCACCGCGACTGCTCCGACCTGGTGGCCGTAGAAACCCTGCTGGAAGAGGCGAACTGTTTTAAACCCATGGAGGGTATCTACGAGCATGTGGAATTTCTCCGGGGGAGGAACGCGGAATGAAGGACGCCCTGAAAGAAACAGGAAAAGCTAAAACTCTGGAACTCCTCTCGACCATGCTGCTGATCCGCCGGTTCGAAGAAAAAGCGGGGCAGATGTACGGTCTGAAGAAGATCGGAGGTTTTTGCCATCTCTACATCGGTCAGGAAGCTGTGGCCGCCGGGGTTATCAAAGCCCTGGACCTTCAAAGGGACTACGTCATCGGCGGGTACCGGGATCACGGCTATGCCCTGGCCAGCGGCATGGACCCAAAGGGGCTGATGGCGGAACTCTATGGCAAGAAAACCGGCTGTTCCGGTGGCAAAGGCGGTTCTATGCATATGTACAGCCCGGAACACCACATGTTGGGGGGTAACGGTATTGTGGGCAGCCAGATTCCTGTGGCCACGGGGGTGGGACTCTCCTTGAAAGCCGGGAAAACCGGCGGCGCGGCGGTATGCTTCTTCGGCGACGGAGCCATTCACCAGGGGGCCTTCCATGAAAGTCTTAATATGGCCCAGGTGATGAAGCTTCCGGTAATCTACATCTGTGAAAACAACCAGTACGGCATGGGCACGGACTTTCGCCGGGTTTCCGCGGTGGAAGACTTCACCCTGATGGGGCAAGCCTACGGCATGCAGGCTCAACAGCTCAACGGAATGGACGTACTGGAAGTGTACACTGCCATAAAAAGAGCCCTGGAGAACCTGCGAAAAGACGGCCTGCCCGGATTTCTGGAAATCAGAACCTACCGGTACAAGGGGCATTCCATGAGTGATCCGGCCAAGTACCGGACCCGGGAAGAGCTGGAATCCTACAAGGCCCAGGACCCGATTCTAATACTGAAAAAAGCCTTGATAGAAACCGGCATGATAACGGAAAAGGAATTTGAAGAGATGGACGGAAAGGCGAAAGCCCAGGCCGAAGACGCGGTGCTTTTTGCCGAAGAAAGCCCGGAACCAGACAGAGAAGCCCTTTACGAACACGTCTATGTATAAGGAGACCTAGAATAATGGCAGAAATAACCTTCAGGGAAGCTTTACGGCAGGCCATGGAAGAGGAGATGCTCCGGGATGACCGGGTTATTCTTCTAGGGGAAGAGGTGGCTCAGTACAACGGCGCCTACAAGGTAAGCCAGGGGCTCCTGGACAGATTTGGGCCGGATCGCGTCATCGACACGCCCATCTCGGAAGAAGGGTTTACCGGCATGGGCATCGGGGCCGCCATGACGGGTTTACGTCCCATTGTTGAATGGATGACCTTTAACTTCTCTCTCATGGCCTACGATCAGGTGATAAATAATGCGGCAAAGCAGCTGTACATGTCCAACGGCCAGATAAAAACCCCTATCGTCTTCCGGGGCCCCAACGGTCCTGCGGAGTATCTGGCTGCCCAGCATTCCCAGGCCTTGCAATCGATCTACGCCCACGTTCCGGGGCTCATCGTGGTGGCTCCCTCTACCCCCTATGACGCCAAGGGCCTTTTAAAAAGCGCTATTCGGGATGATAACCCGGTTCTTTTCCTGGAATCGGAATTGATGTATGCATGGAAGGGGGAGGTGCCGGAGGAGGAATATCTTGTTCCCCTGGGAAAGGCGGAAGTCAAGCGGGAAGGAAAGGATATTACCCTGGCGGGATTCTCTAAACCGCTTCGGATGCTTATGGAAGCGGCGGAGAGGCTGGAACAGGAACGGGGTATTTCCGCCGAGGTGGTGGACCTGAGAACCTTAAGGCCCCTGGATGAGGAGACGATCTACGCCTCGGTGAAAAAAACCAACCGTCTGGTGGTGGTGGACGAAGCCTGGCCTTTCGCCAGTGTGGGCTCCCATGTAGGTTTTCTCGTTCAACGGCATTGTTTTGATGATTTGGACGCCCCGGTGGAACTGGTATCTGGGGAAGACGTTCCTATGCCCTACAATCATCGCCTGGAGCTGGCGGCACAGCCCTCGGTGGAGAAAATACTGAAAGCCGCGGAAAGGGTTCTGTACCTGGAAGGAGGTAACTACCATGGCTGAAGCAATTGTAATGACAGCCCTCTCCCCCACCATGGATACCGGCACAATTGTATCCTGGGTAAAAAAGGAAGGGGACCAGGTTTCCTCGGGGGACGTGATCTGTGAAGTGGAAACCGATAAGGCCACCATGGATTATGAGTCCCTGCAGGAAGGAACCCTGCTGAAAGTTCTTGCGGAGGAAGGAGCGAGCGTCCGGGTGGGAGACCCCATCGCCGTTCTCGGTGAGCCTGGAGAGGATATTTCCGTTTTTTTACAGAGCCGCGGAGCCCCGGTTCATAAGCCGGTGGCGAAGGAAAAAGCGGAGACTTCGTCGGCCCAGCCTCCTGAAAATGAAGAGAAGAAGCCGGCGGCATCCTCGCCTCCACCGGCAGACCGAGCGACGGACCGTGTGAAAGCCTCCCCCCTGGCCCGAAAACTCGCCGAAGAGCTGGGGATAGATTTACATCACCTGCGGGGCAGCGGTCCCGGGGGTAGAATAATTAAAAGGGATCTGGAAGAATCGCCAAAGCCGAAAACGGCGCCGGCAGCCCAGGCTCCTCTTTCGGACGACGGGGTGGAAAAAAGGGAAACCGCCTCGGGAAAACGAAAGGTTATCGCCCAGCGCCTCAGTGAATCCATGCGTCAGGCACCCCATTACTATGAAAAGGTCCACGCGGTGATGGACGGCCTTCTATCCACCCGCGAAAGGCTGAACCGCCCGCGGGAGCGAAAGCTATCCCTGAATTCCTTCCTGATAAAATTCGCCGCCGAAACCCTGAAGAACCATCCGGCCTTGCGGTCTTCCTGGCAGGATGGGGAGATTGTCACCTACGGCCGTATCGATATCGGCTTGGCGGTGGCCCTGGAAGACGGGCTTATAACCCCGGTGATCCGGAACTGTACTTCCAAGAGTATTGTCGACATCGACGCCGAACTGGCGGTGCTGGTGGAAAAGGCGAAAGCCGGGAGACTTCAGCCGGAGGAATACACCGGGGCGATTTTCACCATCAGCAATCTTGGTGCCTGGGGAATCGAGGAATTTACCGCCGTCATCAACCCGCCGGGGTCATCCATCCTGGCCGTGGGGGCTGCTCGCCGTACCCCGGTGGCTGAAGAGGACGGTTCGATGGGGGTGCGAACCCTGGCTGCCTTAACCCTTTCGGCGGACCACCGGGTGATCGACGGAGCGAAAGCGGCGGCTTTTCTGGTAGCCTTAAAGAACACTATCGAGTATCCTTTAGACATCATGCTGTAAGGAGAAGAAGTATATGGCTGAAAAATATGACCTGCTTATCATCGGTTCCGGCCCTGCCGGGTATGTGGCGGGAATCCGGGCTGCCCAGTTAGGCATGCGGGCCGTCATCGTTGAAAAAGGAAAGGTCGGCGGGGTCTGTCTCAACATCGGGTGTATTCCCTCCAAGGCCCTGATTCACCAGGCGGAGCTCTTCTTATCCCTGGGGGAATCAGAAAAGACCGGGGTAAAAATCGATCGAAGCGCCTTCGATTACACTACCGTTTTCTCATCCTCCCGTAAGGCGGCGGACGATTTGTCCAAGGGGGTTCGATTCCTGTTGAAGAAAAATAACATCACCCTAGTGGAGGCCGAAGGGAAGGTGGTCGGTCCCCATGATGTTGCCTTAAGCACCGGCGAAACCCTGCAGGCCGAACACCTTCTCCTGGCGACCGGTTCCACCCCCCGGGAGATTCCCGGCTTCTCCTTCGACGGCAAGGATATCCTTTCCTCCGACGACGCCCTGATGCTGGAAAAACTGCCCAAGAGCCTCCTCATCCTGGGTGGCGGAGCCATCGGGTGCGAGTTCGCCCACATCATGAACGCCTTCGGGGTGCAGGTAACGGTGGTGGAAATGATGGACCACCTTCTGCCCGCCGAAGACGCAGATACGGCCGCCATACTGGAGCGATCCTTTAAAAAGAGAAAAATCACCGTGAAAACCGGCACCACCGCCGGGGGATACCGGCGGGAAAAGGGCTCCCTGGTGGTGCAGTTGGAAGACCGGAACGGAAAGAAGGAAGAGACGGAAGCCGAGAAGATTCTGGTGGTGGTGGGAAGAAAAGCCCTGGGCGACAGGCTGGGTCTGGAGTCGGTGGGGATAACGGTGGAAAAAGGAGCTGTTCCGGTGGGAGATTACTATCAAACCGCCGTCCCTTCGATCTACGCCGTGGGAGATGTCATAGCAGGGCCTCAGCTGGCACATCTGGCATCTAAAGAAGCGGAAATCGCCGTGGAACATATGGCCGGTCGCAGCCCGGAACCGAAAGCCGATCCCATGCTGGTACCCCGGGCGG
Organism: Spirochaetales bacterium; assembly: GCA_016932135.1. Classification (GTDB taxonomy): domain Bacteria; phylum Spirochaetota; class Spirochaetia; order JAFGDJ01; family JAFGDJ01; genus JAFGDJ01. The sequence continues at coordinate 18,544 of JAFGDJ010000140.1, read as the reverse complement.
TCTATACCGAGCCCCAGGTGGCGGGCTTTGGGATGACCGAGAAGGAAGCGAAAGAAAAAGGCCTTCCGGCGGCGGTCTCTGTCTTTCCCTACCGGGGCGCGGGAAAATCGGTGGCCGTCGGCAAGACCGAAGGACAGGTAAAAATCATCTACCGCAGCGATACGAAGGAAATCCTCGGCGCCGGACTGGCAGGCGCCCAGGCCACGGAGCTGCTGCACGAACTGCTTCTGGCGAAAAAGGCCGAGCTTTTGCCCGAGGATCTGGCTACCATGATCCACGCCCACCCCACCTTGTCCGAAACCCTTATGGAAGCGGCCCGGGGTGTGGAAGGATGGATGATTCACGCTTAGATTTCCGGCGTAACGAAAAGGGATACCGGCTGCGATACGTGGAGATCCTTCAGGAAAACACCCATAATACAAACCAGTGACGCAGTGTTCCAAGGGGTCCTCCTGCTGAAAGAAAAAGAGTTGCTCAGAAAAAGCTTCTGTCGTACTATAAATAGAAAAAGCCCGCAAGGAGGCGGTTATGCGCAGAAGCTTTCTGTTCTTCCTTGTCATTATTCTGCTTTTTATCGGCTTCGAACCCTTATTCGCCGAGGATGGTCAGGTCATTGTTCTCAATAGAACCGGATACGATATTTTCTATCTCTGTATAAGCCCCGAGTCCTCCGATTCCTGGGGAGAAGATTTACTGGGTGAAGCATCCTTTCTCCCCGACGGTTCTCAAGCCACCGTGACCGTACCCGGTTTACCGGATACCTGTGTGTTCGATCTGAAAGCCGTGGACCTGGACGATGATACCTACTTTAAATGGGGTCTCAATCTCTGTGAATCAACTAAAATCGTAATTACCATTAATGACCTCCTGGTAGACCAGGAAAACCTGGTCGGTACCGGTGAGATCCAGGACTTCATTTTAGTAAACGACACCGGCTTCATCATCTGGCATATCTACATCTCTCCCGATTACTCGGACAACTGGGAAGAAGACCTGCTGGGATCATCGGACATTCTCCAACACGGGGAGGAGTTTCCCATCACCTTTACCGGTTATGAGGATCACTGTATCTTCGATATCAAACTGGTGGATGAAGAAGGGGACGAGTATATCAAGTACGGGGTGGACCTATGTTCTCTTTATGAAGTTATTTTCACCCTGGATGACCTGGTGTATTGACAAGCCTTTCCGGGGGCGTATTTATAATCGAAGCTCCAGGATAAGGGGCAGATGGTCGGAGTACCCGGAGGCTGTCCGGCTGTTCCATCCACAGGGCCATAAGCCTTCCTGTAATAAAAAAGGTTCTTTCATCACCTGAAAGGAGGAATACTCAATTCCCCCTCCGTCAAAAAAGGCCTCTGTCATCAACAGGTGATCGATTTTCTCCCACTCCGAATGATAAGCGTAACTTCCATCATGGGAACCTGTCCAGGGTGTATAGAGGAAGACCCCGTCGCCGACGACCCTGGCTTCATGAGGATTGTCCACCAGATACACACTCTCTTTTTCGTCAATCCGATGGAAAGGCCCCTCCGCCGGCATAAGTGCTGTTCTGTACATACCGCCGCAGCGCTCATACTCATCGGGGTTTTCATTCAGATCCCCCATCGTCAGAACCGCCGGGCAGGGATTCTCCATCACCGCTTCCCGGATGAGCCGACACACCAGGGAAGCCGCTCGAATACGATCTTCCTCGGTCTCTTCCGCCCCCCCGAGCTTGGACTTCCAATGGTTGTTCAGCAGTAACAGAGGTCCCGCCGTTGTCTCAATCCTTACCTCCAGCAGGTACCGTCTGCCGGCGGGCGCATGATCGTCCACCCGATGGGCCCGACAGGTTTCCACCGGCAGACGGCTTACAACCCCGGTGTTCACCGCCGAATCCGGGGCCTGAACACAGTAATACCAGCGGTACCCCATCCCTTTGAGGTACTCTTTCACCAGGATGTCCAGCACGTTAAGGTTCTCTATCTCCTGCAGGGCGATGATATCCGGCCCCCCGGGGCAGGCCATCCGGAGAACCTCCGAAAGATTCTGAAGCCGGGTATGAAAAAGGCGGCTGTTCCACTCACCCCCGGCGGGGTCAAACTCGGGATACTCGGAGCCGTTGGACACATCGTCGAAGATATTCTGGCAGTTGTAGGACAGAACGGTCAGGGTATCCCCCGCGCCGGCCGACGGTTGGAGGGAACACCGGGTACAGGATATAAAAAGAAAAAGAAAAGAACCGATAACCCCCAGGTTTCGACAAACCTGTTTCCTCGTCATGAAGCCACCCCCTTTCCCCACTGATACGGGCGATAAGGGGGGGCTGCTTCAAAAAATGAAAAAAATTATTTTTTTTGGTCGAGGTACTGAAGAATCGCTTCCCGCTCATCCCTGCCGGACGCCGGGTCGAGGGAGAATTCTTCACCGGTTAAGATTTTATAGGCTTCAATATACCGCCGGGCCACTTCCAGGCGGATTTCGTCGGGGATAAAGGGGATCTCGCCGTCCCCCATGAACCCTCGGTCCATGAGCCACTGCCGGAGGTACTCCTTATCCAGCTTCCGTTGTTTTTCTCCGGCTTCAAAGAGTTCCTCGTAGCTGTCGCTGAACCAGTAACGGCTGGAATCGGGGGTGTGAACCTCGTCCACCAGGATCAGTTCGCCGTCCAACAGACCGAACTCGTATTTCGTGTCCACCAGAATGAGCCCCCGTTGGGCCGCCAGCTCCGTTCCCCGGGAAAAAAGAGCCCGGGCGGCTTCCTCTACCCTGGCCCAGATCGCAGGAGAAACCAGACCCTTATCCAGGATCTCCTGAGAAGAAATAGGCTCGTCATGGACTCCCCGCTCCGCCTTGGTGGAGGGGGTCAGCAGCGGCTCGGGGAACCGCTGGTTAAACCGCATCCCCGGGGGCAAGGGGATGCCTGAAACCGTCTTTCCCGCCCGGTAGTCCCTCCAGGCCGAACCGGTAAGGTATCCTCGGACCACCACCTCCACCGGCAGAACAGCGCACTTTTTTACCGCCACCGTTCTGGGGCTGATCACTTCGGCCAGATGGTTCGGTATGATATCCCGGGTTTCCTGAAACCAGTATACCGACAGCATATTGAGAACCTGCCCCTTACAGGGGATGGTAGCGAGAACCCGGTCAAAGGCGGAAACCCTGTCAGTGGTAATCACCAACAATTCATCCCCCAGGTCGAGAAGGTCCCGGACCTTTCCCCGGGTTACCGAGTATTCCTCCGGCAGATCGCCGGGACCGAAGCCTTCAAAGGTCTTGCCCAGATACTCATCCGGCACTGTTTTCATTATACCCCCAGGTCAAGACGGCTGGTGATAACCCGGGAAAGAAGCCCGTAGGACACGGCTTCCTCCGAATTCAACCAGTAGTCCCGGTCGGTATCCTTTTCCACCGTTTCCAGGGGTTTCCCGGTTTCCTGGGAGATGAGTTTGTTGATCCGGTGGCGCATTTTTTCCAGTTCCCGGGCGTGGATCTCGATCTCCGTGGCTACTCCCCGCATGCCGCTCAAGGGTTGATGAATCAGATAGTGGGAATTCGGCAGCCCGAGGCGCCGCTCCTTGGGAGGCCCCAGGAGGATCAAGGCCCCCGCGCTGGCCACCAGCCCCATGCCGATGGTATAAACCTCCGGTTTAACGAAACGGATCATGTCGAAAATGGCGAAGCCCGCGTCGGCATCGCCCCCGGGGGAGTCGATAAAAACCTTAATGGGATCGTTTCCAGTTTCTTCCAATATAAGGAGCTGTTTTACCACCTTCTCGGCCAGTTCCTTATTAATTTCTCCGGAGAGAATGACGGTCCTGGTTTTCAGAAGGCGCTGCAACAGAATGTCGGAATCTTCCTTCCTGGTGTTTTCCTGTTCTTCCTGGATATAGGGCATCTTCCCTAAACCTCCTTTCCGATGGTTGCCGCCGGCGTTACCGGCTCTTCCTAATGTACTCAACAATCACTAAAAAAGGAAGTCCTAAAGGATGAAAGAGCTTTCAAAACCCGCCGATCTTCTTCCGGTTTATCGCCGGCAGCTATTTCAGCCATTCGCTCAAGAGCTTTTTTTCCTTCACCAGTTTGTAGGTGACGAATTCGTTGAGACACATCATGGCCCTCTCTGCGGAAAGAAAGGTCGGCACCCCTCCCGACTCGATGATCTGGGCGAACCGGTTATAGTTGGCGTCCGCGCCGGCGGTAACCGTTACCGATACTACCACCGGTTTCCGGAAAGCTTTGGCGGCATCCACGATTCCGGCGGCCACATTGTGCTTATATTCCAGCACTTCCCGGTCGGTGGTGTGGATCAGCCCGGCGTGGGGAACGATGGAGATACAGAGGCTGTCCAGGGACGGCGAGGCTAAAAGGATCTCCACGCAACGAACAAAATCCTCGTCCGACACCATGGGGGTTACATCCAGCAGGGGTTCGATGACCACAAAGGACGGCAGAACCGCCGCCAGGTCCCGCCGGGTCTTTTCATCCAGCTCGGACAACGTCAGTTCGCCCAGGTTATCCGCCGCGTTGGTCTTTTCGTATCCCGCGTTGGTGATCACGGCGGTCCGGGTTCCTTCCACCGAGACATCGTTAAACAGGGCAAAGGTTTTGATAAAATCGGCATGGTCGGCCATGGTATCCGCTACCACCAGGCCGGCCTGTTTCATTGCCGCCCGGGCAACAGCGTATTCGCCGGACATGCTGGCGGTATGGGAAGCCGTGGCTTTCCGCCCTTCCGGGGTTCTTCCGGCTTTATACACCACGATGGGCTTCTTGATCCGTGAAGCGGTTTTGAAAAAGCACCGCCCCGCCCGGCTCTTAAATCCTTCAATGTATAACCCGATGACATCCACCCCCGGTTCATCGGCAAAATAACGAACCAGGTCGCAGGGATCGATATCCAACTGGTTTCCGTAACTCACTATCACCTTGGGAGACACGGCATTTCGCAGATTGTAGATTTCCACAATCCCCAGGGCACCGCTCTGACTCAAGATAGCCACATTTTTGTTCTTATCAAGATTGACCTTGAATTTTTCTTCCGGAATGAAAAAGGTATTGATACTCTCGTGCCTTTCCTTTCCCGCGTACACGATTCCCAGGCAGTTAGGTCCCATAATCCTCATACCCTTCTCCCGGGCGACCTTCAGGATCTTTTCTTCCAGGTCGGTGTTCTTCGAGGTCTCGCTGAACCCGCCGGGAATCAGGAGCACCGCCGGCACCCCGGCTTCGGCGCACTCCTGTACCACCGGCAGGGTGGCTTCCGCCGGGACGGTGACCACCACCAGGGAAAGGGGTTTCCCGACGGCCGTTATCGAAGGGTAAAGGGGCATGGAGCGACCGAAGATCTCCACCGAACCGCCGGAAGGGTTGACGCAGTAGACATCTTCCCTCCCCAGTTCGAGAAGATTCCTGACGATCTGATTTCCCGATTTGTCGGGGTCCTTGCGGCTGATGCCCACCACGGCGATCCCGGTGGGGTGAAAAAAAGGATCCAGGCTTTCAGGTGATTCCAGCGTTCTTTCCCGGGGAATAGTTGTCTTATCACCCACCACACCGTATCCGTCCAGGGCGATAAAGGTTCCTTCTTCGTCAAACACAAAGGGATTGATCTCAAACTCCTTCAAAACGAAGGAACTCTCGCTTTCGAAAAAATCGGAAAAAGCTACCGAAAGCCTGCTGAAGGTTGTCTTAGCTTCGATAATCGCGTCAATGGCGTCCTGCCTTCCCTCCGCCAGGTATTTTTTATAGATATGGGCGGAAGAGATGCTCGCCGTGGCCCACTTTTTGTCGATGGGGGGAAGCACCAGGTTGGGGGGTGAGAAGTTGGCCGCGAAATGTTCCGCGTCCTGGCCTCCTTTACTGAAGGAAAGGACCGGACCGAAGGTGTCGGTCTCCCGGAACCCCAGGAGAATTTCGTTCCCTAAATCCCGGGAATAGTCTACGAATTCCACCAGGAGAAATCCTTCCACGGTATACCCCTGCCCCTCCAGGTCGCCGCGCATCTTATCCATGGAGTACCTGACAAAATCGGTATCCTTGTACACTACCTTCACGCCGCCGAGTTTCTGCTTATGGGCAATACCGACGGAGATAACTTTTATCACCACTTTGCTGGATCCGAAGCCCGCAAGAATAGCCTTCGTTACCTCTTCCGGCTTCTTCACCACCACCCGGGAGGGGGTCATCATTCCCACACAGTCCAGAATGGCATAGACTTCATGCTCAAAGAGCTGGGTTCTCCCTTCACCGCGGCACCCTTGAAGAATCGCATCTACCTTCTTTCTCCAGCCTGCTTCTCCCATAGACCCTCCTTTTTTTTATCTTGTTCATTTCACCGTCATTCTCTACACTATAAACTATGAAATCGGCTTTTGTCTCTCTTATCGGGCGGCCTTCCGCGGGAAAATCTACCCTGGTGAACACCCTCTGCGGCAGGAAGGTTTCCATTGTATCCCCCATCCCCCAGACCACCCGAAATCGCATCCGCGGAATCGTCAACCGCCCCGAAGGTCAGCTGGTATTCATCGACACCCCGGGGTATCACTCCTCGGAGAAGCGGATCAATCTCCACATGAAAGAACTGGCGGAAAACGCCGCCCGGGAAAGCGATATCATCCTCTACCTTACCGACGCGTCGAGAAAGCCCGGGGAAGAGGAACATCTTCTCATTTCCTTTCTTTCAGGTCTGGACATACCGGTGGTTCTTGCCTTGAACAAAACCGACCTGACGGAAGACACCCGGGAGATCCGCGGTCTTCTGGAAGAATCGTTCCCGTCATCGGAGATTCTTCCCATCAGCGCTCTGAAAGAAACGGGAACCGAAGAACTGTTGCAGGCCCTATTCCTCAGAGCCCCCGAGGGGGAACAGATGTACCCGGAGGATTTTTACACCGACCAGGACCCGGAATTCCGTGTTCGGGAGATCATTCGGGAAAAGGCCTTCGCCCGGCTGTCCCAGGAAGTGCCCCACTCCCTCTACGTGGATATCGCCGATATGGAGGTCCAGGAAGAGGACCTCTGGATCAGGGCCTTTATCCTGGTGGAGCGGGAAAGTCAGAAGGGGATCGTGGTGGGAAAGAAGGGGGCCGGCATCCGGGAAATCCGGATAGAATCGGAGAAGGAATTGCGGGATCTTTTCCCCTATCATGTCCGGCTGGACCTCCGGGTAAAGACCGACCCCAAGTGGCGAAAGAAGGACCATCTTTTAAAGCGACTCATCCAGTAAAAAAACGCCTTGACGGACCATGACAATATGGATGATGCTGTTTCCATGATTCCGAAGAATGTCGCAGCTGTTCTACAGCAATACAACCTTTCCGTCCTGCAATTCGAAGAAGGCAGTACCCCCACCGCCGAGACCGCCGCGGAGAAGATCGGGGTGGCGGTGGGGCAGATCGCCAAGTCCATGCTCTTCCGGACCAAAGACGGGTATCGCTGCCTGGTGGTCTGCGCCGGGGATCTGAAGGTGAATTCCTCGAAACTGAAGCAATTGACCGGCCGAAAAATGAGCATGGCTTCAGCGGAAGAAACCGAGGAAGCCACCGGCTATAAGCCCGGGGGAGTCTGCCCCTTCGGCCTTCCGGAGGATATGCCGGTATTCATCGACATAAGTCTTAAAAGCTATGACACGGTATATCCCGCCGCGGGAACCGATTCAACGGGGGTGCCGACAACCTTTGCCCAGCTCCTGAAGATTGCCGAAGGCAGGGTTTGCGACGTCATGCGGAAGGAATAAAAAAAAGGAGGAACAGACAAGTCCATGGAAAAAGACACCAAAAGAAAAAGCGGCCGGGCCCTAGGAGCCCTGCTTTTACTCATCATTCTGACAGTGGCCGCTGAGCTTATCGCCCACGGCGCTATGACCGGTTTCGGAAAGGTAGCGGTTTCCAATGTATGGATCACCAACATCAACGGCTTGAAAATCCGGGGCAAGCTCTTCGTGCCCCAGGGGGCGGACGAAAGAAACCCCGCGCCGGGGGTGGTGTATCTTCACGGTTATCAGAACAACCGGGAGACCTCGGATCCCTATGCCATTGAACTTGCCCGGCGGGGTTTCGTCGTCCTGAACATCGACACCCTGGGCAGGGGTAATTCGGACAACCAGTTTTCCGAAGACCAGGAAGGCTTCGATGCCACCTACGGCGGAGGCTCCGCCTTTGCGTATCTAAGGAGTCTTTCCATGGTGGATAAAGACCGCTGTGGCATGGCCGGCCATAGCCTGGGGGCGGAAATGTCCTATCTCCACGCCCTGGAGAACCCATCGGTCGGAGCCCTGGTGATCAGCGGGTTCGCCTACCGCGCCGACGCCACCATGGAAAACCCTAAAAACATGATGATGATCTTCGGCAAGTACGATGAATACCGGGACAGAATGACCGGGGTTCGAGACCTGGAGAGCCAATGGATGAGCAGCCCCCAGACCCGGGCGGCTTTTCCGGTGGAAAATCCTGAATTCTACAAGACCTACGGAAGGTTTGAAGACGGGACCGCCCGAAAGGTCTACATGACCAAAACAACCCACGTGGGAGAGTCCTTCGATCCCGGAGCCCTGGGGGCCGCCTTGGATTGGTTCGCCCAGGCCTTTGATCATTCCTTCGATCTGCCGGTGCAGCGCCAGGTCTGGAGGATCAAGGAACTCTGTTCCCTCATCGCCATGCTCGCCGCGGTGGCATCCCTCTTCCCCCTGGGACTTCTCCTGCTGAGAAGCCGGTTCTTCCGCTCCTTATCCGGAAATCCCGGCACGGCCTACACCTGCAGCCGCCGGGATTTCAACAGGGGTGCGGTGATAAACGGCATCCTGGAACTTCTCTACCTGCCGCTGATCCTGGTGATCTTCGGCTTCCACGTCTATGTGCTTCCCATCGACAGGGCTTTTCCCATGATGATGATCAACGGTATCGTTTTCTGGTTCGTGGTGATAAACCTCATCGGTTTCGCTGTTTTCAAAGGGTGGATGCGTAAAAATCGAGTCCTTCGCCCGGAGATAACCTGCACGGAACTGGGCATTGCCGCGAAAAAACAACTAATCGGCAAGTCTGTCCTGCTGGCGGTCATTCTCTTCGCGTACATCTACCTGCTGCAGGCCTCCCTGGAACGGCTGCTTCTCATCGATTTCCGATACAAGTTTCCCTACGCCAGCGACCTGACAGCCTTCAGGTTTCTCATGTTCCTGGAATATTTTGTCCTGTTCCTCCTGGGATATCTTCAGCTGAACATCTTCCTCATGGGTCAGCTCCGCCCGGCTCCCCGGCCTTCCTTCGCCGGCAGAGTATTCCGGCATGCCCTTCGGGGAGCCCTGACGGTGATCATCCCGCTGCTGGTCCTCATGGCCGCCCAGTACCTGCCCCTCTTTCTCACCGGGGTCGTTCCCTTTGTCGGACCCGGCGGGGCCCTGGTGGGTTTCGTCATCAATCTGGAACATATGTGTGTGCTTTTAGGAATGATGGTTCCCCTGGCGACCTTTCTCTATCACAGCACCGGCAGCATCTATCCGGGGGCCGTGCTGAACGCACTCTTGGTATCCTGGATGTTTACCTCATCTTCGGTGATCGCGCCGCTGCCTATATAAAGGAGTTTTCATGGAATTTCAGGGGACCATCGGGGTCATCGGCGCCATGGACGAGGAAATCGAACTTCTCAAGCGGGAAATAGCCCCGGTAAAAGATTTCGAAGAAGGGGGGTCGATCTTTTACTCCGGTAAAAGGGAAGGCATGAGGATCGTTCTGCTTAAATGCGGCATCGGGAAGGTAAACGCCGCCATAGGCACGACCCTGCTGATATCACGGTTTCAGCCCGATTACGTCATTAACACCGGCACCGCCGGGGCTCTGCAGGAAACCTTAAGCCGGGGCGACACGGTTATCTCTACCCGGGTAGTACATCACGACGTGGATGCCACGGCCTTCGGGTACGCCCCGGGACAGGTACCCCGAATGCCGGATTACTACACGGCGGACCCCCGCCTGGTGGAACTGGCCCAGGAAGCCTCCCTCCGGCAAAAGGGCGGCCGGGTGATCTGCGGTATTATAGCCACCGGGGATTCCTTTATGAGCGATCGGGAAAAAACACAGAGACTTCGGGACACCCTTCCCGCCGCCGCAGCGGTGGAAATGGAAGCGGCGGCGGTAGCCCAGGTCTGCTACCAGTTTTCCACCCCCTTTGTCATTATACGATCCATATCCGACCTGGCGGGGGATGACTCCGCCGGTTCTTTCTCAAGCTTTCTGCACTCCGCCGCCGAGACCTCAGCCTCTTTAGTCATCAGGGTGGTGGAAAGGCTTTCTCTTTTGGAAGGATGAACTTAATGAAGAAAACAATACAAAGCTTTGAAGTCGATCATAACCGTCTGCAGCGGGGTCTTTACGTGTCACGAAAAGACGCGGTGGGCAGTGAAACCGTCACCACCTTCGATATCCGGGTGAAGGTTCCCAACCGACCGCCCTTCCTTGGCACCGCGGGAAGCCATACCATAGAACACCTGGGGGCGGTCTTTCTCCGGAACCACCCGGATTGGGGCAGCCGGATCGTCTATTTTGGCCCCATGGGCTGCAGAACCGGGTTTTATCTTCTGGCTGCCGGCGATCTCTCCTCGGAAGAGATTGCTCCTTTGATCACGGCCATGTTTATCCATATCAGGGATTACTCGGGTACAATTCCCGGCACGACATCGGTGGAATGCGGCAATTATCAGGACCATGACCTGGAGGATGCCAGGGCGGAATCAAAGACCTATCTGGAGGAGGTTCTTCTTCAGTTGACTAAAGAAACCACGGAGTATCCTCGCTAAACAGGATTCTCTGCCATAATCATAAAAGGTCTTTTTCTTAAGCAAGGAATTGATACAGAGAAATAAGGATCGCCAGGAAGGCAAAGCCGGCTGTCATTAAGCCGGTTAACCCTTCCTTCGGAAGCCAATCGGCCAGGTGGTTTTAACGTAATTACCGATTTTTTCCAGTTCTTCTTCTCCCAGAACCATGGCGGCTTCTCCCATAAAAGCACCTCCTTCGACCAAGGTGAACCGATAAACTCCTTTCTACCAGTTCAGGACCACTATACGTCGAAGAAAGGGTTGCTGCTTCAATGAAAGCTTACTCCAAACCCGGAAGAGTATCAAGAAAAGGTGAGAAGGCAGAGATTCAGAGAATCAATACTTCTTCAACAGCCCGCCGACTCTCTCTCTCCCTAAGGTAAGGATAAACCCGGCCAGACGAGGTCCCTTTTCCTTACCGATGAGGACCCGGTATACCAGGGAAAAGAAATCCCCCGGTTCCATCTCACAGTCGGTGATAATGCCGTACAACCTTTCCGCCAGGTCTTTTTCATCCGGGTCATTCATTTCCAGGACAACCTGATAGAGCTGGTTTAAAGCCTTTCGCTCGGTGTCGTTGACCTTCAGGGGATCGGACTTTTCCGACCGGGGAGTGAAACGAAAATCCTCCGGGGCGTAGGTCTGCAGCCAGTTCCAGGCGCACTCCGCCCGGACGGACAGGCGTTCCCGCTGATCCTCCGGCACCTGAAGAAAATCCAGCACCGCGGTGATGTTTCCCGAATGAATCTGCAGCAGGTTACAGAGATGCCGCACGGGGATCTGGAAGGGCATCCTCTCCGGCACCCGGTGTACCTGGGAGAGCTCGTAGATGCGCTTCTCCTTGATCCGCTTTTTCTCTCCCACATCCTCCTGGCCGAAATAGACCCGTTCGCATTTATCGTAGTCTTCGTAAATCTTCAGCACGTCCAGATCGAAGCTGATGGCGAACTCCGTATTCGGCCGGGTGCCGGCAAAGAGATACCGCACCACTTCAGGCTGATACACCTCCAGCACATCCCCCAGGCTGATAACTTCACCGGAAGAAGAAGAAATCTTACCGCCCCGCCCCTTGATGCTGATAAAGTCGTACTGAAAGGTCACCGGAGCCTCGGCTTCATAAATTTGAGCAACGATTTTCCGGGACGTGTCGAAAGACCCCCCTTCGGAGTGATGATCCTTCCCCGCCGGTTCGAAATCCACCTTTTCCAGGGCCCACCGCATGGGCCAGTCGATTCTCCAGGGGAGTTTCGCCGCCTCGGTCTTTCTTAAATCCAGGGTTTCCGCATTATTGCAGGACGAACACTTGTACGAAATGGACCAGTCACCGTTCCAGGAGGTTACCTCGGTAGTGTCCCGCAAACAGGATGTACAGAAAACACTGACAGGCATCCAGTCCTCCGGCAAAGGGGAACTGCGGTGCTCATCCAAAAGCGTCCGGATGGTATCCTTCCGCTCCAAGGCTCTTTTTATTCCCGCCGCGTAGGCACTGGTTCTGTACCGAGCCGCCTGATAGATATACTCCGGGTCGATTCCCACCAGGTGCAACAGCTCTTCCAGCTGTTTTTCATTGTGCCGGGCGTAGCTCTTTTCTTTGCCGTAGGGGTCGGGAACCAAGGTAATTGGCCGACGGAGATATTCGGTGAGTTTTTCCTGGTTTGGCATATTGGCCGGCACCTTGCGGAAGACATCGTATTCGTCCCAGGAATAGAGAAAACGCACCTGTTTCCCTTTCTCTCGGAGCGCCCGAACGACCAGATCGACAGAAATGACCTCTCGAAAATTTCCGATATGGACCGTCCCCGAAGGGGTGACCCCGGAAGCACAGGTATAGAGGTCTTTCTCACCCTTCTCCCGGATTATTTTGTCCGCGTAGATATCCGCCCAATGAATTGATGCCTGGTTCATAGTCCGGCATTATACCGCCGGGGCACGGGAGCATCAAGCAGGGGGACGGTTGATTTTATACCCGCCGGAACCGATAAAGGAGTATGAAATTTTTAGCCCTTCTGCTGTTGTTTTCCCTGACATCCCTGTTGTACGGCATGGAGGAAGAAGGATACGCCTCCTGGTATGCGGGAAAATTTCAAGGCCGCCTCACCGCCAGCGGTGAAGTTTTCGATACCAATAAACTAACGGCAGCCCATAAGACCCTTCCCTTCGGGACCCTTCTCCGGGTCACTAATACTGCCAACGGCAAAACGGTGGAAGTCCGGGTGAATGATCGGGGTCCCTTTGTGGAAGGCCGAATCATCGACCTTTCCCGGGCAGCGGCTGAAGCCCTGGATATGACCCGGGTGGGCGTGGCGCCAGTGACGATTCAAGTTCTCTCCATGCCGGATATCCGTCTTGCCATCCAGGTGGCCGCCTACTCCAACAAGGACAATGCTGATAACACCTTAAACCACCTGACAGCGGCGGGAATAAAGGGAACCCTTGAAACAACAGCCGGCGGTGTGTACCGCATTGTCATACCCGACCTGCCCGAAGACGAAGCTCCCGCCGTCCTGTTCCGGGTTAAGGCCGCCGGATATCCTTCGGCTTTTCTGCGCGGTCAGCGATAGTCTGTTCCTTGTTCCTATCTTCTACTACCTCGATTTTCGTGATACAGTAGCGCACAATTTTTTCAACAAATCTGAGGATGAAATATGCTGAGCTTTGGTTTAAATGTAGGCGCCGGCAGTTTAAAAGCAGTTCTGCTGGACGGAAACTCGGTGATTCGACATATTGTTCTGCCTCATGAGGGGAATGTCAGGCAAACTCTCCTGAATATTTGCGCGGAATATTCAGTTCCTCATGGTACCCCCACCCTGGTAACGGGAAACGAGGGGCGGGAGCTCTTTACCGTAAACAGTGCGGTGGAATCCCTGTGTATCGAAGAATTCTTAAAGCGGCGGGAACTGAAGGTCGACGCCGTAGTTAGTATCGGCGGTGAAGACCTGGTGGTGTACAGCATCAGCCATGAAGGGCGGGTCAATACCGGGTTTTCCGGCAGTAAATGCGCCTCCGGCACGGGAGAATTTTTTAAACAGCAGCTTGCCCGGATGGATATGGTCTTAGATGAGGTAAATTCCCTGGATGAAAACGCCCGGGTGCTTCCCCTTTCAACCCGATGCTCTGTATTCATGAAAAGCGACGCCACCCACCGGCTGAATAAGCGGGAAGCCACCAAGGCAGATATTGCCATGTCTCTTTCCAATGTCATGGCCACCAAGGTGGTAGATTTTCTCCGGCGGGCTCGGATCGAAAAGGGCCGGGTCCTGCTGGCCGGGGGTTCCACGAAAAACAAACACCTTGTTCGCTTTCTGAAAGAAAAAATGCCCGACATCCAGTTCCTCATTCCTGAAGAAGCGGAATACTTGGAAGCCCTGGGGGCGGCCTTCCTGGCGGGAAAAAACGGCAGCCCCTTCCCAGGATCGGAAGCCCTGTTAGGACCCCACCGGGTGCGTTTTGAACGCTACGAAAGCCTCACCCGTTACCTTTCCCGGGTAAAGACCTTCGAAACCGCTGAAAGCCCGGTCATCGGAGGGCGGGACTATATCCTGGGAATCGACGGGGGCTCCACCACTACCAAGGCCTGCCTCCTGGACTATGAAACCGGCGAAATCGCCGCCAGCCATTACGGACGGACCCACGGAGACCCCGTCACGGCTTTGAAGAAATGCCTGGAGGTTCTCCGGGAAAAGGTCCGCCGGGACACCGGCGGGGAAGAGATCACTATTTCTCTGGCTGCCACCACCGGCTCTTCCAGGGAAATTCTCGGAGTCTTTGTCGAGACGCCGGGGGTGTACAACGAGATTATAGCCCACGCCACGGGAACCACCTACTTCGACACCGAAGTGGATACGATTTTTGAAATCGGCGGCCAGGACGCCAAGTACGTCTACCTGATGAACGGCGTTCCCATCGATTACGCTATGAACGAAGCCTGTTCCGCCGGCACCGGCTCCTTCCTGGAGGAATCGGCCCAGGGCGACCTGAATATAAACGATGCCGCGCTGATCGGGGATATCGCCCTGCGGGCCGAAGGACCCTTGAAGTTCGGCGAACACTGTTCCGCTTTCATCAACTCGGACATCCGCAAGGCTATCCAGCAGGGGGCAAACCGGGAAGACATCACCGCCGGAATCGTGACATCCATCGTATCCAACTACCTCAATCGCGTCGTGGGCAACCGCTCCATCGGGAAACGGGTATTCCTGCAGGGCGGGGTGGCAAAGAACAAGGCCGTCCCCCTGGCCTTTGCCATGCTTTTAAACAAGGATATCCTGGTCCCACCGTCCCCGGAACTGATGGGCTGTTTCGGCGTGGCTCTCCTGGCACGGCAGAAACACCGGGACGGCTTGCTGGAGAAAGGTTCCTATACCCTGACGGAAATCTTGAGTCACGATATCGTCTACGAACGGGTGTTTCAGTGTAAATCCTGTGAAAACCTCTGCCCCATCCAGGTTCTCTCCGTGGCGGGCCACCGGCATCTCTTCGGCGGCCGCTGCAGCAAGTACACCGGTAGCGCCCGTTCCGCGGGTCCCGCCGGCACTGATTACGTAGCCCGGCGGAACGAGCTTCTTTTCCAGCGCTGTGCGCCCCCACCGGCGGAAACGGAGAACGGTGGTCGGGCTTCCGTAGGCATTCCCCTCTGCCTGTCCACCCACCTGCTGTACCCCCTCTATGCCTGGTTCTTCCGGGAACTGGGCTTCCGGACGGTCCTGTCGGATGAAGTGTCCCCCCGGGGTACCGCCCGGGCGGAAAGCACCTATTGTTTTCCCGCGGAAATTGCCCACGGAGCCGTGCAGAATCTTCTGGATAAGGGGACAGACCATGTGCTGCTGCCCCACCACCGGGATATGATAAGCTATCAGGAAGATGTGCACGCCAATTTCTGCCCCATCACCCAGGCCCTGCCCTACTACATTACCAAAGCCTTTCCCGATTATCCGGAAGACCGGTTTCTTCCATTAATTGTCAGTTTCAAATTCGGAGAACCCAAGGCTTTCGAGTTCTTCGCCGATACCGCCCGGCGGCTGGGGAAAGGGGAAAAAGAGGCTCGCAGAGCCTTTGATACCGCCCTGGCAAAACAGAAGGAATACTTTCACCTGGCGGGGGAACTGGGACAGCAGGCCCTGGACCAGGTTCGACAGGAAGGCCAAACCTCTATCCTCCTCATGGGTCGGCCCTACAACGCCTTCAGTCGGGACGCCAACATGGAAATACCCAGAAAATTCACCTCCCGGGGCTTCTCCGTCATCCCCTTCGATATTCTGCCCTTTGAAGGAGAAGACATCTACCGGAACATGTACTGGTATTTCGGCCAGCAGAACATGAAGGCCGCCGCCCTGCTAAAGGATGAGCCCAACCTCCATGCCTGCTACATTTCCAACTTCTCCTGTGCCCCCGATTCCTTCCTCCTTCATTATCTCCGGTGGATGATGGGTACCAAACCCTACCTAGTGCTGGAACTGGATTCCCACACCGCCGATGCCGGGGTGGACACCCGAATCGAGGCCTTTCTGGACATTATCGACGGTTACAACCTCTATGGTTCCGGGCGAAAGGAAGAGCGTTTCGATAACGGCCTGACCTTTGTGAACCGACCGGGGGAGGATATTCATATCCACCACGGTCCTTCGGGGAAGGATATACCCGTAAAGAACAACCCCTCGGTGGTGGTGCTGCTTTCCAACATGGGAGACATTTCCACCCGTCTTACCGCCGCGCTGATTCAGGAAAACGGCGTAAAGACCCGGGCTCTTCCGGTGGCCGACAGCGCTGCCGTGCAGCTGGCCCGCAACTTTGCCTCGGGGAAGGAATGTCTTCCCTGCCATATCGTCCTGGGAAGCGTCTTAACCTTCCTGGCCTCACCGGACTACAATCCGGACCTCTACTATCTGGTTTTCGTCCCTGAAACCACCGGACCCTGCAGAACCGGACAATACGCCGTCTTCATGACCAACGTTTTCAGGGATCTGAACGTTCAGAACGTGACGGTCTTCACCTTGAGCGCCGATAACTCCTACGGCGAATTAGGTCCCGGGTTTTCCAGGAGCGTCTGGCATGCGATGGTGGCGGCAGATTACCTGAAGGATATTCACAACACCTTGCGGGCCTGCGCGGTCAATCCGGAAGAGGCTTTACAAATTTTCGATCATCACTGGCAGGATCTTCTATCGGCGGTGGAAAGGAACTCCAAAAATCTCCTGCCTTCGGTAAAATCCTTCGGGAAAGCCCTGGCAAAGATACCCCTCCGAAACCCGGTAAAGGACGCCCCCAAGGTTCTGGTGGTGGGAGAGATCTACGTCCGGAGGGATGATTTCGCCGTGGACGAACTGACGGACCTCTTCAGCCGAAAAGGCATAATCACCAAGATATCCGGTGTGGCGGAATGGATTCACTACGTGGACTTTGTCCGGGAATACGACCTGAAAAAGCGCCTGAAACTTTTACCGGCCCTCCGACGACCCTTCAGTGTAGAACTGAAAAAACTTTTTGTCTTCCGAATTGAAAAACTCTGGAAACACCGGGTGGAACGGATCTATGAAAAGGCTCTGTCCCCTTCCCGCCTGCTTCCCGAGGCTCCCCACGACATGAAAGAAATCATGCTCCGAACCAGGGAAGAATTCCTCAACCTGGAATTAAACTCTGAAATCGCCGTTTCCAGTGGCGCCGCCGCCGTGGGCATGGAACACAGCTACTCCGGAGTGGTGAACATCTCGCCCTTCGCCTGCCTCATAGGACGGGTCATCGAGGGGATCTACACCCCCTGGGCCAGGGCGAAGGGATACCCGGTGATCTCCGTGGAAGTGGACGGGAATCCTTTACCCCCCAACACTTTAAAGAAGCTGGACATCTTTATCTTAAATGTGCTACGGTTCAGGGCTTCTCCGGAAACCTCCCAGCTGCTGGAAAAACGTCGGCCGGAAGGCCTGAAGACGGAAACCCGAGAATCGGAAAAAGAAAGGAGTCCTGTACCGGGATAATATCATGGTAAGAAAACCGCGACTAAATACCAATTATTCGGTGGTCCGCAAGGTATTTCTGAAAAACCCGCGCCTGGCTTCCAGTCTGGCGCATTCCTTCATGGAACACATCAAGGCCGGACGGTTCGACTATCTCAGGCCCTCCGGTAAGACCGGTTCCCTGGGTCTTTTGTACATGCGTATTACCCCCCTGTGCAACCTGAACTGCCTCACCTGCGGTCAACGGGGGGTAAAAGGGGTCTTAAAAGGGACCTATGCCGTTGAAGAGGCAAAGAAGATTCCACCTTTAGAGGTATATAGAAAGTTCATCGATGAGGTTTCGGTAAAAAAACCGGTGTATTACATCTGGGGCGGCGAACCCTTCATGTATCCCCACCTGATGGAGGTGGCCCAACATATCCTTCACCGTGGCAGTGTTCTGGCGGTAAACACCAACGGCACCCTGTTGGCCCGGCACGCCGAGCAAATCGTCCGGGACAAATGGAGTGCTTTATTTGTGTCTCTGGATTCCTTCGAAGAAGAAAACGACCGGATCAGGGGAAAAGGTTCGTACCGCCGGGTGGTGGAAGGTCTGGAAGCCTTGAAACGCGAAAAGGAACGGCAGAAGTCTTCTCTTCCCTATGTAGGCATCGTATCGGTGGTGAGCAATCTCAATTACCGGGGACTGGACAAACTGGTGGAAGCCATGGGGGATAAGGGACTATCCTGGCATATCATCAACCTGGGTACCTATACCAACGACTCCATCGTGGAAGAACACCGGGCCTTCATGAAAGAAAAC
>JAFGDJ010000139.1 GCA_016932135.1 Spirochaetales bacterium | reverse complement strand
GGGCTCACGGCGGGGATCGTTCTGGCGGTGATGATTCTACCTACGATCATTAATATCACCGAGGTTTCCCTGCGGGCCGTCCCCTCGGAGATTCGAGAGGCTTCCTTCGCCCTGGGAGCCACCCACTGGCAGACCATTCTCAAGGCCCTGCTTCCGGCAGCCCGGTCGGGGATCATCGCCGGGGTTGTGCTGGGGATCGGCCGGGCCATCGGCGAAACCATGGCCGTGCTGATGGTGGCGGGGAATTCTCCCATTATGCCCACCAGTCTGATTTCCCATACCCGGACCCTGACGATGAACGTGGTGACAGATCTGAAATACGCCGCTGTCGGCAGCCTTCATGAAACAAGCCTGTTTTCCACGGGCATTGTTCTTTTCGTTTTTATCTTTCTGATCAATCTGACGGTACAGACGATGCTGAAACGGACCGTCGGGAGAGGCCGGTAACCATGGACGTTTCCAACCATACGATTCTATCCCGGAAAAAGGAAAAAGCCGCCAAGGCCCTGTTGTGGACGGCCGTCCTGCTCACCCTGGCGATACTTCTGGGGATTATTCTCTATATCATGGTTCGCGGATTCGTTTCCCGGCAGGAGAAGAGTTATTTCGTTTCCCCCTTCCTGGAAGAGACCCTGAAATCGGAAGAAACAGGGGAATACGCAATGAAGATTATTGTTCATCGCCAGGTGAAAATCAGTGATTTGACCATGGAAGATCTTCGCACCATCTACACCAAATCACGGGCGGAAAACTGGGGGCACTACTCCATGCAGGACAAGCGAATTACCGCCCTGGCTCCTTCACGGAACACTCCCCTCGGTAAAGCGGCGGAAACACTCATCGCCGGGCCGGAGGGCGGTTTCGGAAGCTATGTGGCGTACCTGGAGGATGACGAAGAAATGATCCGCCGAATTGCGGAGGACCCGGCGGGAATCGGCATCATCGAGGCCGACACACCGGTGACGAACAGGAAGGTCAAGGTTGTCCCGGTCCGGCGTATCGTGGTGGCGGTACATCCGTCGGTGAAAGAAATAATCGATAACAGGCAATTATCCGTCATCACCGAGAAGGAGTTGAAGCTGGTGCTTTCCGGGGACATAACCGACTGGAAGGACCTAGGGGGCCACGACCGGCCGATCCGGCTCATCCGCCCTCCTGAAGCCTGGGGCCTGGATGAGCTGGTTTCTCCATCGGATATCCCGGCGGCCGATTCCCCGGAAGACTTTTTTCGCATGATCACAGACCTTCCCGACAGCCTGGGATTGTGTTTCTACGATGACGCGGCCGCCGGGGGGCTCTCCATCCTGGAGGTCTCCCGTCGTGAGGTAAAGGGAAATCTGACCCTCTCTTTTCTCCTCGAGCCCCCGGCTCGATCGGGAAAATGGGGGGGCATTTCCACCATCATTCTCAACACCCTGTTTCTCATTCTTTTCACCCTTCTTTTCGCCGCCCCGGCGGGAGTGCTGGCGGCGATCTATCTGGTGGAATACGCGAAGCAGGGACCTCTGGTCTCCCTTTTGCGGAGGGGAACGGAAACCCTGGCCGGGGTTCCTTCCATCATCTTCGGACTCTTCGGCAACATTTTTTTCGTGAACACCCTGGGTTTGGGAATCGGCTTCATCTCCAGCACCCTGACGGTGACCATGATGATCCTTCCCACGATTATACGGACCTCCGAAGAAGCCTTAAAGGCTGTTCCTCTTTCCTACAGGGAGGGGAGTCTGGCTTTGGGCGCCTCGAAACTGCAGACCACCTTTAAAGTAGTCCTTCCCGCGGCGGTGCCGGGAATTCTTACCGGGCTGATTCTTGCTTTGGGCCGGGTAGTGGGGGAGACCGCCGTGCTGCTGTATACCCTGGGGTCCAATTACGAGCTTGTCCGGGGTCCGAGTTCCTCCGCCCGGGTGCTGTCCCTGCATCTGTATTTTCTCTTTTCCGAGGCCATATCCTTCGACAGGGCCTTTGCCACCGGGGCTATCCTGGTTTTTATTATTCTTCTGGTAAATTACTCCACCACCCGCCTCATCGGCCGGGCGGGCAGGATGAGCGGATAAGGCGAGGAGGCCTTGAAATAATGGAAGAACAACCAAGTAAATTCCGCATCAAAGACCTGGATCTGTTCTACGGGGACAACCAGGCGCTGAAAGATGTCACCCTGGAGGTCCGGTCTCATCGGGTTACCGCCCTGATCGGGCCATCGGGGTGCGGAAAGTCTACCTTTATCCGGACCCTGAACAGGATGAACGACCTGATAGACCATGTGCGTATCACGGGAGACGTGCTGTATGAAGGGGTGAATATCTATGCCGATTACGATGTCATCGAACTGCGGAAACGGATCGGCATGGTTTTTCAGAAACCGAACCCCTTTCCCATGTCGATCTACGAGAATATCGCCTACGGTCCGAAGATCCATGGAATAACCTCGAAGAGCCTGCTGGATGATCTGGTGGAAAACAGTCTGAAGGCGGCGGCCCTGTGGGAAGAGGTGTCGGATCGGCTTCACAAACCGGCCCTGGGTCTTTCCGGAGGACAGCAGCAGCGTCTCTGTATAGCCCGGGTTCTGGCGGTGGAGCCGGACGTGGTGCTGATGGACGAACCTACCAGCGCCCTGGATCCCATTTCCACGTCCCGGATAGAAGAGCTGATCTTCGAGCTGAAAAAGAAGTATACTATCATTATCGTTACCCACAATATGCAGCAGGCCGGCAGGGTGTCGGATACCACGGCTTTTTTCCTAAACGGCGTGGTGGTGGAATACGGGGACACGGAAAAAATCTTTTTCAACCCCGAAGACAGCAGAACGGAAGCCTATATATCCGGCAGATTCGGTTGATCAGGAGGAAGGAAGATGTACAGCCGACAGCATTTTGACGAGGCCCTGGATGCCTTGAATCAGGAAGTCCTCACCATGGGCACCCTGGTAGAAGAAGCCCTCCGGAACGCGGTTAAAGCCCTGGTGGATAAAGATATCGATCTGGCGGACCGGGTTATTCAAGGGGATACCGATATCGACCGGCAGCAGTTGGACATTGAAGATACCTGTACGGTTCTTATTGCCAAGGAACAGCCGGTGGCCTCTGATCTGAGGCAGCTTGTGGCGACCCTCAACGTTCTGGGAGATCTTGAGCGGATCGGAGATCAGGCGGTCCATATCGCCGAGGTGATGAAACGGCTGTACGGAGAACCCTACATGAAACCCCTGATCGATATCCCCAGGATGGCAGTTATTGCGGAAGGGATGATTCACGACGCCCTGACGGCCTTTGTGGAACAGGACCCCGAAGCGGCCCGCTCGGTAGCCGGGAGAGATGACCAGCTGGACGCCCTGCACGCCCAGGTTTTGCGGGAATTACTGACCTATATGATGGAAGATCCCGCCAAGATTAGCCAGGGGATCAATTTTCTTTTCTTAAGCCGCTGGTTGGAACGGACCGGTGATCACGTGACGAATATCTGCGAGCGGACCGTGTTTTTAGCCACGGGGAAGCATGTGACCTTCTAGACGGAGGAGGAACGTATGGGTAAGGGTACTATCCTGGTAGTGGAAGACGAGACGGATATTCTTAATCTTATAGCCTATAACCTGGAGAAGGACGGGTATGACGTGTTGAAGGCCGGAACGGGCGAAGAAGGGTTGAAGCTGGCGAGAAACAGAAGACCCGATCTGCTTTTGCTGGATCTGATGCTGCCGGGGATAAACGGTCTTGAGATCTGCAAGGGGTTGAAGGCTGACGAGACCACCGCTTCCATCCCCATCATCATGGTAAGCGCCCGGGGCGAGGAGGCCGACGTGGTGCTGGGGCTGGAACTGGGGGCGGACGATTATGTCCCGAAACCCTTCAGTCCCCGGATCCTCCTGGCCCGGGTGAAGAGCGTTCTTCGGCGAAAGGAAGCTTCCTCGGGACCGCCGGAAGAGCGGCGGATCATCCGTGCCGGAGAAGTCACCATCGATAAAGCCCGTCACGAGGTCAGGGTGGGTCAGGATATGGTCGAGCTTTCTGCCACGGAGTTCGGTATCTTATCGTACCTGGCGGGAAATTCCGGCTGGGTTTTCTCCCGCGGGCAGATAATCCGGTCTGTCAAGGGAGAGGATTACCCGGTGACCGAGCGGGCGGTGGATGTGCAGATCCTCGCTTTGCGCAAGAAGCTCGGTGCTGCGGGGGATCTGATTGAAACGGTCCGCGGTATCGGCTACCGCTTTCGGGAGACTCCATGAAAAAGTCCTGGACGGCTCGTTACCTGGGAACCTTTATCCTGGTTCTCTGCGGCTCCCTCTTCCTCTTCGCCCTGTTGGCGGGGCGGAAGATGAATGAAACCCTCACCACCATGTACAAGAGTCACCTTCAGTGGACGGCCGATCTCATGGAAACCGTACTGATTACCTCCACGGACGACGGAGCCCTGGAAGACTTCATTCACCCCGGCTCGCTGAATGAGACAGCCACCCGGCTCACCATCATCACCCCTGACGGAACTGTCGTCGGCGATTCCCATTACGATGCCCGACTGCTGGATAATCACGGCGATCGACCGGAGGTACGGCGGGCCCTGGCGGGGAAGGCGGATTATTCTCTTCGTTGGAGCGATACGCTGAAAACCGACATGATGTACTACGCCAAGCCCGTTACCTTAAGCAACGGAAAGATGTATGTCTT
>JAFGDJ010000138.1 GCA_016932135.1 Spirochaetales bacterium | reverse complement strand
CATGTCGGCGGTCTGCCTGGTCGCCCACGCCGGGCTGCTCTGGGTTTTCATAGAAGCCACCACCCTGGCCAGCGCCCCCTTGATCTATATCCACAAAAATCCCCGATCCCTGGAGGCCACCTGGAAGTACCTCCTGATCTGTTCCGTGGGCATCGCCCTGGCCCTGTTCGGAAACCTCCTGCTGTCTATTTCCATCCCCCCCGAAGGTGAAGGAACGACCTTATCCCTCCTTTTCTCCGACCTCATTACCCTGGCACCTAAGATGGAAATAAAACTCTTAAAAGGGGCTTTTATCTTCCTGGTGGTGGGATACGGAACGAAGATGGGCCTCGCCCCCATGCACACCTGGCTGCCCGACGCCCACAGCGAGGCTCCGGGGTTCGTGTCGTCTCTGTTATCCGGCGCCCTGCTAAACTGCGCCTTTTTAGGCATCCTGCGGTTCTATTCCGTTCTTCTGACCGCCGGAGAAGCCCAGGCGGACTTCGCCGCCGGGGTGTTAAAGGGCTTCGGCCTTCTTTCCATGGGCCTGGCCGCGGTCTTCCTCTGCAACCAGAAAGACTACAAACGCCTTCTGGCGTACTCCAGTATTGAACACATGGGCATCCTGGCCTTTGCCATGGGGATCGGCGGCCTGGGGGCTTTCGGAGCCCTGTACCACGGAGTGAATCATTCCCTGGTCAAAGCCTCCCTCTTTCTCTCCGCGGGGATGATTCTCAAAGCCTACAAGACCAAGGAAGTCGCCGGTGTAAAAGGGATGGCCCGCCGGATCCCCGGCACCGCCCTTCTCTGGGGGGCCGGATTCTTCGCCGCTACAGGATTTCCTCCCTTCGGCACCTTCTTCAGTGAGTTTTACATCTTGCGGGAAGCCTTTTCCGGCGGGAAGGTCATCGGCGGTATATTCTTCCTGCTCTTTCTCACCCTGGCCTTCTTCGGCATCGCCGCCACGGTACTCCCGATGATCCAGGGCAAGGGAGAATCATCACCCCGGGAAGAGAAAGAAACCTTTCCCTCCCTTCTGGTCCCCGCTTTCTTTCTCCTTCTCTGCCTTACCCTGGGCCTCTGGCTTCCCGAACCCCTGGCCGACCACTTCACCATGGCGGCCTCTCTCTTCGGAGGCCTGAAATGAATACTGTGAGCGCTCCTCTTCAGCATCCCGGGGTTATAGCTATCGCCGACATTCCCGTGGTTTCCGTCGAAAAGATGCGGGAAACCCTCGCCTCGGAGACCGAGGCCGGCAATCGTATCGGCGGACTCTTCGGCATCCTCGACGAAAAGGAAAAGCCCCGGCTTCTTTTAGTCATGATGGCGGACCGGACGGGAAGCTTCCATGTTATCTTGTCCGACCCCGGGGAAGCCTACCCGGCTTTCACCCCCGATTTTCCCCAGCTTCATCTTTTCGAGCGTCAACTCCACGAAGATTTCGGTATCGTCCCTGGAGGACACCCGTGGCTCAAGCCGGTTCGTTATACCGGGTCCGCGGATCGCCCCGGCGGGGGAAATTTCTACACCGTGCAGGGGGAGGAAGTCCACCAGGTGGCCGTGGGTCCCGTCCACGCGGGGATCATCGAACCGGGGCACTTCAGGTTCAACTGCCGCGGGGAGGAGGTCCTGCATCTGGAAATAGCCCTGGGGTACCAGCACCGGGGAATCCAAGGAGCCCTGGTCGGTGGACCCGATAAAAGGACCATCCACTACATGGAAACCGCCGCCGGGGACACCACCATCGGTCACAGTACGGCCTATGCCGGGGTCTGTGAAGCCCTGGCGGGGATTGAAACCCCGGCCAGGGGGGCGGAGATCCGGGCCGTTGCCCTGGAACTGGAACGGATGGCCAACCATACCGGAGACCTGGGCGCCCTGGCCGGTGATGTGGGGTATCTGCCCACCAGCAGCTTCTGCGGCCGCCTTCGCGGGGATGTGCTCAACCTGACGGCCTTGATCTGCGGAAACCGGTTCGGCCGGGGGCTTATCCTTCCCGGCGGGGTCGCCTGGAATATCGAAGAATCCCGGGCGGATACCTTGAAGACCCGGCTGAAGACCGCCGGCAGGGAAATCGCCGACGCCGTCGGTCTGATCTGGCGGACCCCTTCGGTATTGGCCCGGTTCGAAGGCTGCGGTCCGGTCCCCCGGGAAACGGCGGAAGACCTGGGCCTGGTGGGCCCCGCGGCAAGGGCCAGCGGCCTGTCCGGAGATACGCGGCATTCCCACCCCGCGGGAGCATACAAGAAAGACCGGCCTGCCCTGGTTACGGCAGAGGCGGGAGACGTGGCGGCCCGGGCTTCGGTGAGGCGAGACGAACTGGTTCACTCAGAAGAGTTTATCCTTCGTCTCCTGGAAAACCTTTCGGCGGGAGAGATTCTCAGGCCTGTCAGTCCCTTGAAAAGGAACTGCCTTGCCATCGGCGCGGCGGAAGGCTGGCGCGGAGAGATCCTTCATGTCGCCCTGACCGACAATGCGGGACGTTTTTCCAATTACCGGATAGTCGATCCATCCTTTAAGAACTGGACCGGCCTGGCCATGGCCTTGCGGAAGCAGGAGATCTCCGAT
Source organism: Spirochaetales bacterium (assembly GCA_016932135.1). Taxonomy (GTDB): domain Bacteria; phylum Spirochaetota; class Spirochaetia; order JAFGDJ01; family JAFGDJ01; genus JAFGDJ01. Next base: position 7,239 of record JAFGDJ010000138.1, on the reverse strand, counting down.
TTTCCTCTCTGCAATAAAAGTTTCAACCTGTCCTACTGCGGACACGATTTATAGGAGATTCCATCGATGCTGCGAAGCCTGCTGGTCCGGATGAAACAGGGTTACCGGACCTTTTCCTACCCCCATGGCCCGGCGCCGGAGCTTCCGGACCGCTACAGAGGCGTTCCCTCCTGCGCCGACCCGGGTCAATGCCCGCCGGCATGCCGGCTCTGTGAACAGGCATGCCCTACTCACGCTATCCGAATTGCGGACGGCGCCTTCAACGTGGACCTGGGAGCCTGCCTCTTCTGTGCCGCCTGCGCGGGAGCCTGCCCGAAGAATCTCATCCGCCAGGACAGGGAATACCGCCTCTCCGCCTCATGCAGAGAAGACCTGTGGAGTCCCCGGCCCCGGCCGGCCGCGGTAGTCCTGAACCGGAGGGTATACCATGTTGCCCGGCGTTCTTTGCGCCTACGGCAGGTAAGCGCCGGGGGGTGTAACGCCTGCGAGGCCGATACCAACGTTCTTTCAACCCTGGCCTGGGACCTGGGCCGTTTCGGCATCCAGTTTGTCGCCTCTCCCCGGCACGCCGACGGCCTTCTGGTCACCGGCCCGGTAACCGAGAATATGAAGGAAGCCCTGCTGGAAACCTGGAATGCCGTGCCTGGCCCCCGACTCGTGATCGCCGTCGGCGCCTGCGCCGTCTCCGGAGGAGTCTTTTCCGGCCACCGGGAAACAGCGGGGGGTGTTTCGGAAATGCTGCCGGTGGATCTCTACATCCCCGGGTGCCCGCCCCATCCCCTGACCATTCTGGACGGCCTTCTCAGGCTGACAGGAAGAATTGGGAAGTAAAAGGATAGAAAAGATGACTTTTATAGCTACCGAAATCTTCACAGAATCTTTATATCCCCGGGGCCAATATTAATGCACTCTTAACACTCCTTAGGATATAATGACAGGCATGAAAAAACCTGATAGAGAAAACAGTCATCGTTGCAGCGACAGATTTCCAAGCTCTTTCGTTGACAGTATTACAACTTTTTTTATTCTCTGCGGCGTTACGGCCATTGCTTTCGCTTTTCAATCCCTGGGTTTTTCCGACGCGAACCTGATCATGGTTTTTATTTTCGGTGTGGTTCTGACATCGGTACGTACCGGCAGACTCTTCGGAGTCGCCGCCTCCATTCTGAGCGTTTTCCTGTTCAATTTCTTCTTTACCGAACCCCGGTATACCTTTGCCGTAAACGACACCCAGTATATCTTTACCTTTGTCGTTATGCTGGCGGTAGCCTTGATTATCAGCGCCCTGACGGTCCGGGAAAAAAACCAGGCTAAGCAAGCGGCGGAACGAGAACAGCGGGCAAACGTGCTTTTTCGCGTCAGCCGCGCCCTTTTAGCCTCCGGCAGTCCCGACGCTATTTGCCGAAAAGCCCTGGAACAGATAAACGACACCATCCCGGGGGTTCCCGTTATCATCCTGGAGGGCTCAGCCCAGACACCCTCATCGGTACTCTATCCGGGGGAGGGCGAAGAACCCGTCACCGAGGAGCCGGCGGCTTTCCAGATTCCCATTCGTGGATCCGAAGGACATTACGGTTATCTTTCCATTCACAGCATTGAAAAAAATTGTATCCTCTCGAAGGAGGAAGAATCGCTCCTCCAGACCTTCGCAGCCCAGATATCTCTTGCCCTGGACCGGGAACGAATTCTGACAAAACATGAAGAAGCCAAGGTACGGGCGGAAAACGATAAACTCCGGCTGACCATTCTTCGTTCCATTTCCCACGACTTCAGAACTCCCCTGGCGGGAATTACCGGAGCCAGCAGTACCCTGCTTTCCGATAATGACAGCCTGGAAGACGATACCAGGAACGACCTTCTTAAAAGTATCCATGATGAAGCAACCTGGTTGTCCCATATGGTGGAAAACATCCTGAGCCTCACCCGGGTACAAAGCGCCGGGGGTGTTATCCGCAAAGTGCCGGAAGTCCTGGATGACGTTCTTCTCTCCGCCGTTCAGAGAATCCGCGGATGGCTGGGAGAACATGAGCTTGAAGTACAGCCGCCTTCCGAGGTTGTCCTGGTGCCCATGGAAGGCACCCTGATAGAACAAGTACTGATAAACCTGTTAACCAACGCTATCCAGCATACTCCGGAAGGAACAAACATTGTTGTATCTGCCGGCGTTCTTAAAGAAGAAGAAAAAGCGCTGGTTGAGTTCTCCGTGGAGGACAACGGTCCGGGTATTCCCGATGTTTCAATTCCCACTATCTTCGACCTTTTCAAACAAAGCCAGGTTTCCCGGAGCAAAAACGCCCGGGGAGCGGGGCTGGGACTCGGTATCTGCCGGGCGGTGGTGGAAGCCCATGGCGGACGGATTACCGCATCCAACAAGCCTGAAGGCGGAGCGCGTTTCAGCTTTACCCTTCCCATGGAGGATGAACAGCATGACTAACCCCCTGATTCTCCTGGTGGATGATGAAAAGCCGGTCCGTAACTTTCTCAGCGCCTCCATAAAAACCCAGTCATACCGGGTTCTGGACGCCAAAACCGGCAATGAAGCCTTATCCCTTACCGCTTCTCACGGTCCTGATCTGATACTTCTGGACCTGGGCCTGCCGGATATCGACGGCATCGAGGTTATCCATAGGATAAGGGATTTTTCCGCCGTCCCCATCATCGTTCTGTCCGCCCGGGGCCAGGAATGGGACAAGGTTGAAGCCCTGGACGCGGGAGCGGATGATTATCTCAGCAAACCCTTCGGCACCGCGGAACTGTTGGCCCGTATACGAGCCGGGCTTCGCCGGGCGGCACAATTAAAACAGCACGCCAAAGAGGGAACCACGGTCTACAAGGTTGAAAGCTTGACCGTAGATCTGGAAAAAAGGATCGTCTTCGTCGACGGAAAGGAAGTCCATGTAACCCCCACGGAGTTCAAACTTCTGTCGGTCATGGTACGGCATCCGGGAAAGGTATTGACCCACGCGTTCCTGGTCAGGGAGGTCTGGGGTCCCGGGGCGGGAAATGACACTCAATCACTGCGGGTGTTCATGGCGAACCTACGACGAAAGCTGGAAAAGGATCCTTCGGATCCCCAGATAATACGAACGGAAGTCGGCGTGGGGTACAGGATCAGCGATGAGTAAACCCCGGACACACCATTGCCGTTTTTGCCACACCCTGGGTTCTCTTCTGGTACTTTTTTCAGCCCCCTTTCTTCTTTCGCTTCTCATCCTGCCCTTTGAAGAAGCTTCCCTCACCGCCTTAGGGTCGCTGCTGTTACCGGCGGTAATCCTGTTGCTCACCGGGGGAGGTTTGATGTACCGGGGAAAAAATCTCCGTGACTCCGACGCCCTTTCCGTCGGACAAGCCTGCGCGGCGGTTGTAACGGCCTGGATAGCCGCCGCCGGATTGAGCGTTCTGCCGATTATGTACCTCTCGAATCTGGATATAACCGAAGGCATCTACGAGTCAGTCAGCGGTTGGACAACCACGGCCTTCTCTCTTCTGGATGTTTCGTCCGCCCCCCGGCTGCTCATACTTTTCCGAGGCAGCATACAGTTTACCGGAGGCCTGGCCGCCGCCCTTATGCTGGCAACGGCTTTTTCCTTCGCCGACGGGGACATCCCCCTGATGACCGGGCCGACCGAAGCTCCCGACGGGGTGTATCCCCGGAATATGAACCTGCGCCGGCTGTTTCGCTTTGTCTGTATTCTCTACGGATCGTACTTCCTCCTGGGGCTGGCCGCCCTGATCATCGCGGGAACCGGCATCTTCGATGCGGTCATCTACTCCTTCTCCGCCGTTTCTACCGGAGGATTTACCCCGGTAAAAGGCGGTATGCTCACCTATCCAGGTAGATTACGGTCGATCATCCTGATGCTTCTGATGTTTCTGGGAAGCATGAACGTCTTCATCGCCCGCAAGATAATCCGCGGAAAGGTCTTCACCTTCCTTCAAAACGGTGAAATCAGGCTGTTTTACCTTTTAACAGCTTTAGGCACCCTGGGATTGACGATCCGCAGCCCCGGGGCAAAGGTATTGCCCTCGTTATTCCAGGTCACCTCCGTCATAACCAGCACCGGATTCACTCTGTCTGAAATAAATAACTCCTCAGCTTTTCATCGCAGCCTGTTCCTGCTTCTGACGGCTGTCGGCGGGTTCGCCGGCTCCGCTGCCGGAGGAATAAAGCTGTACCGTATCAACCAGTTGTTAAAGGGACTTTTCCTGGAATTTCGCCGTTTTTTGAATTCCGGTCACCGGGTGATCTTTACCAGGATACGAACCGGTATCGCTCCCGTGGAACTGACGCCCCGGGACGTATGTCAGAGCGGCTTATTTGTGTTTCTTTTTGCCGTTTGTACCGCCGCCGGCACCTTGATTTTGACTTCCCGGGGAATGGATTTACATGATAGCCTGGGGATGATCATTTCCGCCCTGGGAAATAACGGCCTTGCTTTCGGGTCTGTCTCAGGCGAAAATTCTCCGGGGGTTCTCTGGACCCAGACTGGCGCCATGATCCTCGGCCGTTTCGAGTTTTACATCCTTATCCTGGGTGTCGCGCAATTATTCAAACGAAAATCATGAAAGGTTCACTTTTTACGGATAAAACACTGCTTCTCGGTTATTTCATTATCATTATTCTTACCGGGTCCCTTCTGTTGTCCCTGCCGATTTCCTGGGAGGGAAGTGAACCCCTGGGCTACCTGGACGCCCTTTTTACGGCCACCTCCGCGGCCTGCGTAACGGGACTCATAACCGTCGATACGGCCTCTTATTCGATCTTCGGTCAGACAGTCATACTCCTTTTAATACAAATGGGGGGATTGGGAATCTTAACCTTTTCCACATTATTTCTCCTCATGCCGGGCAACCGTTTCTCCTTCCACAACCGGAAACTGATCAAGGAATACTATGTTGAAAGCCTGGAATACGAACCGGCGACTATTCTGAAAAAGATACTCCTTCTGACCTTTTCCATCGAGGCAATCGGCATGCTTCTCTTATTCACCCAGTTCCGGACGTTGGAGAAGAGTTTCTTTTCCGCGCTGTTTCACGCAGTATCCGCCTTTTGTAACGCGGGCTTTTCCACCTTTTCCGACAGCCTGGAGGGATGGAATCGAAATCCGGTCGTTCTGTCGGTAATTATAGGGTTGATTATTGCCGGTGGCCTTAGTTTCACTGTCATCACCGACACCTTCGCCAGGGCTGTGGGTCGACGGCGAAAAATCTCCTTCCATTCAAAAATTGTTCTTATCATGACCTTTTCTCTGATAACTCTGGGAACCCTGTTCTTCTTTATCCTGGAAAGGAATCACGCTTTTCAGAATATGTCCGCTCCCCAGGCTGCCCTCAATTCCATGTTCCTTTCAGTCACCCCCAGAACCGCCGGTTTCAACACGGTAAGCACGGCCGGGCTTCATCTTAACTCAAAAACCCTCGTTACACTGCTCATGTATATCGGCGGAGCCCCGGGGTCTACCGCCGGCGGTATAAAAGTAACCACCTTTTTCCTCATAATCCTGATTGTTTTAAAGGGCGTAGATGGAAAAGGAGAGATCAGAATCGCCGGAAAGAAGATCGGGGCTAAAACACTCTCTCATGCCAACATGTTCATGCTGAAAGCCCTGTTTCTCGTAAGCGCGGCAATAATAGCCCTCTCAATAACCGAAGGAACCCTGGTCGCCGGCGGTAAAGCCTGTTACATGGACATCATCTTTGAAACCGTATCCGCCTTCGGTACCGTGGGACTATCCCTGGGAATCACACCCCTTCTGAGTAACGCCGGGAAAATAGTCATTATCTGTACCATGTTTGCCGGCCGAGTAGGACTTGTCTTCATGGCGATCCCCTTTCCGGGGAAACGCTTAGATCATCTGGTCGATTATCCCCATGGGGAGGTATTAATAGGATGAAACAGTTTGTAATAATCGGATTAGGAATCTTCGGAAGACGGATGGTGGACGAACTCACCAAGTTTCACGCGGAGGTTATGATCATCGACCAGGATGAATCTCTGACCAATCAATACAAGGATAAAGTAAGCGCGGTGTATATAGCCAATGCCTTCCAGGAAGAAGTTATCCGGAAGCTTGTTCCTGATACCATCGACGCAGCCATCATCGACCTGGGCAAACAAATCGAAGTGTCGTCCCTGGTTACCAATTACCTGAAAAAGATCGGGGTGAAAAATATCATCGCCCGGGCTGAAAGTAACGAGCACGGTGAAATACTGCAGATGCTGGGGGCAACCCAGGTGATATTTCCCGCCAAAGAGGCGGCCCAGCGGATAACACCCATGCTGGTGTCTTCCGATCTGTTTAACTATCTCCCCATCAGCCAGGGACTGGTTATGGCGGAGATACGAGTACCCAAGGAACTACAGGGAAAAACGCTCATCGAATCGGGTATTCGGAACAGCTTCAATGTCAATGTCATTGCCGTTCGAAAAGATGAAGAAGATTTCGAATTTGCCTCGGGAAATCACCGATTGGCTCCCTACGATATACTCCTGGCGGTAGGGAAAGAGCAGGACCTGATTAACCTTTCGGGCATTCAGGTGACCGGTAAGAAGAGAAACGGCCTGAATCTCTTCAAAGCGCTTTTTTCCAGAAGAGGTAAATAAGCACAGCCTTCGAAAAGCTTGACTTTCATCCATACAATGAGATTCTAAAACCTCCCGGCCTTCGTTTCTGTTTGTCCGCTCCACTACCCGCAAGAAGAGGACAGGAAACACCGGTTTGCGTTATACTGTAATCCATGAGCCTCAAGGACCCCAGGTCATACCCCTGGAAAGCGAACAGTCCCTACGAAATCTACGCCTCAGGCCGCTGGTTCGGTTCCCGGGAAGATCCCGTCTGGCGGAGCCGGGCCCGCCGATGGGCGGAACTCCACAGTCCCGTGTACAGAGGCGAACTGAACGGCTACCGAACCTCAGCTGTATCTTTGGTGAAGGAGTTGTTCTTCCTTCATCTTACCGTCAGGGCGGGGAGCCCGGAAATATCCGAAGGCCTTAAGCTTCTAAAAACCATGGAAGGTTCAAAGGAGCACTTGGGGAAGAGGCCCTGGGACATCCCCTTCGAACCGGCGGAGGATACGGATTTTATCCTCCACGCCTGGCTGTTCAGCACCGCCGTGTTCGGAGAGGCCGCTGCCCCCGCCTGGCGTGAAGCGGCGGAAAAGCAGGGACAGATAATTGAAACCTTGGGTGATACCTGGAGCAGCGGCAGCCTGTACAACTTCCTCCGGGGAACCCTGGTT
>JAFGDJ010000137.1 GCA_016932135.1 Spirochaetales bacterium | reverse complement strand
GGAGGACAAATTCTCCCGCGTTCTTCAGAACATAGCCGTACCGGGGGATTCCCTTTACTTTATCCACCATTTCCCGTTCCGCGTGGCCGGTCAGAAAGACAATGGGCAGATCCCATTCCTGAAGAATCCTTTCAGCCGTTTTCGTGCCGTCGGGAGAATCCCGTCCCAGGTCGAGATCCAGAAGAATCAAGTCTACATGATGATTTTTCAGCATTTCCAGGGCTTCAGAACTGTTTTCCGCGTTTATAACCGCATAACCGTGCTTCCGCAGCAGGGCAGTCTCATGCATTGTGACAATGGCTTCATCATCCACCAGGAGAATGGTTTTTTTCCCGCCTATTTCTTTCATCACAGAATGAAGTATATAAGGAAACAGGGGCATTTTCTACATTTTAGCGATAATAAAATGAATCAAAGCGAAAAAGAGTTCCTTGCCACAGGTTTTCAAAAGGGATGCCTTGTACTATGATAGACCTACGTGAGGGAGTAAGCTATGTCAAAAAAGCGAGTAACCGGGATCAGAGACATTGCCCGCCTGGCCGGGGTGTCCACCGCTACGGTATCCAGAGTATTAAACGGCAATACCAGTGTGGATGAAGCCCTGGCGGAAAAAGTCATGCATACGGCTGAGTCTTTAGGGTATCGTCCTTCACCGGCGGCCCGGTATATGAGAAGCAAGACTTCGGGGCTTTTAGGTATCGTTGTGCCGAAACTTTCCCTGGCCTATTTCAGCAGTATCGTCAACGGGGCTATCGATAAGGCCGACGAGTATGGCCAGATGGTGGTTGTCGGGACGGTGGAAGGGAAGTCCAGCACCGAAAAGGAATTCCTGATCAAGCTCTCCAATTACATGATCGACGGGTTGATTTATTGTCCTGTGGCCGCCGGTCCGTTCCTGGAGGAACTGGAAATCCTGCGGCACCTTCCCCTGGTAATAGCGGGACGCCGCAGAGTGATCCAGGGAATGCCTCATGTAAGTACCAATGATGAGAAAGCCGGTTATCTCGCCACCCGTTATCTGTTAAACCTCGGACGAAAGTATATCGGTTTCTTTGCCGGCTTCTGGGAAAAGCCGCCTTTCCCCGATTACCCGTCCATGATCGCTTCGATAGATACTCCTTTGAGCGGATCCTTCTCCACGCTGGACAGGCTGAGGGGCTACCGGGGGGCTTTGTTGGAGGAAGGGGAGAAGATACAAGAAGCACTCCTGATCTTCTGCGGTTTTGACGCGGAAAGCGGTTATGTATCTTCCAGGGAAATAGTTGGACGGTTGACCGATCTGGACGCCCTGATAGTGCCTAACTGTTTTGTCGCCCGCGGAGTGTATCGCTTCTGCCAGGAGCAGGGTATCAGAATTCCTGAAGATATTTCTTTAATCAGCCTGGACGATTCAAGTACCGGGGAATTATTGGCCACGCCCACCACAGCGGTAGTCCACGATATGTACCGGGTAGGCGTTGAAGCCGTCGAGCGGCTGAATCAGGTCATTCTGGGAGAGGAAGCTCAAGATAAGCTGATTGATGTCAAATTAGAAATAAGACAGTCTACCGTGCAGAAAACGTTTACTTAAAAACAAAAATATTCCGAAAAAAACACTAAAAAAGCAAAAAATCCTTGACATAATGGAAATATGGGGGCTAAAATTGAGAAAACGTTTACGGGAGGTAACGCGTTGTTCGGTGAAGCCTTGAAGAGTGCCATGGATTTGAATGTTCTTCTCCTGACCGCTTTGGGAAGTCTAAGCGGTGTTCTCATCGGCGCCCTTCCTGGGCTTTCGGTCACCATGGCGACGGCTCTCCTGGTGTCCCTGACCTTCAGCTGGTCCATGGAATACGCCATGGCGATGATCATCGGGGTGTACTGCGGTGGTGTCTTCGGCGGTTCCATTTCGGCGGTGCTGTTGAATATTCCCGGCGCTCCCGGAGCAATTTGCACTGGCTTCGACGGGTATCCCCTGGCCAGGCAGGGAAAAGCCGCCATGGCCTTAGGCCTGGCGAGGATCGGTTCCTTCATCGGCGGGCTTATCGGGGTTTTTTTCCTGGCGGCCTTCGCTCCTCCCATATCGGTTATTGCTCTGAAATTCGGTCCCTTTGAGTATTTAGGGCTTATTACCCTAGGGCTTATCACTATAGGGAACCTTTCAGAAGGCTCTTTTTTAAAGGCGATTCTCGCCGGGCTTTTCGGCCTGCTCTTATCTACCGTGGGGATGGACCCGGTGTACGGCATACCCCGGTTTACCTTCGGCAGTATGAACCTGCTCTCGGGCATAGGCCTTATCCCCAGCCTCATAGGGTTCTTCGGACTTTCGGAAGTGATTGTGCAAATGCGAACGCCCTCCCATCAACACAAGGCTATTGACCAGCTGGGAAAGGTTCTCCCTAAGCTTAAAACCTTTCTCAAGATGATTCCCTTGATTATTCGTTCCTCGATTCTAGGTGCCTGGATTGGAGCCTTGCCGGGGGTAGGGGGAACCATCGCCTCGTTTTTAGCCTATGACAGCGCGAAAAAAACGGTGAAACATCCCTCCGCTCCCTTTGGAGAGGGGGCTTACGAAGGGGTAGTGGCCCCCGAGGTAGCCAATAACGCCATGATCGGTGGAGCCATGATCCCGCTGCTGACCTTGGGAATTCCCGGAGACGCCGTGACGGCGGTGATGATGGGAGCCTTTATCGTTCACGGTATGCAACCGGGCCCCTTGATGATGGTGAACAGTCAAAATTTCTTCTGGTTCATCATCATTCTGCTTGTTCTGGCGAACTTCTTGTTTCTTTTCCTGGGACTATTGGTGACAAAATATTTTCCGAAAGTCCTTTCCGTCCGGCCTGAAACGCTGATGCCCATTGTGTCGGTTCTCTGTTTTGTCGGTGCCTATGCCATCAGGAATTCGGTTTTCGACATTGTGATTATGGTGGTCGCCGGGCTGGTGGGTTACTTCTTTAAACTGATTAAATTTCCCGTTGGGCCGGTGGTTATCGGCCTTGTTCTGGGGGGTATGGCCGACGGAGAAATGCGGCGGGTATCCATGATATCCGAGGGAGATATCCTGGGGATGCTTTTTTCACGGCCCATTGCCCTGGTTATTTTTGCCTTTGCCCTGTTGCAGATCCTCGACCAGGTGCCCGGCTTCCGGTCGGGCAGAAAAAAAATGGTAAACCGGGTTTTCTCCCTTTTCCGGCAACGGAAAAAGAATGAAAAACCCAATTAAAGTGTACATCCGGTGGTGTTATATCACTGATGATACAAGGGAGGTTCATATGAAAAATTTTACAAGGATTGCTCTTTCCGTTTTATTCATCCTTATGGCAGCCGCCATGGTTTTCGCCGGAGGGGAAGCGGAAGAGGAAGTCGTGGCGTATCCCACGCAAGAGATCGAAGCGGTTATCACCTGGGGAGCCGGCGGGCTTACCGATAATATCGCGCGGAACTTTCTGCCCCTGCTGGAAGAACAGCTCGGAGGATCGAAGATCTATGTCCAGAACAAGGAAGGGGCCAGCGGTGCCATCGGCAGTCAGTACGTCATGGGAAAACCGGCGGACGGCTATACCCTTCTGGTTACCACCACTGAATCCTGCGGTACCTGGAACGTTATGGGTATTTCGGATATGGATGTGACCGATTTTCAGCCGATTATCATGATGTCCAGTCTCACTCCCACCTGCTACGTCAGTGCAGATGCTCCCTGGAATACGGTGGAGGAGCTCATTGCCGACGCCAAGGCCCGGCCCGGAAAGATTATCTCCGGTTTTGCCGGTCCCGGTTCCCTGGGACATGTTTCAGCTTTGTTGTTCTCGAAGTACAGCGGCGCGGATTTCAATATCGTACCCTTTGGCGGAGGAGCCGCGGTAGTCGCCGCCCTGTTAGGCGGGCATGTGGATGTAGCCTTTAACCCTCTCATCTCCGTTATGGAAAATTACAAGGCGGGAAAGGTGAAACTCCTGGCTACCTTCTCAAACGAAAAGATTCTGGATGAAGTTCCCGCTCTGGGAGCCCAGGTACCCTCATTTCAACCTGTTATGCCCTACGGTGTCATGGTGATGATCCTGGTGCATAAGGATACCCCGGAGAGCATCGTGAATATACTCACCGACGCGGCATCCAAGGCCTGCGCCGATCCTCGGTGGAAGGAATTCGCCGACAAGGTGTATATCGAAATTATGGGACAGACGGGGGACGAATTCTGGGAAGTGGTGAATAACTGGAAACCCACCACGACCTGGCTCCTCTACGACGCCGGTGTGGCGACCAAGTCTCCGGCTGATTTCGGCATTCCGAGGAATTAAACCTTAGTAACGAAGGGAGAGAGATCCATGGACAGAAAGGAACTGGGTTTTACCATCGTGTTGCTTCTTATCGGTGCAGCGGGGCTGGTCTACAGCCTTACGCTGCCGACCATGGGGCCGATTGCCTTAAGTCCTGGACTCTTTCCCGGTGTTGTTACCGCCTTGACGGTCATTCTCGGTGTTGTGCGGCTGATACAACTGTACCGCAGCAGGGGGGCGGAGGTTCAACGAGAAGAAGAGGGAAAACGCAGTTTGCTGATAACCCTGGGGTTGTTCCTGGCTTATCTGGGGCTTCTGGTGATCATCGGCTTTATACCGTCGACCCTGCTCTTTCTCTGCGGCTCCATGCTCTATTTATACAGGCGGTTTTATTGGAAGATTCCCCTGGTGGCGCTGCTTACCACTTTCGGTACTTTTTTTCTCTTTCGCTATCTCTTAAATGTACGATTACCGTAAAACGTAACGAATAGTATCTTCATTATTCCAGGAGCAGAAACATGCTGGCAAGAGTAAAGAAAAGCGCAATGACGGGTGAGGTGTGGATACCCGGTTCCAAATCTCACATGATCAGGGCTCTCTATTTCGGTGCCCTGGGAAGAGGAAAGTCGATCATTCGCAACCCCGTGCGGTCAAAGGATTCCCTCTCAGCGGCGGGAATTATCAGGGCTCTGGGTGTTCCCCTGGATATGAGCCGGGACGATTATTGGACGGTGGAAGGCGGTAAGCTCAGCCTGCCGGAGGATGTCCTGGATGTGGGTAATTCCGGAACTTCCATGTATATGGGGTCCGCCATGCTGGCTTCCCTCAACGGTCGGTGCGTGGTGACCGGGGATGAACAGATTCGCCGGCGGCCCGCCCAACCGGTACTGAATGCCCTCATGCTTCTGGGCGCTGAAGCGTTTACTCTCCGGGGAAACGGCAGCGCGCCCTTTATGGTGAGAGGTCCTTTAAAAGGCGGAAAAACCTTTGTAGACGGTATTGTCTCCCAGTACGTCAGTACAACAATTCTGGCGGCCACCTTGGCGGAGAAAGACAGCGAGATCATGGTGGACCGAGCCAACGAGATTCCCTACATTGAGATGACCCTTCAGTGGATGCGTTCCCTGGGAGTAGAGGTAGATGTCCAGGAGGACTTCAACCGGTACTTCGTAAAAAGCGGTCAGACTTATGCCAATTTCGACAAACCCGTGCCGGCAGATTTTAGTTCCGGCGCGTTTATGCTTATCGGCTCCGCTGTCACCGATTCCTCCGTTACCCTCCGTGGTCTGGATACCCAGGATGTGCAGGGAGACAAGATCCTTATCGATGTCCTGAAAGATATGGGAGCGGATATTGAGGTTTTGAACCATGGCCTTGACGGAATACGCGTTAATGGAGGACGAAAGCTCCAGGGGAGGGTGATTGATTGTTCACCCACCCCTGATTCGGTGCCCATTCTCTCTGTTCTCGGATGTTTTGCCGAAGGAGAAACCCGTCTTATCAATATCGAAAGTTCGCGACTCAAGGAGACGGACCGTCCGCTGATGATGCAGAAAGAGCTGGCCAAGATGGGCGGATCTCTTGAGCTGACGGAAAAAGAATTAATCATTCGTCACAGCAGGCTGCAAGGCTGCGCGGTAAACAGTTACGCCGATCACCGGATTGCCATGGCCATGTGTATTGCCGGTCTGATCGCTGATGGTACTACCCTGGTGGACCGGGTGGAGTCGGCCGCCATATCCTATCCTGGGTTCGATACTTCCTTGGCTTCCCTGGGGGCGGAGGTAGAATACCTGGAAGACGGAGTTGAAGCCTAATATGAAAAAGACCGGGGAAGAAACCTGGGTAACGCCGAGGAAACGCACCCTGATGTTCAAAACAGCCCGGCGGCGTTACGGGCAGGTGCAGCCGGGTATCAAAATGGGACCCTTTATCCTGCGTCTTCCCCTGGTCCATCATCCTTTAGAACTGTCGGAACTGTTTCAGGGAATCATCATGACGGCTACGGGTCTGGGGCTGGTCGCCCTGCTGGAGGATCTTTTCGGCATTCCCTATGAGGCGGCTCTGACTATTATCATTGTCCAGCAGCTGGGTTACTACCTGCATCAGTTCCTGGGGGACACCACCATTTCAGGTTGGCTTACCCCGGCGGTGCCCCTGATTATGACCTTTATAGCTCGTTATCCGGCGGGACCGGAACGCCTGCAGGCCTATATCGCTCTTCAACTGGTAGTCGGCCTTATCTTCATTATCTTCGGCCTCTCCGGTATGGCCAACAAGATGATGAAGATTGTCCCGGAATCCTTGAAAGCCGGTTTAATCATCGGGGCTGCCTTGAGCGTTTTAATGGGAGAGTACGGAATAACCCCCGCGGGACTCCTTTTTAAGGACTACTTCTATGTGCTGGTTATCGGCGTTCCGCTGGTACTCTTTCTGATCTACTCCGATCGAGTCTCCAGCAGAATTAAGGAGCGCCCTTCAGGGTTTCTCGCCAAGCTGTCCCGCTACGGCATCGTCCCCAGTCTGTTATTGGTTATGTTTCTCGCCTTTGTTACCGGTGAAGCAAAGCTTACGGGAATCCAGTTCGGTTTTTTTCTGCCTCAGTTTGGACACGTCATTCGGGAATGGTCGCTGTTTTCTCTGGGTATGCCGAAGCTGGAAATGTTTGTAAGTTCTGTCCCCATCGCCCTGGCTGCCTATATTATGGCCTTTGGTGAAACCGTTTTAGCGGCGGAAACCGTGGAAGACGCGGCGAAATGCCGACCCGATGAAGAGATTGGTTTCAGTACCGGTCGTTTGAACCTGATAACGGGAATTCGAAATATCATCCATGCTTTGATAGCTCCGAACGGCGGCCTGGCGGGACCGAACTGGGCGGCCATGACCATGGTTATAGCCCGGCGCTATGAGCAGGGCAAGGATTCCATGTATACCCTCATCGGCGGAGCAGCTTCCTTCAATATCATGAGGGTGATTATGATGACTTTCTTACCCCTGGTAACCTTCATTCTACCTTTCCGGGTGCCCATTCTTTGTATTCTGATGGTTTTACAGGGCTTCGCCGGGTTTTCCCTGGGTTTCAAGATTGCCAATGACCGGATGAAACGCACGGTCGCCGGATTGATCGGAGTGGTCCTGGCTTTCTACGGAGCCAGCTGGGCGATTCTGGTGGGTATCTTTCTCAGCCTTACCATGGAACATCGGCCGGCGAAAAATCCGCTTAAGAATAATCCCGAATCCGTTGGTGGTGCCGAATAACCTCTTCGGTGATAAATTTCAAAAATTTCCGGCTGAATTCCGGATCTAAGTCCGCTGTTTTCGAGAGTTCCTTTAGTCGAGCAATCTGCTGTTCCTCCCTCTCCGGGTCCCCGGGAGGCAGATCGTGCTCTTTTTTATAGAACCCCACCTTTCTGGTAATTCTGAAACGTTCGGCCAGAAGAAACACTAAAGCAGCGTCGATATTATCAATGCTTTTTCGGTACTCCTTTAACAGATCATGGTTTTCTAACATGCCGGTCCTCCATTCTTTATTAAAACTTTTTACGCTTTTTCCGATAAAACCTTACGAAGATCCTCAAAGTCCAGGGGTTTGTGAAAGAAAAATCCCTGCAATAAACCGCATTTTTGAGTTATAAAAAAATCAAGCTGCTGTTTTGTTTCAACTCCTTCGGCTACTACCTGCATATTGAGACTTTTTGCCAGGTTTAAGATGGCGTTGACGATTTTTTGATTGGACCCCTGAAAGAGTTTCGTTACAAAGGAAAGATCAATTTTTATGATATCCGCCGGGAAACGGGAAAGATAGCTCAAGGAGGAATACCCTGTGCCGAAGTCGTCGATGGCGATGGACAGCCCGGGATACCGATTCTTTAGAATGTGCATTTTTTCAATGGCCGATTCCGGATTACTCATGATACAAGTTTCCGTTAATTCAAGTTTCAGGTTCTTCGGTTGAATAACCGTTTTATCAATAATTTCAATAGTATTTTCGAGAAAACCCGGATGCTCGAATTGTTTAGGCGAAATATTGACGGAAACAAAAAGATCCCTGTAGCCCTGGGAATTGATATAATGTATTTTTCTGCAGGCGGTATCCAGAACCCAGTTGCTTAAAGGGATAATGAGACCGGTTTCCTCGGCGGCGGGAATAAAGGTGGAGGGGGACACAAATCCCCTGTCTCCCCTGGGCCATCGGATTAAAGACTCCACTCCGAGAATTGTACCGTTTTTATCCACCACGGGCTGATAATACAAGGTAAAATCTCCGTTAGAGAGCCCGTTCTTCAAGCCTTGTTCCAGGTCCCACCGTTCCATTGCTCTTTTATCCATCTCGCGGGAATAGAAGACAAAGGTGTTTTTCCCCGCGCTCTTGGCGCTGTACATGGCCAGATCGGCATGCTTGGTAATGATGTCGGCGTACTCACCGTCCGTGGGAATTATGGCTGCGCCGATACTGACACCCACATTGACCCTGGTAGAATCCTTTTCCAGGTCTATCAGGTAAGGCTCTTGAACCGACGCCAGAAGTTTTCCTCCGATCATGGCGGCGTTATCTTTTTCCTGCAGGGTATGTAAAAGGACGACAAACTCATCGCCGCCGAATCGGTAGACCGCATCGGTTTCCCTGACGGTGTTTCGAAGGCGTTTGGCTGTTTCCACCAAGAGGGCATCGCCGGCTTTATGGCCTAGGGTGTCGTTTACCTGTTTGAATCCGTCCAGATCCAGGAATAAAAGGCTGTAGAGATCTTCAGGGTGCTCCTTCAGTCCCTGCAGTAGTGCCTGAAGGTCGCTGTTGAACAAATCACGGTTTCCCAGGCCGGTAAGTTTATCATGGTAGGCCAGGTGACGAAGTCTTCGCTCGTTGTGTTTTCTCTGAGTAATATCCCGGAGGATACAGGTCATGGTCCGGCCGTTGAATTCCTTGGAGTTGCCGAAGGACATCTCCAGGGGGAATAAGCCCCGGTGTTTGCTCTTACCAAGCATTTCTATCGTGATGTCCAGGCCGAGATCTTTCCTGTGCTGATCGTCGACAAAGAAATATTTT
Organism: Spirochaetales bacterium; assembly: GCA_016932135.1. Taxonomy (GTDB): domain Bacteria; phylum Spirochaetota; class Spirochaetia; order JAFGDJ01; family JAFGDJ01; genus JAFGDJ01. Next base: position 49,199 of record JAFGDJ010000137.1, on the reverse strand, counting down.
CGAAAAGTATCCTGGTTCCGTTGGAACCCCCCCGGGGGAAACAGCATGCTGAAATGCTGACCGCTGACCTCGTCCCGGCTGAACCCAAAGGTCTTTTGAACGGCGGAATTGGCGAAAATGATGTTGAAGTTATCATCGAGCCGGATAATGGTTTCACTGATGGTTTCGGATAGGGCGTTGTAATGATCCCGGGCTTCACGAAGTTCATCGTACAGCCTGCGGCTGAAATTCAAATCCCGCATCAACAGTACCAGAACCACGAAGCCATCTTTCATGTATGAGTAAAAGATGCCTTCCATGGAAAGAGGTCCGCCCTGGGCGCCCAGGGCGCGGAATACGAGAATATCATCGGTCGTAACGTGGTTGTTATCCCGGTGAATCGCGGCGGCCTGTTCCATTCCCTTTCGAAAACCTTCCCGATAATCAGGCATAACCAGGGAAACGAAAGAAGTTCCCAGGAGCTTTTCTTCTCCCGAGTCAAATAATTTGGCGCCGGCCGGATTGACCCTTTGAATGACCCCGTGGGTATCCATCTCCAGTACCGCGTCGGAGGTGTTTTCCAATATTATCGTGTAATTCGCTTCTTCTTCAGTGCCGGAATTTATTTCAAAACTGCTTTCCCGGATGATCTCCTGCAATATTCCATCGAATAAAGAAACGTCGGTGTGATCCTCAGGGTTGTCTTTTTGTTCCTGCAGGTCTTTTCGCCGTGAAACCGGAGGACCTGCTTCAACCATAGTTTTATAAATCTGCAAGGACTGAGAAAAGGAGTTAAGTCGCTCTTCAATAACAGAAAAACTTTCTTCAAGAAATTGCTTTTTTTCCGTTGTTAACATTTCATTTAATCATAGAAGAACAGGTCAGGGGAGTCAAGCTAAGATTTAACTATTGACATAATATCACTAATAATATAATGTTTTTAGATATGAACAGAGAACCTTGCGGCAGAAAACGCGCGTCCGCTGACGGTAAATGTTGCCTTCTTCATGAACCGAGGATTCACGGGTTTATCCAGGCCATGCTGCTCCTCCTTTTACAGGAAGAATCGAGGCATGGGTACGACCTGGCAAAGCTGCTGGAAGATGAACTGCCGTCGGAAACGGTTCCCGACGCCGCGGTGATCTACCGAATGCTGAGAGAACTGGAAATAGGCGGGTATACAGAATCTCACCTCGTACCGGGGCAGGGTGGCCCTGCCAGAAAAGTCTATTCCCTCACCCCGGCGGGAAGGGAACTGTTGGGGGACTGGAGAAAGATCATCGTGGAAAGAATTGCCATGCTCAGTAAGTTTCTGGACAGGTATGAGGGGAAGCAAGAAAGCAGAGGAGTACAACCGGAATGAGTGTGACCGCCCTGGTAATGAACGGATTAGCGGTTACGGGTTTGATAGTCGCCGGGATTGTAAACCGAAGAAAAGCGCTGCAGGCTCTCAAAGCTGCCTGGCATGCCTTTATCGGTATGGCGCCTAGGGTGTTGATTATCGTGATTCTCATCGGAATCATCCTGGGCTTCATCCCACGGGAGTTTATTGCCCGGGTAGTCGGAGGAGAAAGCGGCTTTCGGGGAATCCTGCTGTCCGCCACCTTCGGCGCGATTATGTTCATCCCCTCAATATTAGCCTTTCCCCTGGCGGGGTCCTTGTTGGAAAGCGGCGCGGCCCTGTCCTCGGTGGCGGCCTTCATTACCAGCCTTACCATGATTGGAATAGTGAGCCTGCCGGTGGAACTGAAGGTCTTGGGTAAGAAGATGACCCTGTATCGCAATGTTTTCGGTTTTATTTTTGCCCTGATGATCGCAATGGTTATGGGGGCCCTGCTGTGAGAGATATGGAAAAGAAGGATATACAAAAGAAGACCTTCTCGAAAGGCCGGGTGGCGGCCCTCCTGGTAACGGCGGCTGCAGCGGTTATTCTGGCCCTGGTACTGCCGGATCGCCGGCAAGCCTTTTTAGAGGCTTCCTGGAAGTTTTTCTTGGAGATGCTTATCATTCTTCCGGCAATTACGGTAATGATAGGGCTCTTTTCGGTCTTTGTGCCGAAAGAACTCATCACAAAACACCTGGGAGAGTCCTCAGGGTTTAAAGGATTTCTTCTTTCGTTGGGGTTGGGGATGCTTCCCGCCGGGCCTTTGTATGTCGCCTTTCCCGTGGCGGCGGCTCTTCTCGCCAAGGGCGCCCGCCGGGCGAATATCATCGTCTTTCTAACCGCCTGGGCCTGTATAAAACTTCCCCAGGAAATGATGGAGTTCACCTTTATGGGACCTGCCTTTACCTTTACCCGGCTCGCCTTAACCGTCATCGCAGCGGCATTGATGGGTTTTCTGACCGAACGGATCATGGCTGGGGGACAGAGGTACTCCTAGTTACTGTATTTTCATCCCCACGATCGCGGACACTATCATTTATTCGTAGTCTTCCAGGGCGGTAGATCCCAGAGGCCGGCGAAACCGGGCGAAAAGTAATCCGATAAAGAGGCAGTTAATCACCGAAGCGGCGGAAAAGAGTCCCCACTTGGGGGCTCCTGAGGCGATGCTGCCGATAAAGGTGTACAATTTTACACTGATGGTATACCGGGTATCGTCGTTGAGAAAGAGCAGGGGGGGCATAAAACCGTTCCATGCTCCGAGAAACGCCACCATGACCGAGGTTACCACCACCGGTATGGAAAGGGGTAGGAGAATCTTCCACATATAGGAGAAGGGGCCCATGCCTTCCAGCTTTGCTGTTTCCTTCAACCCCTCGGGAAAGGTACGCAGGTACTCGGTCATGGTGAAAAGGGAAAAGGGAACGGCGTGATCGAGATAAATCAGCACCAGGGGCAGGTATGAGTCGATGAGGTGCAAACGGGAGAAGATATAATACAGGGGTATCAGGGCGTGCATGCCCCCGGAGATACCCAGGATCTGGATGAAGGTAAGAAACCCGCCGGAGAACTTTTTCCCCGCCGATGAAAGGAAACTCGCCGCGGGAAAAGCGATACAGGGGATAATCAGGCCGGTAATACCGGAAACCAGCAGGGTATTCAGAAAATAGCGGAGGATTCCTTCCTCTGCGAAAATTCTGCGGTAGGAGAACCCCGATAGATATTCCGGGAAGAGGGAATCAAAATGAACGGCATCCACGGCGGAAAAACTCATCCATAGCAGAAGGTACAGTACCAGGAGAGATGCCAGGACAAAAAAACCCGTGACAAAACCGGCGGAGAATTTCCAGGGAAGACCTTTGAGGTCTCGAATTTTCCCGATCGGCATTTCAGAGCGTTTTCGGAGATACAAAGCGAAGAGAGCAGGTATCAGGGCGGGTTGGAATGCTTCAAAGAAGTTTTGAAAGAAGAGCCCCCCCGGCACCCGGAGGACCTGCAGTAGCACCAGGAGGGGAAAGAGGGCGTCCTTCTTTAATGAAAGAGCGTACCCCGCGGCCCAGGGAAGCCCCGGGAGTCCTCCGAAAAGGAGCTGTACGATCAGGGTGAGAATCTTCATTTTTCTGTAGTGCTTTTTCCCGCTGCGCATCATGAGCCATAGGGACATGATTCCCAGGACCACCGCGGCTACGATCACGGAATACGCGGCGGGAATACCGAAATCATCGGTGCCGTTGAACAAATCGTAAAGGTACATCCCCGTGGTAGTGGTTGCCCCTACCACATAGGTATCGGTGATTCCTGAAAGGAGGGGTGGTCCTCCGGCAGTCATGAGAAAAACCAGGGAAAATTCTTTAAAACTCTTGAGAAAATTCAGCACCGCCATAACCATGATGCTTTCCCGGATATGGGGCAGAAAGATATACCGGGCGATAATGCCCCGGCCTGCACCGTCCAATGTGGCTGCTTCCAGAACCGTGCCGGGGACCTTTTTTAAAGAACCGAGAAAGACAAAAGCCGTCAAAGGAACAGTCATCCAGAGGCTTACGACCAGGGCGGAGATAAATGCTGCCAGGGGCTGCAGCAGCAGGTTGATCCTTAAACCGAACAGATGGGTAAGGATGGAAGCTCCTCCGCTGCCGTGGATCACAGCCCGCCAAAGAGGAACGGCAATGTAAATGGGAATGCCCCAGGGAACCAGGAGAGCCCCGTAGAGAATTTTCGGTAGAGCTCGGGTTTTTCCGGCCAGGATGACGGCGGCGACAAAGCCCACCAGGAGGGCCAGAGCAGTATTGAGAAAAGCCCAGAGCACCGTAATGGACATGGTCATACCGAAAGCCTGGTCGGTAAAGATCCTTCGGTAGTTCTCCAAGCCGGCGAAACTTCGTTGACCGTAGATATCGTGGAAAAAGGAGGTAAAGATGCCGTTTCCCAGGGGTGCGAGACCGATAAAGAGCACCACGGCCAGAAGAGGAACAAGTTTTATTAAGGTGATACGGTCTTTCATAAATAAGGGTCCGGGACCCCCCAGGGAAGCCTGAAGAGCCCCGGTTTTAATCGGATTATTCGATTATCAGCGAAATCTTTGCAACGTTCTTTACGGCCTTTATGCCCTGGGGCACCACCGCGGTGTCCTTATCCCAGACCAGGATCAATGGCCATTCGTCACCGGCTAATTCCTTTCCTTCCCTATACATGGCCAGGATAACCTGGTCGTTTTTATGCAGCTCTCTGGAATCCAGGGTAACGGAGAAACCGTCGGAAGCGGTGATAACCACCGAGTAGCCGGCTTCAGCGGCTTCGGCGTTGTAGGAGAGAATTGATTTGTCCTGCTTATGAGGGGCGTAATCGGGGTCATCGGACCAGGCCATAAGACACCACAGGGGAATGCCCTGATAGGCAATAACCTCATCGCTCTTTTTATTGTAATACTGTACTTCCGTTTTATGGCAGCTGATCCCCGCCTGAACCGTCTGCCTGTCCAGGACATCGTTGATCAGGCCTTCCATGGTAAGATTGAAATCCCTGTAGGGCTCGGCACTGACAAGGATCTTTTTTACCATTCTGGCGGAGGAATGTCCTTCAATATTGGGTGTGCCGGGGCCGACTTTCACCGTGCGAATGTATCCGGGGTCTAAGGGCAGGTATTCACCGTCCGCCTTAAAAGCCAGAATCCATACACCGTCGGAGGTGTCGGTTATCTGGGCACCGTTATAAGTCATTTCGTAGCCGTCCATGGCCTGAACAGTGATGGTTGTGTCATCTTCAATTTTTACATAGGACGAGAGAAGGTCGGCGAACCGCACACCGCCGTATCGATGGGTGTAGGTTGTGCCGGCGCTGGTGGTGTAGCTGCCCATATCTTCCAGGTAGTAAGGGGAAGCTTCCAGGTCTTCCAGGGTATAGGAAAAACCCTCACCGTTGATATCCATTTCCAAGGTGAAGATTTCGGTTTCACCCCCGCTTCCCAGGGCCAGTTCCAGGGCAACCACATCCTTTACCCAGAGATTACCGGGAATATCACCGGCGATCCTGGGAGACACCGGTTCTCCATCCACCGAATCTGCCAGGATCATGGCATCCGGGGGAAGATCGACGGTGTTGAAGGTGGCCGAGTAACCGTCCGCCGCAACAATGGTTACGTCATAGCCCTGCTTCCAAAGGTCCTCATCGAAGATGTAGGGGTGTTTCCCGTCGGGGCCGTCCACCATGGCGCAGATGAGCCACAGGGGCATACCTTTATAGGTGTTGGTCTCTCCCTTGCGCTCGTAGACCCGCTCCACATAGTGGCTCCCGTGCTCCTTGGCATCCTGGAAATAAGAGGCGGTCAGGGTGTCCTGCCGGATACCGGAAAGGCTGACGGACCAGTCCGGCAAGGCTTCTGTGTTCTCTCCCCCCGACGGGGCGCTCACGCAACCGGTCCACAGCAGGGCTATGGACGCCGTCAGAAAAAGGATTCTTGTGAGGGTTCGCTTCATTCATAAACTCCTTTCATTCTATTGTAGCGTTCCTATTAAAAGGTTCCTTTTCGGAAAGCCGATACTACGGAACCATTTTTTTCTCTACCATCGTTTGACATTGATTTAAAACTTCCTGGGCACTCATTTGGCCGGTAAAGGCGAAACGCAGGAGGCTCCACATGGTGTTTTTATATTCCCCATAGGCTTTTTCCGGTGGAATAGGGATCCCCCGCTCGCTGCTGACGGCCAGGGCGCTGAAATGTGGAGATACCGTCTCGCTCAAGGTCCTGGAAACCAGGTGCACGGGAAGCTTCGAGAGCCTGGGAGGAAATCGCTGCTGCACCCCGATCCCGGAGAGGTATTCCACCAGCCGCCGAGCCAGGACGGGATGTCTGGTCCGGCGGGTCATACAGAAGGCCTTATAATCCAGCAAAGGAGCAACGGCTCGGCCGGTGGAGGGGTGCAGCGGGTAGGGCACCACGGAAAAATCAAGATCTATGTCTTCGAACCCGGGGATGCTGTAAGAACCGGAAAGAATCATGGCTACCTTTCCCGCAACGAAGAGGGAAACCATGGCATCCCGTTCCAGAACCTCCAGGTACCCTTTTTTTTCCAAATCGAGGAGGTATTCCAGAGCTTCCACGCTGGGCCGGTCGTTCACGATAATGGAGCCGTCAGGTTCCACCAGACGCTTTTTTCCAAAGGCCAACTGAAACGGAATGAGCCAGGAAGCGGAATAGGCGTTCCAGGCGGAGGGAGTTATTCCCCGGACGAGGAGATCGGCGGAAAGGTTTTCATAATCCTCGAGGGTCCAATGAAAATCGGGGTTCTCCGGTATAAGGGCATTATTGATGAAGACAATCTGCGGGTCGCAGTAAAAAGGTATTCCCCAGAGACTTCCACCGGTGGTAAAGGCTTCCTTCCCGCGGATATCCAGATCCTCCGTGTTGAGGTACCCCAGGGGCTGCAGGGCGTTGGCGAGGAGTAAGGTGGGTATATCGCTGGATTGAACCATCAGCAAGTCCGGCGGATTGCCGCCGCCCCGGAGGACTGAAAGGAGTTTCGAAGAGGTTTTGGGAACTTCAATCACCCGGATATCCGTGTCATGAAGATCGGCGTATCGTTGTATTTCTTCCTTCAGAAGCCGGGGACCTTCCCAGCTTATCCATACTTCCAGGGTTCGGTCGGTAATGAGCTCACCCTGAACCTTCAGGCTTTTAACGCCATTGATGGAACGACCCTGGAAAGCCATGGAAAGGGTTTCTCCCTGAAGAGACAGGTAACCCTGATGAAAAAAATCCGCCAGGTCGTCACCTTCCCATATTATTTCACCGGAAACCGCCGAGGCGGAAAGTCGATAGGCATTGTACAGGGGGGGCAGAACTTCATCCAGGCTTATTCCCCTTTTACCGGGGTCCGCCGGATCCACGGGATAGGAAAGGGAATCCAGAGCTTCCGGGGTGAACTGTTTCCAGGGTTGTCCGTTAAGATGAATATCCAGAGAAGAGCCGGCGGATGCGAGAACCAGGGTAAAAAGAACTAGAAAGAAACGTCGGTGCATAGAGCTTCCTTTCCAATCACGGGAGGCATCACTGTTTCCGGTGATACCCTGACGGCGCATATCCATTGGCCTGTCGACCGGAAGGATCGTACGCTCGGAAGTATAGAATGTAACAGAGCGATTTCAGTATAGAAAGGTCCCGGAATTTCGTCAAGTTCCAGGGCGTTGACTTTACCGTTATTCCGGGCGTATGCTTGACTGAAGAGGAACGTGCCATGTTTACCAACCCTTCTTTTCTCTGGGGTGTAGCCGGAGTTTTACTTATTGCTTCAGAAATGATCATTCCGGGTTTTACCATTTTCTTCTTTGGCATGGGAGCCCTGCTCACCGCCCTGGCTGCCGCGGTACTGCCTCCGGTGACCGCGAGTCTCGGTCTGCAGGCGGCCCTATGGGCGGGCAGTTCCATACTCTCTTTCATTTTCCTAAGGCGGCGGTTCAGAAAAGTTTTTCGGGGAACCCTCCTGGACAGGCCCCAAGAGGACGGAATCGGAGACAGGGTAAAGGTTCTGGAAGAAATAACTCCCGAGAAACCCGGCAGAGTCCGGTACCGTGGAACCAGCTGGACGGCAGTAAGTCCGGTGGAGAGTTTTGTCGTCGGAGAAACAGTGGAGATAATTGAAACCTCCGGACTGATCCTGACCGTCACCAAGCCCTTCGACGGAAGAGATCCCAAGGATGACTTTATGGATCGGCTTGAGACCGATACCTGACCCTAGGAGGAAAATATGGATACCTTCTCAGCTTATCTGGTAACCGCGCTGGCTTTACTGGTGCTGTTTGTCTTTTTTAAAATGATCAGGATTGTTCCCGAACAAAAGGCTTTCATTATCGAACAGTTTGGAAAATATAAAAGGACCCTGGGGGCGGGGCTGCATTTGGTCATCCCGGCGGTACAAAGAATTGCCTACCGGCAAACCTTGAAGGAAGAAGTAATTGATGTGGAACCCCAAGTCTGCATTACCAGTGACAATGTGCAGGTGACCGTGGACGGTCTTCTGTACGTCCGGGTGATGGACCCGGAAAAGGCAAGTTACGGTATAGACAATTACCGTTACGCCACGGCTCAGCTGGCAAAAACGACCATGCGTTCCGAAATCGGCAAGCTGGAGCTGGACAGAACCTTCAGAGAACGGGACGAGATTAATGATGCCATTGTTAAAGCGGTGGACGAAGCGTCTGATCCCTGGGGAATCAAGGTTACCCGGTACGAGATCAAGGATATCAGCCCCACGGATACCATCGAACAGGCTATGGAACGTCAGATGCGGGCGGAACGGGAGAAGCGCGCCGGGATTCTGGCCAGTGAAGGGGAGAAAGCCGGCAGAATCAACCGTTCCAAGGGGGAACGGGAGTCTTCGATAAACCTTTCCATAGGTGAACGACAGAAGCGAATCAACGAAGCCGAAGGAAAAGCCCAGGCCACGGAGATTGTGGCCGAAGCCACGGCGGAGGGTTTGAAGCTAATAGCAGAAGCCTTGAAGATGCCCGGGGGAAAGGCTGCCATGAACCTAAATCTGGCGGAATTGTATGTGGCCAGGTTGGGAAGTATCCTGGAAAGCTCGGAGGTTACGGTGGTTCCAGAGGAAATAGCGGGTTTAAAAGCTCTGGTGGAGACCCTCACACCCTCAAAAAGCCCCAGCGAACAAGGAGGTAAAGAATGAACCCTCTTCTTCCACTTTTTATTCTTTCGAGTCTCCTGGGTTTTGTTCTTCTTATCAGCATTATCCGCAGCATTCGGATTATTCCCGGGAAGACCGCCATGGTGGTGGAGCGTCTGGGAAAATACAACCGTACTCTGGAAGCGGGTTTTCATGTCCTGGTGCCTTTTATTGAAAAGGTCCGCTATAAACACAGCCTGAAGGAAATGGCGGTGGATGTTCCCGCTCAGGATTGTTTTACCCAGGACAATGTAAAGGTCAGGGTTGACGGCGTGCTTTATCTGAAGGTTATCGACGCCAGAAGGGCCAGCTATGGTATTATCGATTACAGATATGCGACCATCCAGCTTGCCCAGACCACCATGCGGTCGGTCATCGGACGGCTGGAACTGGACAGAACGTTCGAGGAAAGAGAAGCCATTAACGGAGAGGTGGTAAAAGCCGTGGATGAAGCCTCCGATGCCTGGGGGGTTAAGGTGTCCCGGTACGAGATCCAGAATATCAATGTTCCTCCGGGAATTCTTGAAGCCATGGAAGTACAGATGAAGGCTGAGCGGGAAAAGCGGGCTGAGATAGCCAGAAGCCTGGGAGACATGGAATCGAAGATAAACTATTCCCAGGCGGAGATGGAAGAGGCGATAAACCGATCGGAAGGTATTAAGGAAAAAAGGATAAACGAAGCGGAAGGAAAGGCTCAGGAAATTCTCGCCTTGTCCAGGTCCGCCGCCGCCGGTATCAGAAAAATTGCCGAAGCCGTGCATTCAGCGGGAGGACTGGAAGCCCTGAACCTCCGGATTTCGGAAGCCTATATCGAAGAACTTTCCAAGCTTGCCAGGAAGGATACCCGGCTGGTTCTTCCTATGGATTTGACGGATATGAGAACTATCCTGGGAAACATAAAGACCATGCTGGAGGAATAAATATCCTTTTCCGTTCCCCGGTCGGCTTCACCTGATTGGAACAATCAACTCCGGGGGAAGAACCCAATCCACCTTCCAGGTCGAATCAGTTCGGCTCAGACAAATCACGGCGCTGTTGGTAAAAGTTATCGGTTCTGTATCCTCTTTGCACGACAGAAGGACCCCGGCCAGCCGGGAAAGAAAGGGCAGGTGGCCCACCACCATAATATCATGATGCGAGGAAGAAAGTTCCTGCGCCAAAGGCATCGGCGGATCATCGGGATTCAGACCTGTGTGTTCCAGAATCCGCTGGGGAATGCCTAAGGCTTCAGCGAAGATCTCCGCGGTTTGCAGGGCTCTCTGTTTCCCGCTGTGCCAGATCACATGGATAACCGGATTGGTTTCAGCGAAGAGTTCGGCCTGCCGTCGGGTTGTTTGTATTCCCAGATCCGTCAGACCACGCCGGGGGTCTTCTTCCTTGGATTTTGCCTGCCCGTGCTGAATAAGATACACACGCATATTGTTCCTCCATCAGGTATAATATAATCGTTATAACGACCATGGGCAAAATTCCGAAAGACCGGAGACGAAAAAAACCGAAACTGCCGGGAACAGTTTTTCATCGTAAGAGTGTTATATTATTAGAGATATCGAAGCCCTCGGAGGAATTATGAAAACCTTAAAAACGCCGGCAACCTGGATTGGAGTGATTCTTGTTGTTTTTATAGCCTTATCCTGCGCTACCGTTAATAATTTGGCTTACTATGACCTGACAGGAGCCACCATGGCTCTTGATATGCTTACACCCCCCGAACCCACGGTAGATGTGGATTACTCCATGCCTTCCTACGGGGATGATTATGTGATGGCTTTTCTACAGATCAGCGCCAACCTGGTGAAAGCCGGGGGTGCTGAAATCGCCCGGGGAAAACTCGTCCAGGCTCTTTCCAGGACCGATATCCCGGGAATGATATCCTACCGGCTTTTGAAGGATACGGCTCAGACCCTGGATACCTACATCGTGGATCGAACCAGGGAAGCCGATGTCATTCTTGAACTTGAAATTGTAGATTACGGCATAGAAGCCAGCTCCGGGAACGGTGAAGTGACCATGGGGATAAAGATCAATGCCTGTCTTTTCCATCAGGGTGATAAGGATATTATCTGGCAGAGACGAATCTCGGTTTCCGAAGAGATCACCCCGGGATTTTTTGGATATAACGAAATTCTGGGGAACGTGGTCACCATAGGCAGCCTCAGTACGTTAAGCGAGGAACAATTGGCCGAAGGGTTTGAACGGATGGCTTTCGAGATAACCGGTAAAACGGTACGAAAACTCCAGGAAGATCTCCGGGAAGCCCGGCGTATCTGACGGCTCCCAAGCTTACAGTGACGGAATGTTCCTCTGGAAGGTAGGCGCTTTAAGTCGATTCCGGCAATCTGAAGGTTATTAAAGCGCCGCCCCCTTCGCGGTTTTTCGCTCCGACAGTCCCGCCGTATCCGGTAACCACGGCTTTTACGATCGCCAGCCCCAGCCCGGTGTGATCTCCTTTGGCAGTTCCGCACCGGGAGCTGAAAAAGCGTTGAAAGATTTTATCCATGATCTTCGGCGGGATGCCGGGGCCTCGATCGCCTAGTTCAAGAAAAATGAATCCTTCTTTTCTTCCTACTTTCAACGTAATCTCTCCTCCGGGGGGTGAGAAACTTACGGCATTGTCGATGATGTTTTTTATCGCCTGGGTCAACCGGAGAGGAGAGGCCGAGACATACATTTTTTCCTTCGGCAGGTCCGGGATAAAGCTGACCGGAATTTCGGGGGTCACCTGCCTGTACTCCTGAACAATAAGAGTGGCTAAGGAAACCAGATCAACCGATTCCTTTTCCTCGTCGGGAAGACGGGTATCTATCGTAGTAATATCCCTCAGGGCGGACAGCAGATGCTCCATCCGGGCGGCCTCCCGTTGAATTACCGAAAGAAAGCGCACCGCCTCCTGGCTGTCTTCCAGGGTTTCCGCGGCAACTTCGGCGGAAGAACGGATAGCGGCCAGGGGATTTTTGAGCTCATGGGACACATCGGAGGCAAAGGATTCAATAAACTCGATATGCTCCTTCAACTGGTCGGAAAGCCTGTCCAAAGCATAAGCGAGTTGACCGATCTCATCCATTCTTCCGCCGGTATAGAAACGGCCTTGAAATTTCCCTCCGGGAATAAATATCCGTTGAGCCTGACGGCTCAAGGTTTTTAACGGCCGGGATATGGTGAAAGAAAGAAAAAGACTTATCAGGACAGCCGTCAGGATGGAGATGAGAAATATCTTGAACAGGTCGAGGCGGAGGCGATACAGATCCTGCAAGATCCGATAGGTGGATTGAGAAACCAGAACCACCCCGGTTATCCTCTCGCCGAAGTGAACGGGTAGGGCACTGTAGAGGGTGACCGATATCTGGCCGCCGGAGGATATCCTGGTCGCGGCACCGTAACGGCCTTCCAGGGCGTCCAGAACCTCCCTACCCAGCAGAAGTTCCTTTCCCAGGTAGTAGTCCCCCGATCCCAGCGGCACCGCCGGCGGCAGCAGGTAATTCCGCAGAAGCCGGACCGGGAAAGACGCCAGTTTATAGAGCCAGGACTCATCGGGAGGTTGTTCTTCCCCAGGGTCAGAGAGGCTTCTGCCGCTCCATTTATCCATACTGTAGGCTGAATCGATATCCGACAGTTCCTTCTCTTCCGGCAGTACGCTGGAATCCGATAAGACCCGGCCGGCGGTATCCAGCACCCTGAGTCTGGCATCGTGTCTCTTCTGAAGACGCTGCAGTAAGGCGGCGGCTTTCTCTTCGGTCAAGGCGGGGGTATCCCCCAAGGCGGCGGCCAGAATGCGTCCCTGCTGTACCATGGATCGTTCTAAGGATTGTAAAAGTTGTTCTTCATAGGTCGATAGAAAAATGATAGATGACAGAGGTACAAAGACAATGAGAAGATTGAAGAGCAGGAGTCTGAAAGAGATCTTATACAGTACCGATGGTTTTTTCATGCCGTTACCGGGTCTTCCGGATCCCTGTAGGTGTAACCCAGGCCGTAGAGGGTTTCAATGGATGAAAAGAGCGGGTCGACCGCCTGGATTTTCTTTCGTATCCTTTTGATATGACTGTCGGCGGACCGGTCACTGACGTAGAGGTCTTCCGGGTAGGCTTCGTGAAGGAGTTGTTCCCGGGTTTTCACCACCCCGGGATTCTTGATAAGAGCCGCCAGAATGCGGAATTCCGTCACCGTCATAGGTATCGGCGTGGTATTCCAACGAACCGTATACCGGTGGGTATCCATGTACAGCGGGCCGGCTTGTAAAAAGCCGTTATCCTCATGATTCACCGGGCCGGCGGTATCCTTCCGGTAAGCCTCGATACGCCGAAAGATGACCTTTATCCGGGCCAGGAGTTCTCTCATGGAGAACGGCTTGGTCAGGTAATCATCGGCTCCCAGTTCAAGCCCAAGAATACGGTCGATCTCCTCGTCCCGGCTGGTAAGAAAGATTACCGGCAGGGTTTCGGATACCCGGCGGATCCTCCGACAGAGTTCCAGCCCATCCATTCTCGGCATGGTTATGTCGATCACCGCCAGGTCTGGGAGGGACATCTCCATGGCTGCCCAGGCTTCATCCCCGTCGGAGAAAACCGAGCAGCGGTATCCTTCCTTTTCCAGTGCATAAGACAGGGTAACTCGGAGGTTCTCTTCATCGTCAACACAATAGACAAGGCGCCGGGTATTCGCTTCCATGATCAGGAGAATACCACAGAATAAACGCCTTACCAAGGATTGCCGCCTTTAACCCCGTTCATCCCTGAGAAAAGCCACCACATTGCCACAATTGGGCCATTCTTTTTTCAAAATGTCATACTACCTTAGGGAGGAACATATAAGAAGAAAAGGAGTTTTTATGAAAGAGATCAAAGGAACAAAATTGAGGAGCCTGTCCTACGGTTCAGTGGGCAAGGTGGTGCTGATCGTTCTACTGGTGCTGTTTTTTCTCATACCTCTGTCCATGATCCGGGTAATCGTTGCAGACCGGCAATACAGAAGCGAAGAGGCGAAACAGGAGATCATGGCTCTCTGGGGAGGTCCCCAGACCATGGCCGGACCCTTGATCGCCGTTCCCTATCGGAGGACCTATAGCGTTGAAACCGACAGGGGGGAGGTAACGGAAACGGAAATTAAGAACTTCTTCATCACGGCGGAGCATCTGGATATCCGGGTTGCCTTAAGGACAGAGGTCCGCAAGCGCGGGATCTATGAAGTTCCTGTCTATGCCGCTGAGATGATCCTGTCGGGGAATTTCCTCAAACCGGACATTGAAAAGCTCCACCTGGAAGACGGAGATATCTACTGGAAAGACGCGAAACTATTCATTGAACTGCCGGAAATGAGGGCCTTAGAGGCAGGAACCGGTATAACCTGGAACGGAAAAAGTGGTGATTTTCAATCCAACGGCGGTTCCCTGGGTCTCTTTCCCTATAACGTGGAATACAATCTCGAGGCCGGCTGGGAAAACAACGAAGCAAACAAATTCTATGTAACCTTGAATACCCGGGGAGCCGGAAGCCTGGAATTTATCCCCTTCGGGCATGAAACAAAGGTATTTCTTGATTCGGACTGGCCGGCGCCGTCCTTTGAAGGGGCGTTTCTTCCGGAGGAACGGGACCTGAAGGATGAAGAAGGCTTTACCGCTTCCTGGTCCATCCATGCCCTGGCGAGAAACATCCCCGCGGTCTGGAAAGAGGGTGATCTGGAGGTATGGAATATCAGCGGATCGGCTTTCGGCGTCAGCCTATATCAGCCGGTGGATCTCTATGCCCGGGTGGAACGTTCGGTAAAGTACGGGGTGCTGTTTATTTTGCTGCCCTTCCTGGCTTTCTTCCTCATGGAGGTCTTTTCTCGGCAGCGGATCCATATCCTTCAGTATCTGATGATCGGCGGGGCCAATACCCTGTTCTACCTGCTTCTTCTGTCCGTTTCGGAACACCTGGGTTTCACCTCGGCGTACCTTCTGGGGGCCGGGGGAACAACGGTATTGATAGTTTTCTATACCCTGGCGATCATGCCCGGAAGGAAAACCGGCCTCGCCATGATTCCCGTTATGGTGAGTCTGTATCTTTTTCTTTATACCGTGCTTCAGTCGGAAGACTATGCTCTGCTCATCGGTTCGGTCGGTCTGTTCGCTCTACTGGCCCTGGTGATGGTCCTGACGAGGAATATTGATTGGTACAAACTGAATAGAGAACCGGATCCTATAAAAAGTACAGAGTCGGGAGAATCCGCTTGATTAGTTTTATCTTTCTTTCCATAACTGCCCCCGGAGGTCTTCCGGGGGTTTTATGACGGCAAGTTGAAATTCGTCGGATCGAACTTATCGTTGCCCAGCCAGAGGTCGATCTTGATGCCTTCGGCGGTACGGTTTACATCGGCGTGTTTCACCTGCCAGCCCAGCATATCCAGCCTGGCATTCCCCAGAAAATCATGGCCCGTCATAGTGCCGTAATACCCGGAGAGTTCGGGCCGCTTCGTTTTATTGAGAGCCCGGGATATCTCGGTGATCTCTTCATCGGTCCTTTTTTTGTCATCCAGTATTGCCAGGTGCAGCCCCCCGGGCTCCTGATGGAGGGATATAACCATGCGGTTGGGCCGGCCTTCCAGGATAAAACTGGAGATCTCGGTGATCAGCTGCAACAATAAATCTGTTCGTATCATCCCTTTAACGCCTCTTTTCGTTGTTTGATTGTCCGGAGCCAATCGATGACCGCCACCAGAAAAGCGGCGGTAAGACCTCCGGCGAAGCCGTTGTTATACAGATCAAGACCGCCGTGCCACGCGGCGGTTCGTTCCACCATCACCAGGTGGAGAAAACCGGCGATGATTCCCGTCAGGGGACCGAATTCCCCCGCCAGGGGGGCCAGGGTGGTGGCAAACAGAGCCGCCAGCAGCGGACCGGGTGCGGAAGGGTCCTTCCCGAAGACCAGGCAGCTTATAAAGACCCCGGCCATCACAGGCCAGACGTTTTTCAGGTGTTTCCCGAAGGCTCCGAAGCCCATGACGGTAAGAATGCCCCCCAGCACCGGGCCGTTGAAAGCTCCTTTCACGAGAAAAACGTACAGCCAGGAAACCAGGCCCAGGAGACCGATGTTGAGAAAGGTACCGGCGGGGGAAGCCATATCGATAAAATCGGAAGGCAGCCGGCCGGGAAGCCGTTGAATGGAGATAAAAGAACGCCAGATGTCCTTCTTTCCCATCACTATCCCGGCGAGAATAAAGTACACCGAGAGAACCGGCATAAGAAGAAGCAAAAGCAGGGGCGGTTCAGCGTTCCAGATGACGGTGATGGCTATCGGACCTCGGATAGCGGTGATGATTGAAGCGGCGAAGAGACCGAAAAAGCCGCAGGTCAGCCCCATGTTGTAAAGGTTGTACCCCTGGTGAAGGTGCAACATGGCCATGGCCAGGGGGGGCAGGAGTATCCCCGTCACAATTCCTGCGAGAATTGCCGTTACCAGAGCGGGGAGTCCCGTCAAACCGAACTCCAACACCAGAAAAGTAACCAGGGGACCCAAAGCCGTACCGAAAAGGGCTATCAAGAGGTATTCGCTGAAGGTTTTTTTCGCGATTTTAGAGGCCAGGAATACGCCGGTGATGATGGGAAGAATGTTCAAAGGAGTCTTGCCGAAGAATCCGAACCCTAAGATAGTAAGAACTCCGGCGATGGTCGGCCCGGAGAGACGCACCCCGGTAATCGCCACAAGAAGTAAACCGATCAGCGCGGTGACCGCCGCGTTTACTAATGTGGCACCGGTTCCGCCGATGGAGGTATAATCGTTTATCAGCCTGGCGGGATGTCTCTGGATATCCAGGAATCCCCGGAGGGTCGGGCCGAAACCCTGAAAAAGGAAACCGGTAACGATCAGCCCCGCCAGCAACAGGATCATAATACCATAGAGCTGCCTTTCACGAAGGTCCACCTAATCCTCCTTTTGTAGCATTTCTTAAGAAAGCCTTTGTAAAAACAATAATCCATGATACACCGCCCTGGGTCAATAACTCTTTCCGCCTTCTTCCCCAAAAAGAGACTTTTAGGTAAAATACCATCATGCAGAGGGATTATAAAATGCTGCCTTTCCCCCCTGTGCGGCAGCGGATAGCGGATTACCAGATCGAAGCGGCACGGAACCACACTATCCGCGGACTTTTCGACGTGGATGTGACCGATATTCGTCGGGCGATTCGCCATTACCGTCGGGAGAGGGACAGAGGTCTTTCCCTGACGGCGTATCTTCTCTTCGTCTTCAGTCATACCTTGATCGATTACCCCATGCTGCAAGGGTACCTGAAAGGGCGGAAGAAACTCATCATTTTCAACGATGTCGACGTCAATACCATCGTGGAGCGGGAAATCCAGGGGGAACGCCACGCCACCACCTATATCCTCAGGGCAGCCGATAAAAAAAGCCTGGACGAAATCTACCGGGAACTCGAGGATGCCCAGAAATCCACCGCCGAATCGGCCATAGCCGGAGACACCCAGAGAAGCACCGCCCGGGTTGTCGTGGAAAAAATGCCCCGCTTCATGCGGCGGCTGGTCCTGGCCTATATCATGCGCCGGAACCCCGTGCTCCGGCGGAAGTTTTTCGGAACCGTGGGATTATCCGCCCTGTCTATGTTCGCCGGGGGGAGCGGTTACGCCATTCCCATTACCCCCCATGTCTTAAGTCTCCTGGTGGGAGGTTTCGGGAAAAAACCCCTGGTGGTGAACGATGAGATCAAAATACGGGAAGTTCTCTCTCTGACCCTGGCGATGAACCACGATGTGGTGGACGGTGCCCCGGCGGTGCGCTTCATGACGGAGCTGAACAAACGGCTCCTTTCCGGCTTCGGTATCGAGGAACACCTGGAGGCGGTTACCTCGACCGACTAGAGTCGGCCGAGGATGGATTCTTTAGAATACCGGGGGGGTGTATTCGAGAAGGCAGCGGGAAATAGTCTGAGGGCTGCCGTCCACCCCGCCGGTATAATATTTCCCGTTATACCACCCCAGATCATTGTAGGGCCACGGGCTCCAGGTGATTCCCATGATATCCCTGCAATCAGGCAGGGGTATCCATTTATTTCCGTCCGGGGCTCCGGGGTTATAAAAATAAGCTTTCGGCCGCTGAATAGTACCCACGTTGAGATTGAAGGACAGCATATCATTGAAAGTCGCCGTGATTTCAAAGTTATACCAGAATGTACCTTCCGTGCTCAAAGGAAGGGAGCCCAGATTCTCCAAGGCAAGATCATCGTTGTTGATTCGAAAGAGTTCCGCCGGCTCATTGTCCAGATCATCCGAACCGTCCCAATCGGTAGCAGGCAGAAAGTATATATCGTTTTGATACATTTCCGCTTCCAGAGAGTCCCCGCCCAGCCGCGGGTAGGCATCATAGCTTTCCCGCTTCCAGGTGAGGTCACCATCCAGATCTACGTAGTCCAGGATAAGGGGATCAAAGGTAAAGGGAATTTCGAGGTCGCTGTTCTTATCCCAGCGAAGAAGGCAGAGACGGTTTGAGTCGGTAAGGAACGCCTGGGTTTTGTAGTCGGTGAACTCGGCAGTATCTGGGTGGTCTGTAACAATTTCTTCCCCCATAGTGCTGAGGCGCCATACGAAAGAAAGATCATAAAGGTCGAAGAAGATCATCTCAGTGCCGTTGGTGGTTATAAGGCATTCATAGGCGAAAATACCGAGGGTGTATGAAAAAATCTCAGTAAATTCACCGGCTAGGTATTCAAAGATTTTATGGGTTCTGTCTTCATCACCAAAGCATCCGAGAAAGAAGAAACGATCGTTACAATGTATCATTTCGATATACGATGGAGTTGTTGCTCCCAGCTCCAAGGTAACGTCTTCCCATAGGCCGTCTACCGGGCTGTATCGGTACAGGTGGAGGGACGCAGTGGCGGCTTCTGAATCAAAAAAGACCAGGAAAAGATCCCCGTCGGCCTGGGTGAAGGTGTCCTCCCACCAGTAGAGGTTTTCCTCTGTCCCCATTGGAAGTTCCAGGCTTCTGGCTTCCAAGGTATCAAGAGTGATTTGTCCGAAGGTTTTTACCCGGCTGACATTGTCTCTCTCTTGGTAGTACGATCCCAGGACATAAGCCGTATTTTCAACAATAACAATATTCTGATCGTTTATATCCCCGGCATTCAGGTCAGCGCCCGTATAGTAGAGCCTGCGCCAGTAGTTGGAATCCAGGGGCTGCTCAGTCTGGTTGTAGGTATCCACGGCGGTGTAGAACCGATCCGGACTGAAGAGATCGCAGGCGGAAAAAACAAGGACAACCATGACAAAAAGAACGATGAATTTCAGTTTCATTTCCGCGCCTCCTCGAGTCGAGCCTGGAGGGATACCAGTTGTTCCTCCAGTTTAGTTATATCGGGCTGGAGGAGGAAAAAGATCCCGGATGCGACCAGGCTCGATCCGCCGATAACGAGGCTGTAGTTTCGTAAGTTCCGCAGAAAAGGATCGATTGCGGCGATGCTCTTGTCGATGCTCCGACCCAGTTCCTGGGCAAGAGAGGTGTCGGTGGCAGCCTCGTACAGGGGGGTCTTTTTTTCGATATTGTACAGGTGGTACTGGATCAATCCTTCGGCGGTTCCGGAGGCGGCTAAGCCTGACACCCCCGTGAAGCCGAGGAATCGAGCTAGGTTATTTAAACTTTTCCGGTTTTTCTGCGCCTTAAGCAAGTCGGCTTCCGCCTCTTCGATCATCCGAGATAGTTCCCAGGCTTCGTTGTGCATATATTCCGGCCTGACTTCCTCTGTCCCCCCGCGTTTTACCGTCAATCTTCCTTCAACCGGGATGTAATCAGGATGGGTGATGTTATAAGCCCATTCACCGGTGGGCAAATCAATCCCCATGTTGACCTTGGCTTCCGGAATCTCCAGGTCACCGGCGAGGTTCAAGACAGCTCCTTCGGGAGCGATAAAGACCGCTGTACCGGCTTCTAAGAGAGATGCGCTGAGCCGGGCGGTTTTGCCGCTTTCCACGGTAATCGTATCCTGGTAGTACCATCCTCCGCCGGTAATAGTGATCGACCGTTGTCCCGCCGGTAAGTCTCTCAGTAAACCGACGGAGGCCTGGGTACCGTCGATGAAAACCTGGAAACCCGAAGCATCCGGAGGTGTTACGGCGAGAAACAGGTTTCCTTTCAACAGGGCCGTGTCGGCGGTAATCTCCACAATATCTTTAGACGCCACACTTATTTCAGAGATGTAGATATAACCCTCAGCCCGGGCTTCCAGAAGATGAACCCCGAAAGGGATATCTTCAACCAGCAGGGGGGTAAACCCTTTTGAAGAGCCGTCTAGAAAGACTTCCAGGGTACGGCCCGCCGGGGCAAGAATGTAAAGCCCACCGGTTTCGGTAACGGCACTGCCGGCTAGGTATTTTAGTCCCGTCAGAGCGTAGGCGGCTGTGAACGCTGCTTCCTGCAGGGTTGAAAGGTCTTCAATATTGACCACTTCTGCGCTTAAAGTTCTGCCGGAAGTGACGTTCACCAGGCGGATGGCCAGGACGTGATTTTCTGCTACCAGGGAAAGTTCACCTACCACGATGTTATCCGCCGCCAGAAGTTTCCCAATCTCGATGGCGCAGGACTCGTCGGTACACCCGGATAAGGAAAACGCCTGGGCAGATAGGATCTCTTCGATATCGGTGTAAGACAGTACGGTATACCTGCCGGTTTTTAAGAGGGCTGTTTCCACCATGTTTCTACAGGTACCGGCCAAGGCCTCCGGAACGTTGGAGGCCGCGATGTTCGGTACAGCTAATAGGGGAAGGTCGTCAGAAAAAAGGGAAAAAGAAGTGAGAATAAAAACAAGGAGCGCAAAAAGGAAGAGCATTTTTTTCATGTAGTTCTCCCATACCATATAAGATTTTCAATAGGTTGGTGTCACTATATTATAGTACTGAAGGAAGTGGTACAAGAGAAAAAAGTGTGTTTCTTGGAACATGTTTATTGGGGACAGAGGAAAAATTAGTATTCTATTAGATTAAAATACAGTTATTTTAAACTTCCTCTGTCCCCATTTTTCTATTAGAAAGTTTTTTTATGAAGCAAAGCAAGTATTTGACACGTTTTCTTAGTATAGAGACAAAATTAAGGGGGGCGTTAATGAGGCGGGCACGTCAAAAACAATATGGTGCAAGTTACCATGTATTCTCCAGAGCCGTTCGAGGAGAAAAGATCTTTGATTTACCGGGAGTGAAGGAAATGTTTTTAATTGTAATCCGTAGGGCGAAAAAGAAATTCAATTTTGAGCTGCACAACTTCTGCATCATGGGAAGTCATTATCATTTCATTATAAAACCTTTAGGAGATGAAGATATTTCAAAAATTAAGCAGTGGATAAAAAGTGTTTTTGCTCGGAAGTTCAATAAAACTTTTGGATATTTCGGTCATGTCTTTGCAGAGCGATTCCAGAGTGTTATTATTCATAACTTCAAACAATATCTATATACTTTTATTTATGTCACAATGAACCCAGTAAAAGCGTGTATTGTCGATAATCCAACAGAATATAACTATAATGGCATTGCTTTTCTTCAAAAAGGTATCCTGGATATTCTGGAGAGGCCACCCAATTGGTTCTTAAGGTTGGTGTGGAAATATATCATGATTGATTAGGGAAGAATGTTATTCGCTATATTACTATTCCTAAGGGGCTTAATAAATCGTGCGTTGTAATAAGATCTATTGAAAGTAACATTTATTATATTTATTACTTCGCCCGTTTGTACTGCTCCGGCCAGTAATCCAGCTCTGCTCCCAGTGATTTTGAGGCGGCCAGTGGCCAGTAGGGGGACCTGAGAAGTTCTCTCCCTAAAAAGACCATATCGGCTCTGCCGGAGCGGATAATGCCGTCGGCCTGGGTCGCATCGGTAACCATTCCTCCACCTGTCACGATAAGACCAGTCTCTATCCGAATGATCTCAGCGAAGGGTATCTGGTATGAATTGTAGGCATCTGAAGGTACCGGTACCACATTGCCGGAGCTGACATTCACGCTGTCCACGCCCTCAGCCTTGACGGCGTTTAAGACCTTTGCCAGATCTTCAGGCTCATTTCCATCGGCTTCATAGTCCCGGGCAGAAACTCTCACTTCCAGTGGCTTATGCTCCGGCCATACCTTTCTGACCGCGTGTATGACCTCTCGCAGCAGCTCTGTCCCCCCGGTTCTACCCCCATACTTATCGGTCCGTTTATTCACCAGGGGAGTGAGGAATTCATTTAAAAGGTACCCATGGGCTGCGTGAATCTGCACGAGATCGTACCCGGTCTCAACAGCCCTGGAAGCAGAGTCCTGGAAGGCCCGTATCACAGTTTCTATATCCTGATCGTTCATCTCCCGTGGTATCCTGTACCGTGGGTCATTGGCATCGTAACAAACCGGGGAAGGTGAGATGATATCCTCCGAGGGAATCATGCATTTACGACCGGCATGGGCCAGTTGAATGCCAATCTTTGCACCGAAGCGATGTACCTGCTGAACAATCTTCTTAAACCCTGCCACATGCCGGTCGTCCCAGATACCTAAATCACCATCGGTAATACGCCCTCGTCCTTCAACGGCGGTGGCTTCTTGAAGAATGAGGCCGACGCCGCCCATAGCCCGAGTCGCATAATGAAGACTGTGCCAGTCAGAAGAAAATCCATCCTTATCTGCACTGTACATGCACATAGGAGACATGACTATTCGGTTGCGCAGAGTTAGATCTTTCATTGTTAACGGAGAAAATAAATTACTCATTCATTGCTCCTTTCTTTATCATTATTAAATATAGTAAAACGACTATAGAAGGGCAAGAAAGGTTTCCTCTGTCCCCACAAGATTGTCAATTCTCCAAGGTTTGTAGCACCGATAGGATCTCCTCTGTCCCCGTATACACTTCATCATCCATAAAAAGCATCGGCAGCCTGCCGGGGTGATCACTTAAAGCAGCCTGGTTTAAACGCGAAAGAAAATGATCCAATTCCCGATCAGTCAGTACATTTATTGTTTTTACCCGGTAGCACCACTGCCGTGACAAAACGCGAAGAACCGGCAATACCTTATCACAGGAAGGGCAGTGGGAAGAATAATAGTATTCCAGGGTTACTCTGTCCCCACTACAACCGGAAAAAAAGAGGACAAAAAGAAAAATGAGCGTCGAGAAAGCAAGGGTTTTCACACCCCTAGATAAGCGTCCTTTACTTCAGGATTTGAAACGAGCCCTTTCGCCGTGTCTTCCATGGTTATGCGGCCGGTTTCCATGACATAACCCCGGTGGGCTACCTTCAGAGCCATGTTGGCGTTTTGCTCAACCAAAAGAATCGTGGTACCGTTTTCCTGATTGATCTTGGTAATAATGCTGAAGATCTGCTGCACAATGATGGGAGCCAGTCCCAAGGAAGGCTCGTCCATCAGTAAAAGCTTCGGTTTAGCCATTAACGCCCGGGAAATGGCCAGCATCTGCTGTTCACCGCCGCTTAAGGTACCGCCGGCCTGGTTTCTCCGTTCAGCCAGAATGGGAAAGAGTTCGTAAATGTAGTCTCTGTCCCTTTTGATTCCGTCTGTGTCCCGGCGAAGATAGGCCCCCATATCCAGGTTTTCCTGCACGGTGAGGAAGGGGAAGATTCGGCGGCCTTCGGGAACCTGAGATATCCCCATGCCGACAATTTTATCGGGTTCCGCATTGGTGATGTCCTGGCCTTCATAGATTATTTTCCCTTGCCGAGGCGGAATAATACCACAGATGGTCATCAAGGTGGTGGATTTCCCGGCACCATTGGCTCCGATCACCGTGATAATCTCTCCGGGCTGTATGGTAATTGAAATCCCTTTCAGGGCTTTGATATTCCCGTAACAGGTAACAACGTCTTCCAGCTTAAGCATTGAATTCCTCTCCCAGATACGCCTTGATGACCGCCGGATTCGCCCGGACTTCTTTCGGTTGGCCTTCGGCGATAAGCAGGCCGTAATCCATGACATAGATGCGGTCTGAAATACTCATTACCAGGCTCATATCGTGTTCGATCAGCAGGATGGAGATCTTTTCGGTGGCTCGAATCTTAAGAATCATTTCATCCAGTTCCCTGGTTTCGTGGGGGTTCATCCCCGCTGCAGGTTCATCCAGGAGCAGAAGAAAGGGCTCCGTCGCCATAGCCCGGGCGATTTCCAGCCTTCGCTGAGCGCCGTAGGGAAGGTTTTTGGCCAGTTCGTTGACAAAGGTTTCCAGTCCGATCTTTTTAAGAATAGCGTAACTGTCCGCTACGACCTGTTCCTCTTCTTCCCGGGTTTTTCTGTCCCGGAAAACTGCTCCGGCAATGCCGGCTTTCATGCGGCAGTGACGGCCGATCATCACATTTTCCAGGACCGTCATGTTCTGGAAAAGCCGGATATTCTGAAAGGTCCGGGCAAGACCTTTCTCGGTAATCTTGTTAGGTTTTAACCCGGTTATGCTTTCCGTTTCCTTTCCCGGGGCTGTGATTCGAACATCTCCGGTGGTGGGTTTGTATACCCCGGTAATGACATTGAAGAAGGTCGTTTTCCCGGCGCCGTTGGGTCCGATAAGGGCGACGATTTCCCCCTGATCGATGTGAACATCGGCGTTGTTCACCGCCCGAAGGCCTCCAAAATCCATGGTTACCTGGGATGCATCAAGTATGGCAGCCATATCAGTCCGACTCCTCTAATTGCGCCTTGTCGAAGGTATATACTCTCCTTTTTGCCGGTATAAACCCTCCGGGGCGGAAAATCATCATCATAACCAGGATCAATCCAAAAAAGAGCATCCGGTATTGTGAAAAAGCCCGCAGGTATTCCGGTAGCAGGATGATAACGATGGCTCCCAGGACAACCCCTTTGATGGAACCGATCCCGCCTAACACCACCACGCAAAGAATAATCACCGATTCCCAAAGAGTAAAGCTTGCCGGGTTAACGAAGGTGGTCTTGGCGGAGAAAAAAACCCCTGCCAGGCCGGCCCACAGGGCTCCCAGGGCGAAGGAACTGAGTTTTGCCCGGGTGATGTCGATTCCCATGGCTTCACTGGCTACTTCATCCTCCCTCATGGCCACCCAGGATCTGCCTAAGCGGGAGTGTTCCAGCCGGCGGACTACGAAGATGGTAAACAATACCAGGGCAAAGGTGAGGAAGTAAGTGTAATTCATGGCCGTGCTCAAGCTCATTTTAATTCCGAAAAAGCTGGGCCGGGGAATCCCTGAAATTCCTGCCGGACCGCCGGTGTATTGGCTCAAGTTCTCCAGAAGAATCCGGACAATCTCGCCGAAGGCCAAGGTAACGATGGCCAAATAATCCCCCCGGAGTCGTAAGACAGGCAGGCCCACCAGAATACCCAGCAGCATGGCGGAGAGCGCGCCGATGGGAAGGCAGACCCAGAAGCTCAGGCCCAGATACCGGTGCAGCAGGGCATAGGTATAGGCCCCCACGGCGTAAAAAGCCGCGTATCCCAGGTGGAGAAGCCCCCCTAAACCCACAACGATATTCAACCCCAGGCCAAGGATGACGTACATCAAAGCGGTAATCATGATTCCCGTTTGATACAGGGACGATACAAAGGGGAAGATGATGATTATCACCAGAAGAGCGGCATACAGCGGCTTCTGAACCACCGGCTTTGCCAGGACCCCTTTCAAGGTTTCGATTTTTCCTTTCAGGGCGAAGCTTCTCTTTCTTTCCTCCGGTTCGAGTTTCCTCCGGTTTATGAGAAAAAACCAAAAGATAGATAGAATGACCGTTCCCACTCCAATATACAGGAGGTTCATCCAACGCCAGATAACGATGTTTTCGATGGTATTTACTTTAATCACCATGATGGGAAAGGTGAGGATCATCATCCAGAGGGCGATAAGAACTGAATTTCGTATCTGTTTTAACGTTACCATGCTATTCCCCTGAAACTCATACTTTCGCCTTCTTTTCCCTGCCGAGAATTCCGGAAGGACGGATCGTCAGGATCAGAACGAGAAAGAGGAACGCGAATACATCCTCGTAATCACTGGAGATGTAACCCGTACCGAAACTCTCAGTAAGCCCCAGAACGAAACTGCCCAGGACAGCCCCGGGAATGCTTCCGATTCCTCCCAGCACCGCGGCGACAAAAGCCTTGATACCGGCTATAAAGCCGATATAAAAATTTATCTGGCCGATATGGGAGCAAATGAGAACTCCCCCCAAGGCGGCGGTAAAGGATCCGATAACGAAGGTGAAGGCGATAACCTTGTTAATGCCGATGCCTACCAACTGAGCCATCTGCCGATCCTGCGAGGTGGCTCGCATGGCTTTCCCGATCCTGGTAAATTTTATCAAGAGAGTCAGGACTACCATAACCAACGCGGTGGTAGCCAGGATAATGATCTGGGTGGATGATATAATCCCCCCCGCATTCGCCAGGAATTTAAACTCGGGAATCAATGTGGGGAAAGGAAGAAAATTGGATGTCTGGGCAAGCAAAACATAGTTCTGCAGGAATAAAGACATGCCAATAGCGCTGATGAGCGCCGAAAGGCGCGGTGCATTGCGCAGCGGTTTGTAGGCGATCCTCTCGATGGTAACCCCGTAGCCTGCGGAGGTCAGCACAGCGATAACCCCGGCGATGAGAAAAATCAATACCGGGTTTAGCCCTGTCATTCCCAGAGCGCCGACGATGATAAGGGCGGTGAAAGCGCCGATCATGTAGATTTCGCCGTGGGCGAAATTGATCAGTTTAATAATCCCGTACACCATGGTGTACCCGAGAGCAATGAGGGCGTAGATACTGCCTCGAGTCATCCCGCCTAAAAACAGCTGGAAGAAATAATCAAGATCCATATGTGTTATCCATGATGGAAAAGATGAACGGCCTCCCCGGTTAAGGGGAAGCCGTTCAAATCATCTTATTTTACAGAAACATACACGCCGTTCTGTACTTGGTACACGGCGAATCCGACACCTTCGGCATCACCCTTTTCGTCGAATTTAATTCGTCCGAGAGGGGTTTCCACATAATAGGTTCTCAAGGCCTTGGTGATGGAGTCGAAATCGGTGGCTCCTGCCTTGTCGATGGCGTTGAGAATAGCCTGGGTAGCCGCGTAGGCATTGTAGAAGAACGCGCCGGGATCTTCACCGAATTTTTCCTGATGATCCTTGGTTGCCTTGATGTAGAGAGGATTGCTCGAGGTATCGATCGGACCGGTGGCGTATACGCCTTCGGCATATTCACCGGCAACTTTGATGAAGGTATCATCCTTCACGCCGTCATCGGAAATGAAGTAGATGTCCATTTTCATTTTTTTCATCTGGCCGACCAGTTTTGAAGCTTCGGGATGGTATCCACCATAGATGATGACTTCAGCGCCGGATTCCTTGATCTTGTTTAACACGGCGGAATAATCCACCGCGCCGACGGTAATTCCCTCGAAAAGAAGGATTTCAGCTCGGCTGTCTTTTTTAAGGAATTCTACGGCGAATTCCGCCAGACCCTTACCGTAGTCACCCTTATCGTGCAGAACGGCAAATTTGGTAACCCCCAGGGTGTCGAGGCAGAAGTCAACAATCATCTGAGACTGGGCATCGTCGGAGGCTATAGTCCGGAAGAAGTTGGGGGACTTCACCAGGTCCACGTTGGTGGCGGAAGGTGAAACAATAGGAATGCTCGACTCTTCATAGATGGACAGAGCTGATTTTGTCGCGCCGCTGCAGATGTGCCCCTGTACGGCCACCACACCTTCATCCACCAGCTTGCTGGCGGTATTGGTGGCTACTTCGGGTTTACACTGATCGTCTTCGACAACCAATTCAATCTGTTTGCCCATGACACCGCCTTTAGCGTTCCATTCCTCCACGACGAGTTTTGCCGCGTTCACTGAAGGAAGACCATAGGATGCCAGGTCGCCGCTATGAGCGCCGCCGACACCGATCTTGATTACTTCCGCTTCTTTTTCCGCACAACCGGCAAAAAAGAGGGTTGCCAGAAGCGCAATAATCATAATAACGGTAACACGCTTTTTCATACTCACTCCTTTGTTTTGTGTAAATTTGCTTTACTGTAGATATTCTTGTCACAACTGGCAAGTTTACGCAAGGGTTTCTTTGCTTATCATAGTAAAAAACTTCCTTTTTTAAATATACTGTAGCTGTTATATAAAGAGATTTCCTAGTCCATATACCGCCTCAGTTCCAGCAGGGCGATGAATTGATCAGCCAATGCGGAAAAGTAGTCATTATCCGCCTGAAGAAGGAGCAGCCGGGCTTCTTCAAGTTCGGCTGCTGAAATCTCGCCGCGGTCGTATAAAAAAGCCGATTCATCCGCCAATTCCCGTGTTTCTTCCAGTTCAAGTTCGACGATTTGCCTGGCCAGGTTCGCGTTCTCCAAGGATCCCATGGCTTGCTTATAGGCCAGGTTGCTTTCCGCTACCGCCAGGGCTATTTGCTCTTCCGCCAGGCCAATGTCCCTGGTGAGTTCTTCCTTTTCTTCACTCCTGAAATCCTGCAGCCCCACCGACAGAGTAACTGAACCACCGACGGAGGAAATTCCTGGAGTATGAAGATCAATATCCAGACCGGCGTTGACCTTTAGATCGGGATCGAAGAGCCATATATCCTGGAGCTCCAATTGCAGCTTTCGGGCTTCAATCTTCGTTGATGTTACCTGCCAGGTTGAAGATGGATTCCCCGAGGATGAAACTGTCTCTTCCAGGAGCACCTGCAGCGATGAAAGAAGCTCTTCGGTTTCCACTTGGGTAACTGATACCTCGGCAGGCTCGGTATGCAGCAAGGCATAGAGGTTTGTAACAGTCTGCTGTAATTGATTCTGCAGGGTGGTGAGCTGTACCCGGGCTTCCGACCATGCTTTCAAGGAGCTTCGCACCTCATCCAGAGTGGCTTCGCCCGCTGCGTACCGGGTTTTATCATCCTGGTAGAGCTGTTCTCTCAGGGCCGTCACCTTTTCCTGGACGGATGTTTTTCGTTCCGTCGCCGACCAGCGGAGGAGGGCTGCCAGGGTGTCGTTTTCCACCGATAAAGCGGTTTCATCGGCCAGGGCCAGGGCCTTCTGATAGGCCAGTTCCGCCTGTTCGTCGGAGGATGAATGGGCCAGGGGGGTCAGCACGATCCCTAAACGACCCTTCAGGTCGCTATCCAGGGAAGCGTTGAAGGCCACCTGTTCCAGGATAGGGAGTGACACTCCCGCTTCAAGTTCCGGAAGGGGATTTGCCGCGATATCGTTCCAGTTTCCGCTTAAGGAAAGGGAGCTCTTATCAAGCGTGAAGATTCCTTCAATATTGTTGCGGGCTTTCAAGGCCTCCCACACTGCCGTACGATAGGTGAGGTTATGTTCCAGGGCGTAGGATCGGACCGCGTCGATGCCTTCGAGGGTTTCTTCGGCGGTGACTTGGAATACCGCCGCGGTTAAAAACAACAAAAGTACTAAAAAAGCTTTTCGCATCTCATGCCTCCCGTAAGGTGTCGGAGATGTTACCCTTCAGAGCCGAGAAAGCCGGCAGCAGGCCGAGGATACCGCCGCACCCCAGGGCAAGAAGAATGCCGGTCAGCAAAGCTCCGGGAGTAACGCCGGCCGCTTCACGGAAGGTAACGGCAACCTCGCCGGCTAGAGGCGATAAGGTTCCTAACACCGGTTTTGCCAGGAGTAAGGCTATCAGCGCGCCGATGAGGGCTCCCAGGAGACTCAAAGCTGCGGACCAGGACCAGAATTCCCGTACGACCAAGCGTCGGGAAGCCCCCAGCGCCCGTTCCAGGGCAATATCCCGGCGGCGGGAAAGGGATTCCACCACCATAATGCTGAAAATACCCAGCGAGCTGGTGAGGAGAAGCACCACTCCCAGAAGATTCACCGAAACGGAGAAGAGATCCACCGCCTGGCGGAGTTCTTCCATATACTCGGAGGTTCCGCGGGGAGACCCTTCCCATACCAGGGTGTTCACATCGTCACCGTAGTTTTCAGCCATAACCTGCCGGACTGAAGCCGCCGTCCTCTCGGCCGAAAGGCCTTCGCTTTTCAGTACAAAAAGCCCGGATATAAAATTTTTCATAACCTCCGCATTGCTTCCCCCGGGAATAAGGGATGTGTAAGGAAATATTACATCAGCGATGCCATAGGAACGGCGGGCAATGTCGGTCGGGTCCTCATACACACCGGCAACGGAATATTGAAGTATCTGATTCTGCTCTCTCTGCCCCGGGCCCCGTCGGATGATATCTCCCGGGGGGCTGATCCATTTTCCCAGGGCCGCTTCCGCTGAACCGTATAAAATTTCCGCGGTTTTCCGGCTTATCCAGATCCGTCGGGTTCCCGTGGCAATGTCTTCTTCGGTCATGGCCGAGCCGGAGAGGATATCCAGGGAGAAGATGTCGAAATATTCCGGCCCGGTTCCCACTGCCGAGCGGAGGTTATATGATCTGGCCTCCGTAGTGATCTGATCGAAGGGGACCATCAGCACCGGTACGGAAGCGGTAACCGCGTCGATTTCCGTTACTACCAGGTCCAGGGCGTCAAAATCCCACTGGGGGGGGTGTTCCTGGTCCACCGACCCGTCGGCGTTCCACTGGCCGTTGGCGGTATAGAGGATCACCCCGCCTTGTTCTAGCCTTGAGGCTACCTGTTTTTTCAGAATGGAGGCAGCGCTGAAGGAAAGGATGAGAATACCCGTCCCTAAAGCCACAGCTAAAATCGTCATGCTGACTTTAAAGGGTGTCTTGGCCCAATGTCGTATGAACAATCTGATAAATTTCTTCATAATGTCCCTAACCTCGTTGATATTACGCCGAATGCATGGCCTCGGCGGGGGCCGTACCGGTATGTCTCCTGATGGGAAGCAGGCTGAACAGCATGGTTAACCCCGCCGCGGCGAGAACACCGGGAAGGATGTAGAGCAACGAAACCCCGGCTACATCAAGAGCTCCCTGCATGGTCCGGCTCAGGGGAATAGCCAACAAGGCCCCCAGCAACGATCCCGCTCCGGTTATCAAGGCAGCTTCACCGGAGAAAAGAACCATAATCTTTTTACGGGAAGCACCTAAGGCCATGAGGATACCCACATGCTTTTTCATCCGCAGAGCTCTGCTCATCAGCATATTGGAGACATTCACCGCGGCGATAAAAAGCCCGGTAAGACTGAGAAAGAGGATCAATACCCCAATGCCCGTGTTCCTGGCCACCAGCTGCTCCGCTTCCGCCCGGGGATTGGATACCGTTATTTGACCTTCTCCATAGAGGGAGGTAAACCAGTCGGACAGCAGGAACGCCGTTTCTTCCAACTGCTTCGGGTCGTCCACGGAAAAACGCAGAGCCGTATCCATTCCGGGCATCCTGAAACCGCCGAAAGACCCATCCCTGTAGGGGCTGAAGAAGGAATCGCCGTAGGATGTGTTATCCGTATCGATAATCCCCGTGACGGTAAAATACCCGTCCCGGGCAAGGAGTTTCTTTCCGATCAGGTCTTCACAGTTTTTTCCCTCGGGAGTAATCATCTCCGCCAGATCGGCGCCGAGGAGTATATCGTTGGTGGGGTTTTTATAATCCTCCTCGGTAAATAAACTGCCGGCCTTTGCCTGTAATCCCAGGGCTGTGAAAAAATCTGAAGAAACGGCATACCCGCGGGCTTCTTCCAGCTCCACAATGAGGATAGTCTCATCGGTCGAAGCCTCCGCCAGGTCCTCGGAACCGTACATTAAGGGTCTGAAAGGATCGGTCTCCCCCGGTTCTCCGCCTTCACCTTCCGGCGGCGCGGGCATATTTTGTCGCATCTCCTCCTCCCGGGCTACCGAAGCTTCATTGATGAAGTGAAGCATCCGGCGGTTGGCAATATAGGCGTAAGAGATTTCAGGGACGACCCTGGCGGCCGCCAGATCTTCACTGGTCAACACAGTGGTTTCCCGTACCGGCTTTTGCGAAACCGGATCTTCCATGTCCTCGGAATTACCGTGGGTGCTGACGACGATTTCCCGGTATTCCGGCGAGGAGAGCAGGTCGTTAGAGTAGTTCCGGATACCCGCCAAAAGGGAAATTCCCGCCGCCGCCGCGCCCACACCCAGGGCTACCGCCAGCACCAGCAACCCGGTCTCAAGCAGGCGGCCGACGGACCGGCGAAGCATTATTTTCCCGCTCTCGTTAAACATGGATCGCCTCCCCGGACGCCTGTAGGTTGCTCTGTCCCCCCTGGAGGCTGTCCTGTTCCAGCAGGCTGCCGTCTTTCAGGTGGATTGTCCGGCGGGCTCGCTCCGCCTGGGCGTCATTATGGGTCACCATGACGATAGTTACACCCCGTTGGTTCAGGCTTTCGAGCAGGGTCAGAATTTCTTCACCCTTATCCGAGGGGAGGTTGCCCGTAGGCTCATCGGCCAGGATGAGATCCGGGTCGTTGGAGAGGGCTCTGGCAATGGCTACCCGCTGCTGTTCTCCGCCGCTCATCATGGTGGGCAGGTGGTGCATCCGGTGCTGTAAACCCACATCTTCCAGTAAGGCCGCAGCCCGGTCCTTTCTTTTTGAATAGGCTATTCCTGCGTAGGACATGGGCAGCATGACGTTTTCCAGAGCGCTGAGTTCGGGAAACAGATTGAAGCTCTGGAAGATAAAACCGAAGTGCTTGTTCCGTATCCGAGCCTGCTCCCGGTCGGGAAGGTTGGTAATGTCGTAATCCTCCAGGAGGTACCGGCCCGAAGAAGCGGTGTCGAGAATACCGAGGATGTGGAGAAGGGTCGACTTTCCGGAACCGGAAGGTCCCATGACGGCGATGTATTCTCCCCTATCGATGGTAAGGGAAAGATTTTTAAGAGCGTCGATTTTTACAGTTCCCAGGTCGTACTGTTTTCCAATAGTGGAAAGGGTGATCATGTGATGCCTCCTATTTCAGATCGATCATGTCGTAATCTAAGAAATTCTGATAACCGCTGGTAATGACCTCATCTCCGGCGGAAAGGCCGTCCAGAATCTCCACTTCAGATCCCTCGATGGATCCGTAAGTGACGGGGGTTTTATAGGCCTTGGTTCCGTCTATTTTGTATACATATTCCCGGTTTCCCGTGGTCAGGTAAGGCCCCCGGGGAAGAAGCAGGGTATTTTCATTTTTACCGATAACGATGCTTGATACGGCCGAAGCGCCGGGGGTCAGTTCGATGTTCGTTAAAGGTCGGGCCCGTACTTCCACGGTGGCGGAAAGGCCGTCACTGTCCAGGGTGGCGATTTTTCCGATTTTTACGATTTCCGCATCCATGGTGTTGGTGCCGACGGTAACAGTCATGGTTCCCCCTATCGTGAGGAGCGAGGCGTATTGTTCATAGACATCGAAATCGATATATACCTCCGAGCGGTCGGAAACAACAAACAAGGCTTCCGTTACTTGAATCAGGCTGCCCGGAATCTCCAGGTTTTCGTTTATGCTGAGGATCTCACCGGGAATAGGACTCTTGATCCGCGCTTCTTCGATATCTTCGATAATGTTGTCCAGGTCAACCTCTAATTGCCGGATACTGACCCTTTGTTTTTCCAGAGCGAGAGCTTCCTTAGCCTTCATTTCCTCCAGGGATGTCACCGTGTCTTCATGTTGTTCCCTTAAGGTTTCGACTTTCTCCAGAGCGTTCTCATAGTCGGTCTGCCGGGAACTCTTCAGCTCGGCCAGTTCCCGCAGCGATGCCGCATCTTCTTCAGCTTCGGTAATATCATCTTCCAGCCTCGACAGACTGCGTTCCAGGTTTTTCTTTCCATAGGCATAATCGATGATGAGATTTTCGAGCTCCAGTTCGGCCTGTTCGAGCTTAATGGCCAGGCTGTCCCGTTGATCCTCCAGGTCCGGCACATGAAGCACCGCCAACACGCTATCCTGGGTTACTCTGTCCCCCTCGGATACCAGCAATTCCTCGGTATACCCTTCCTGTCCGCTGGTGATGGTCAGGGTGCGGGGCAGTACGACGGTGCCTCCGGCTTCGGTGGTTGTAACCAGGGTGCCCCGGCGCACCGTTGTGACAGTGTAATCTTTGATCGATACACTATCAGCCTTGCCGGAATGTAAAAAGATAAAAAAGACCGCCGCCACGGCCAACACAAACCCGGCGGCCAGGATAAGGATGCGTCTTTGTTTTTTCTTCGATGTTCGCGGCCCGACAGTGTCTACATGAATAATTTTCCGTTCAGCCTCCATGAGTACCTCCATGGCCCAAAGGTAGCCATTTTTTCTCCGGCGAAGGTGAAGGGGAGGTAAAAGGGTTGTAAACTATGTAAAATAAGGGGCCGTAAGAGCCTCGAAAACTGGTGCTTGCAGGGGGAAAACGTTAGGATAGAGGTATGAAAATCAAATTGAAGCTGGCAGCTGTTCTCTTCGCCGCTGCCCTTACGGTTGTGGGTGTGCTGCAGTACCGCTGGTTTTCCTCCAGCGCCGCCTCGGAGCTGGATCGGGTACACAAGTCCATTGTTTCAACGGTTTTCCGGGCGGCGTACAGAGAATATGAGCGGTACGGCACACTGCTTCGAGAACTGCAGGGTTTGACGGACCTGCCTCCCGAAAACCTTACCTTACGGCTTAATGACCTGTACCGGCAATACGGACCCGAGGGTTCTGTTCCCTTCCTGATTGCAGGCGCGGGCTATTATTCCGGTGATACCTGGGTCTCCGTGGCAGGAGAGTCCCTGCCGTCAGCGGAGAAGCCTCCGGCGGATTTCCCGGGTTGGGGTATGGAAGAAGATTTTCTGGTATACAATATGGGCAGCCGGCGGCTTTCCCTTATCTTTCGGTTGCCCGGAGGCACAGGTCTTTTGGCGGTGCTGCTGCTGGATCTTGAAGGTTTCACTGAGGCATATCTGAAACCCTCTATTACCGAGGCTCTGCCGGAATATGAACTGCGCTGGTTTGAAGTTGCAGGAGAAGAAAGTCGACCGGATCTTCGGGGAGGATTCGGTCTGGAAGATTACCGCTTCCGCCTCTTGCCGGCTATGTTCGGTCGGTCTTCCCTGGAACTGAATCCCCCGGTCATTCCCATAAGTCCCTTCATCGATTGGCGGGGAGCACCTGACCAACCCCCCGGTGAAAACCGCCCGCCGATTCTGCCGGGGTTTCGCTCGGCTTCCCGGCAGGATACCCTCTATGTCCAGGTGGGGCTGCCTGAAGCCCAATTCTCCCTGAACGTGGAACGCAATCTGGCCCTCACCTGGCTGGGCAGTATTATTCTCTTAGCCGGCATGGGGGCTGCCTTTCTTCTATTGCTGTACCAGGTGAACAGAATCCGGTCCCTTCGGGAAAGGGAGCGGGAATTCGTCGCCACGGTCTCCCATGAGCTCCGCACCCCCTTGACGGTTATTCATTCCGCGGCGGAAAATCTTTCCAACGAGAAAATCCCGGCCCAGCGGATTGCCGCCTACGGACCCCTCATTCGGGAGCAGACCGGCAGGCTGTCGGCTATGATCGAAGAAATGCTTATTTTCTCCGGCATGGAAGGAAACAGTGAAAAAATGAAGCCCGTGGTACCGGTGAGGTTCGATGAGTTTTTTGAACGCCTGAAAAAAGTCCTGGAAGAGGCAATCTCTAAAAAGAGCATTTCCCTAACCTGGGATACCGGCGGCCTGCCGGCATCCTGCATGGCCGACCCTGAAGCCCTGCGCCTGATGCTTGAAAACCTGGTGCTCAATGCCGTTCATCACGCCTATTCGGACGCACCGGGGAATATTCGGATTTCAGCCCGGCTCACGTCACCGAAGACCCTGGTGTTCATGGTGGAAGATGACGGCAGGGGTGTCGATCCGGCGGAACAGAAACATGTGTTTGAACCCTTTTACCGTGACCGGGTTAGCCGGGAGAAACAGGAAAGGGGGAGCGGTCTCGGTTTGTTTATTGCCAGCAGAAAAGCCCGGCTCCACGGGGGCGATCTTACCTTGGAAAGCCCCTATGAACGAATCGACGGGACAAAAAAGGCCGGGTGCCGGTTTATCTTAACCTTGCCGTACCGCCCGGTGGGGAAGGAGGAGGCTCATGCCCCGGGTACTGATTATTGATGACGAGGCGGGGGTCAGAATGACCTTGGAAGACCGCCTTACCGCCGAGGGGTATGCCGTGTCCTCCGTCGCCGACGGTATCCGAGGGGAGGAAACAGCTATGAGCGGCGGTTTCGATATCATTCTGCTGGATCTGATGCTCCCCGGCAGAGACGGTTTTGCCGTGTGTAAGAATCTGCGGGATGCCGGCATCAATACGCCGGTTCTTATGCTCACAGCCAGGGACACCAGTCTGGACACCGTCATGGGGCTTCGGCAGGGAGCGGATGATTACCTGGCAAAGCCCTTCGATATGGCTGTTCTCCTGGCGAGAATGGAAGCCCTGCTTCGCCGGTCCGGTGGCAGGGGAGGCGACTTAACCGCCCTGTCGCCGGTTGCCTTCGGTTCCTTTCGCCTGGACCGGGAAAAGGGCACCTTGTTCCTGGAACAGGAGCCGGTGAACCTCCATTCCCAGGAATACCGCTTACTGGAATACCTGGTAACCCATCCCGACACGGTGTTGTCCCGGGACAGAATTCTCGATGAAGTCTGGGGATATGAAAGCGAAACCACCACCAGGACGGTGGATGTTCACGTGGCCAGACTGCGGAAACACTTGGGTGAAGCCGAGTTGCCGAAGCACCTGCAGACTGTCCGCGGCCGGGGATATCGGTTCATTCTCTGAGACCCTTTGTACTGACAAACCGGGCACACTTCACGTATACTGAAATGACGTGAGGTGGATATATGAAAAGCGTTGTTTTCTTTTTGATGGTGCTTTGCTGTGCTCTTCCTATGATGGCGGACCCCTTCAATCCGGAAGAGTATCCCATTACCCTGACGGATGACCTCAGGGCTGTCTCCGTTAACCCCGCGGCGCTGTCCTACGGCGCGGCCGAAGGTTTCGGGTTTTACCAGAACCCGGGAAATCTTTTTGACGGTACGGGAGATTTCTCCGACAACTTATATTTTCTCGCCGGCGGTTCACCTTTCGGCTGGATTCTGGGAAAGGAAGAGGGAGTCCTTTTCAACACGGCGGCCCTCTCTTTTTCTCCTTATCAGAATATCTATCTGGGGGGTAATTTCAGTTGGACCGGGAAAGAGTTGGAGGATTATCGATACGGCATCGGGCTGCTTTGCCGGCCGATAGAGCCCCTCAGCCTGGCGGCGGTATACCGGGTGAGCTATCCGGATGAGTCTTGGGGCGCCCGGGTCGGCTTGGGAGTGAGGCCCCTGGGGTTTTTAAAACAGCACAGCCATCGGCTTGAACTGGCGGTGGAAATGCCTTTCCGGCAGGATGGGGTGGATTTACCTTCCCTCTACCTGCGAGCCGAGCCCCTGGAAGGCGTTTCTCTCCAGGGTTCCTGGAATCTGCAGTCTCAGGTCTTCCGCCTGGGAGTTTCTCTTTCCTACAGGAATATGCGGCTCCTGGCTGATTCCGGTCTGGACAGTAGTTTCAACCCCACCGAGGCTGCCTATTTTATACAGGTTCATCCTAAGGAGTATTCTTCTCTCTTGGTGAAAAAGTCCCGGGAGTATGTGGATTACAACCCGGGGGCCCTTCTATCGGAGCATCCCGGACTCGCCGACCTGCCATTCCCGGCTTTCCCTTCCATAGAAAGATCCGTTTGGAGTGTTATCGATGAAATTGAAGGATTGACTGAAGACTCCTCGATTCAAGGCCTGGTATTCCGAAACACTCTTTTCCAGGCTTCCAGAACCAACTTTCACGAACTGGAAAACGCCTTGAAGGCTTTCAAAGCCTCGGGCAAGAGGATCATTTTCTATTATGAAGATGTGGATACGGCCAATTATACCTTGGCCGCTGCCGTGGCCGACAAGATCTACCTGAATCCCCTGGGCATGGTTGCCTTGACGGGAGTCGGGTCGATCAATTTTTATTATAACGAGCTGTTCAGACGGCTGGGGATTGAAACCGTGGACTTCCAGAGCCATGAATACAAAACGGCTAATAACAGATATACCAAGTCCACCATGACGGAAGCCGAAAGAGAGGTTCTCCTGTCTTTATTTCAGGGACTGCAGGAAGAAAATGAAAAACGCATTTTTACGGGCCGGGAAGGCCGTCTTTCGGCTACTCCGGAAGATCTGTTCAATCACGGGCCGTACCTGGTGGCTTCGGACGCTCTGGAGGCGGGGCTGGTGGACGGACTGATTTATGAAGCAGAATTGGACGGTTTGATTACTGATGAGGACGCTACTGCGGAAATATCGGTAACATTTCCTCCTGAAAAGGTCAGACAGAGCTGGGCAGATCCCTATGCCTCTGAAATAGCGATTATCTATGCCACAGGACCGATCTATCCGGGCACAGCCATGCCGGGCAGCAGTATCGGGTCCGACACCCTGGTGGCGGCCTTGAGGGATGCTCGGAAGAATTCCCGAACCAAAGCCATTGTTCTCCGGGTCGATTCCCCCGGAGGCTCGGCTCTCGCTTCGGATATAATCGCCCGGGAAATCGACCTCTGCCGCAGCGAACCGTACAATCTTCCGGTGGTTGTCTCCATGGGAGCGGTGGCCGGATCCGGGGGATACTATATTTCCTGTACCTCCGATTACATCTTCGCCCATCCGGATACCCTGACCGGTTCTATCGGGGTTGCGGGCTTCAATTTCAACATTCAAGGCTTGTTGGAAAAAATCGATGTGGAAACAGTATCTCTTTTTACCCGGGATAAGGCAGACTTGGGAAACATCACTCGGGATATAACGGAAGAGGAGGACGTCCTTTTTCGGCGCTATATCAGCCACGTCTATGACATTTTTGTGGATACCGTTGCCCGGGGCAGGGGAATGGACCGGGAAGTTGTTGATGAGCTGGGGAAAGGGCGTATCTGGACGGGAAGTCAGGCTGTGGAAAACGGTCTGATCGACGAAATCGGGTCGCTGGATGACGCTCTGGCCAAAGCGAAGGAACTGGCGGGGATCACCGGAGACATCGATGTAAAGCAGTACGACGGCTTTACCTTTAATCCTGGAGAAATGATGTCCTTTTATGTAACCGGTCTGGTAAAAGCCGGCCTGCCGGACAGTATTGTCGGGTTTACCGAGGATCTGCAGGTCTTGAGGGATTTCGGCAACTGGAAACCCGTGTTGCTGATGCCCTATCAGTATTAACAGGTCGGAATGCAAAGAGGCTCTCCGAATCATTCGGAGAGCTTCAGACCGGGCCCTCTCCTTGAGAATGACCGATCGGATCTCTTCTGGCAGTGGCGATGTTTCGCGCCATGGCAATGGTCCGCTGGATACCGATACCCGCCACGGATACACCGAGGGCAATAAGGATCCAGCCGGCCATATCGAAGGGAACTCCTTCCAGGAATTTTAACAGGCTGGTTCCCGTAAGGCCGAGGGCCAGGGCTGTTCGACAATAGGCTAAGAAAGTACGCTCGTTGGCTAAAATCGTTCTGTCAATGGCCAACTGGTCCCGAAGAATA
Organism: Spirochaetales bacterium; assembly: GCA_016932135.1. Classification (GTDB taxonomy): domain Bacteria; phylum Spirochaetota; class Spirochaetia; order JAFGDJ01; family JAFGDJ01; genus JAFGDJ01. The sequence goes on along the minus strand of JAFGDJ010000137.1, from coordinate 9,779 downwards.
AGATCGCTCTCTTTAAATTTATCATAGGGATTCGCTCGTCGTTTTTGAGGTTTATCCTTGGGCTTGTACTGATAACTGGGCATACTGTTTATTCCTCCCCGGTAATTGTAGCGTCCAAAAAGCTTTCGGCGAAGTAGAGCAGCAGTTCCGTTACCCTAAGGCTTGATTTCCCGTCCCCGCGGTTTGTCAGGATGATAATACCATCCTTGGATTCCGGGAACACAAGAAAGCTGCAGTAGAACATGGTGTTGGATCCGTCATGGACTAAAAAGGGTTTCCCCTGGTCGCTGACTCCTGTCAACCATCCCAGGGAATAACTCTCCAGCCTGGGCTTCATCAGCTCAAGGAGACTCTTCCGGCTGATTATTTGTTCGCCTTGAGGTGAAAGTCCTTGATGGAAATACAAAGATAGATAGTTCTCCAGGTCCTGAAGGTTCGCATGCACGGTCCCGGCGGGACCCATAGCTAGGGGGTTGTCAGCGTACATGAAGCCGGGGTTCACGGGAGCCGGATTATGACCCCAGGGGGCGGATGGCGGGTCCCCTTCAGCGTCGCCCTTGGCGGGCGGACCGAACCCGGCGTTCTCCATTTCCAGGGGAGTAAAAAGTTCTTCTTTTATCAGGGTTTCCCAGCTTTTTTCGGTGAGTTCTTCCAAGAGGAAGCCGGCCACCACATAACCAAGATTTGAATAGAGATACTCAGAGCCGGCAACGTGAGCGGGAGGAAGCTGTAAGGCTTCCCGGGCCATGCGTTCCCGTTGTGTTCCAGCGGGCGAATCGTAAGGGAAAAAGGATAGCCAGGGGTTCTGGGGTAGCACCGACGGAATCCCCGAAGTATGGGATAAAAGCTGTTCTACCGTTACGTCCCGGTATTCCTCCCTCATGGGGAAGCCGTCACCCAGGACTTCCCTTAAGGGAGTTTGCCAGGACAACAGGTTCCGGTCCACCATGATGCCGCAGAGCAGGGCGGTCATGGCTTTGGTGTTTGATCCGATATGAAAGGGGTCGGATTCGCTTATCGGCTCAAGGGAATCCCTGCTGCGGACACCCGCGACTTCCCGGTAAACGGTCTCTCCTCCGCGAATAACGGAAACGGCGATTCCGGGAAAAGTCCCGCCGGAAGGAGATGTGTATTCTCCAAGCATTTCTTCCGGGGATCGGAAGGAACCGGAGGAAGTCGCTCCGGGTGTTCCAGCACAGGAAGAAGCCAAGACACCGATGAACAGGATTAAGGGAAAGATGGGAGTTCTCTTTTTCATACTATATCCTCATATAATTCAGTCTGCAAAGTAATGTCGTATAACCTAGATACAATATATGCTTTTCTCCATGAGTTAAAGGTGCTAGGGGAGCCGGGGAGTGGAAAGAGTTCATTGAAAAAGACCCAGGACCGGGCAACCGGCTTGTATAAAGTCCTTTGACCGGCTATAGTAAGACCGGTCCTGTTTATGGGGCCGGCATTCCATCTTTTAGTAGTAATCGGGAAATAACTATGAAGCATACTCATAACGGCGGAAGTATACGAAATATAGCGATCATTGCCCATGTCGACCATGGAAAGACAACCCTCGTGGACGCCATGTTCCGGCAGAGCGGAGTGTTCAGGGATGGCCAGGTAGTGAACGAGCGGATCATGGACAGCATGGACCTGGAACGGGAGCGGGGAATCACCATAGCGGCAAAAAACTGTTCGGTCCAGTGGAAAGGGGTAAAGATAAACATTATCGACACTCCGGGTCACGCCGACTTCGGCGGAGAGGTGGAGCGGGCTCTATCCATGGCGGACGGAGCGCTCCTTCTGGTGGATGCCGCGGAAGGACCCCTGCCCCAGACAAGGTTTGTCCTGTCCAAAGCCTTGGCCGCAGGGCTGCCCCTGATAGTTGTTATCAACAAGATCGACCGTTCCGATGCCCGGCCTCTGGAAACGGCCGATGAAGTGTTCGATCTCCTTATCGACCTCGGTGTGGGGGATGAAGTCCATGATTTTCCCCTGCTGTACGCGGCCGGAAGGGCAGGGACGGCCTCCTTCTCCCACGATAAACCTGGAAAAAATCTCGAGATCCTCTTCGACACGATTCTCGAAAAGATCCCCGCTCCAGAGGTGGATGTAAAAAGCCCCTTCCGCATGCTGGTTTCCGACCTGGGATACTCGGATTATCTGGGACGCCTGGCGGTGGGCAAGATTTACAGCGGTACGGTGAAAGCCAATGACTCCCTGGGGTGTATCGGTGAGTCCGGTACCATTACCCCGCTTAAGGTTTCCAAGCTTCGAAGCTACGGGGGGCTTTCGGTTGTGGATACCACCCATGCGGAAGCCGGTGACATCCTCATCCTTGCCGGCATAGACGATGTTCATATAGGAGATACCATCTGCACTACCGCGCATCCCCAGGCCCTTCCGAGAATACGGGTCGATGAACCCACGGTGGCCATGAAATTTTCCCGAAGCAGTTCGCCTTTCGCGGGAAAAGAAGGCAAGTATGTGCAGCTCAGCAGGATCGGTGAACGTCTTCAGAAAGAAACCTTGAGAAATGTGTCCATCCGGGTAATGGAAGCTGAAGACGGTGACGGTTTTATCGTTCAAGGACGGGGTGAATTTCAGATGATTATTCTCATCGAGACCCTGCGCCGGGAAGGCTTTGAGTTCTGTGTCGGCAGACCGGAGGTTATTTTAAGACACGAAAACGGTAAGAAACTCGAACCCATAGAAAACCTGTTTGTCGACTGCGCCGAAGGGTACACCGGAATCGTTACGGAGAAGATTTCCCGGCGTAAGGGACGTCTTTCCGATATGAAGTTTCTCGAGGCCGGAAGGGTCAGACTCCATTTCAATGCGCCCTCCCGGGCCCTGATCGGTTACCGGGACGAGTTTCTCACCGATACCCGGGGCACGGGTATTATGAATACCCTGTTTTCCGGGTACGAGGAATACCGGGGTGATTTCCCGGGGCGTTTTACCGGGTCCCTGGTCTCCGACCGGGAAGGCATCGCCGTGGCTTACGGGCTCTTCAATCTGGAAGCCCGGGGCTTGCTGTTTATTACCCCCCAGGAGAAGGTTTTCGAGGGAATGATTATCGGGGAACGTAACCGTGAGGGAGATCTGTACGTCAACCCCTGCAGAACAAAGAAACTATCCAATATGAGGGCGGCGGGAAAAGATGACGCCGTCACCCTGACTCCGGTAACTCCCATGACCTTAGAGAGGGCGGTGCAGTTCCTCGGAGAGGACGAACTGGTGGAAATAACTCCCCGCTCCATCAGGCTGAGAAAGGCAATTCTCTCCTCTCAAGCTCGGAAGTTAAAGGAACGGCAATTTGCCTGATTGCCTAGGCTGTGATATAATCCCTTCTATGAACGGAAAGAAAAGGATTCCTTGTCTTAGTTCTTTTAAACACCCGAGGGCTGTTGCTTTCTTTCGCTGCAGGTCTGACCATTATTCGGCAGCCTGTTGTAAAAAACCGGGTTTCAGAGCTTCCCTTGTCTTGATGCTTTTGCTTTTTTCTTGTTTTTACGTACCTCCGCTGCCTGCCGATACAGGGGAGACTTTCCTCGGGGCGAGTCTGTCCTGGGACCTGGGCTTACGGTGTTCCCTGGAACATCGTTTCCCCGGTTCCCTGGGTCTCAAGGCGGGGGTGGGACCGAGTGTTCTTCTGCTGCCCTTTTTCATCGCCGACCGTACCGTCATCCTCAGTCAGGAAGCCCTGGCGGTGATCCACTTCAGCAGACCCTTAAAGCCCTTTCAGTACGGCCTTGGCCTGGGACTTCCGGTCTCCGGTATGATCTGGTACCCCCATGAAGTAACCGGTGAAAGGTTCTTCAGTGTTCTTCTCGCTCCGGGGGGCAGCTTCTACTGGGGGTATCGTTCACCCCGGGGGGTGTCCTACCGCTTGTGGTTTGGCGCCGGGTATCCGGTGGTGTACGACGCCGGGGAGTGGAGATGGGGAACCAATCAGCCCCTGGGCCTGTGGTGGGATCTGGATCTGGAAGTGCTGTGGCCTTTGCGTTAATGAATCCCGCGCTCTGATTCTTCGGACATCCTCGGAGAAATACAAAAGGGCTTCGGTTATCAGCCCTGGATCTTATCCAGTTCTCCCCGGAAGAGGCGGGTGAAGATACCCAGAACGGTCACCGCCAGGCTCATCACCAGGGGTCCGAAGAGAAGACCCCAGATGCCGAAAACCACCACACCGCCGAAAACCCCGATGAATACCAGAACTGGATGCAGCTGGGTATCCTGTCCGACAATCCTCGGTCGGAGGATGTAATCGGCCAGGGGAATCACCGCCGCTCCCACCAGAAGCATAACCAGGGCTTTTCCCCAGGTTCCCAGGATAAGAAGGATGGCGGTGGCGGGCAGCCAGATCAGCACCGGCCCCATACCGGGAATGGCCGCCAGGATAAGAAAGGCCGTACCCCAGAGGACGGGGGCCTTGATGCCCAGAACGAAGAACAGAAAGCCGCCGATGGTTCCCTGGATGAGGCCGATGACCAGGGTGCTTTTCAGTGTCGCCCGGGTTACCGAGAGAAACTTTTCGATGATCGCCGTTTTATCCCCTTCGGCCAGGGGGACGGACCGGCCGAGACCGGCCATGATGCTTTCTCCGTCCCGGATGAAAAAGTACAGACAGTACAGATAGATGAAGATCATCAGGAAGGACCGGGCGGTGCTGCCGGCAAAATCTGCCAGATTCTCCAAAAGGGAGCTGCCCGTCTGCTGGATCAGGTCGGCGAAGCGATCGAAGCTCAGGACCTGGCTGATCCGGGGGTTCTGTAAGAACGGAAGGGCCTTGAAGGCTTCTTCCAGTTCCGTAAAAATTTCTTTCAGATCAATGGCATTCTTGCTGATGTCCGTGGCCAGGCTTATCAGGCTGTCCGTGACAAAATATCCCAGCAAGGCTGTAGGAAAGATAATAATTAAACAGAAGATGATGAGGGTGAGGAGAGCCGGAATGTTCCGGTGGGGTTCTTTCTTCCGAAACAACCGCTGCTTTATGGGATAAGCCAGGCCGGCGGAAATGGCTGCCAGAAGGAGGGGCATCAGAAAAGGCCGGGCAACCGTAATCACCAGGGCGGTGATGACCGCCAGAAGAAGAAAAAAGAATCCTTTTTTCAGGCGCTCATGTTTGCCGGCTTCATCAGTCATGTGAACGTCCATGTCTAGGCCCGAATTTCAGAAAATACCCGCTCCGTCACCGGCGTGGGTACTCCGAGGCTTTTTCCCAGACGGATGAGAGTTCCACCGAAGAGATCCCCTTCATTCTTCGCTTTCCCCGCTTCCACGTCCCGCTGAAAAGAGGTCCTGGTTTCCGGGGGGAACTTCCTGCCGGTATCCATGGCAGTCTGCTCAGCCTCCGGTGACAAAGCGACCCCGGCAGCCCGGGCTACGGAGGCGGCTTCGGTGATGATATCCCCAATCATTCCGGTCAAGGCCGGGTCTGCAAGAAGTTCCCCGAAGTTCTTCCGGCTTCGGGCGGAGACAAGACCGTAGGCGGCGATAAAGAGAAATTTCTGCCAGATGGCCGGGGAGGGATCGTCCTGCACCGTGAAGGGGATTCCCGCTTCTGAAAAAACCGCTTCCACCTCTTCGATCCCCCGGTTTGGATGATCGGGGTCTTTACCGGCGATGATCGATCCGGCGGGTCCCCGCTGGACAACCCGGCCGGGAGCGGTAATGTTTCCGCTGACATAAACACAAGACGGCAGAATAAGACCGCCGGTGATATGTTTTCGCAGGCGTTCCCGGATATCCACACCGTTTAACAGGGGAAGAACCACCGTATGGTCCTTTACGTAACGATTCAGCAGGGCTCCCGCTTCGTCCAGATCGTAGCCCTTGACGGTAACAATGCAGAGATCGGGGATCGGAGCCTCTTCCGGGTGTGCATAAACCCCGTGGGGGCGGCAGACCAGGCCTTTTTCATTATCCGTGTCCAGGAGAAGACCCTTCTCTCTGATAGCCTCCAGATGCGCCCCCCGGGCGATAAAGCTTATCCTTCGGTCCGCGGTGTTTTTAGCCAGCATACCGCCGAAGTATCCACCCACCCCGCCGATACCGAAAACAAGAATGTGTCGAATCATCAGTCCTTTCCTCCCGCCATAAGAAGATACCATGAAAGGGGAGGAAAGGTGAAGGTATTTTACCGGGAGAGAATAAACTCAACCCGTCGATTTTTCCATCGGTTATCCAGATCACCATGGGGAACCACCGGTTGGTATCCGCCGTACCCGAAGGTGGTCATTCTGGCTGGGACAATCCCCCGCCGGATCAGGGCATCCCTGATTACCTCCGCCCGTTCCTTGGATAACGGCAGCAGCGTTTCATTTTCTTCAGCCAACCAGCGGTCAGGTCTGTTCCAGTATACCCGGACGGCATGGCCTTCCAGACTGATGTTATAGCTTCCGTACTTTTTCAGTATTTCCGCCAGCCGGTCCAAGGTCTGGATGTTTTTTGCGGCTTTATCAGGTTCTATGTCCAGGTAATCCGCCGTATTGGGCTTGAAATAGATGCTGGATATGACGATCCGCAGTTTATCACCGTCTTTAAGAACCAGAATATCCACAGGAATTTTCTTCTCGAGAGTTCCGATGTTTCCCAGACGGTCGACCGCGGTGAAGCGGAGGGTATAATCCTCGGCGGATTGAACCAGTTCTCCGGAAGCTGAACGGCCGTTCCAGAAGAAAGGTGTCGCCGGGATACCGGAACCGTTGAAGGAATGGAATCCGCGGGCGTAGGGGTCCAGAATCTCCGCGTTCCAGGACCGTAAGGGGCTCTCGTCTTGGAGAGTAACATCGAATCTCAGGACATCGTTATACCCGTCACCGTCGGGAGAGAAGGGCAGGGGGCCCAGGTTGACAAGAATTTCCGGGGCGGAAACGTCCAGGAGAATGGGTTGCTTGGTCATATCGACCGCCAGGTTTCCTTTTTCGTATTCCAGTTCCAGGCGGGCTGTGTAAAATCCTTCGGTCAATAGCCCGGTCTCATCCCTCCCGTCCCAGGGGATCACGTCGGGAATGAATTTTCCGTCGCCGATAAACCGGCGAACCTCGATATCGGTGCTGTTTTGAATAGAAAGCGACCAGGCAAGAACCTCTTCCGTAATCAGCGGCTCCAGGTGAAAGAGTATATCATCCGCCGTGCCGTCGCCGTTGGGTGAAAAGGCCTGGGTGGAAGGCAGGAGAGTAACCGGTGTCGGCCTTGTATCGATCCTGATACCCGGCAGGGTCTTGACGGTGCTGTTCCCCGCTTCGTCGGTGCAGGTAAGGCGGTAGGAATACCCGCCGTCGGGGGCTAGAGTGCCGTTATCCGTCATACCGTCCCATTCCACCGAAGGAGTCTTTCCTTCCCATACCCTTCCGGCAACACGAGTACCCCGGGCATCGAGAATTTCCCCTTTCCATTCTTTTTCCACCGAGGAGCTCTGGAACAAGGTCAGGGTGTCTTTCCGGCCGTCACCGTCGGGGGAAAAAAGAAGATAATCGGCGCTGAAGACGATATAAGGAGGAGTGGTATCCAGGGTTACGGCTTTTGATGATATACGGGGGTTATCCCCGTTTCGATAGAGTATCGAAAAAATGCCGTAGTAGTCCCCGTCGGGGAGTCGTTTTCCGTCGACGGTCTTTCCCTGAAACTCCAGGGGGCCAAGAATACCGTCTTTCTGTGCACGGGCGAAGACGGCAATTCCGGTTGAGTTTACTATCGTAATGGTACTCTCAGCGACTTCCTTGGTCCCCTGGAGAAGAACTGTCGGCGAGAAGGTTACTGTATCCAGAATACCGTCACCGTTGGGGGAAAAGGTCGAAGGATTCACGGTAAGGTCGATAGTGACGGGAGATGTGTCGATGATGATGTTCTGTACCGCCGTTTCAAAAGAGTTTTCCGCCCTGTCGACGGAAGAAAGGATGTAGCCGTAGGTACCGTCGGGCAGGGCTCCTCCCGCCTTATCGGTACCGTCCCACTGGAAGTTCCCCGGAATGCCCTTCCACCAGAAGGTTCGTAAGGCTGTGCCCTGGGCGTCGACGATCCTGGAGGTCCAGCGATCTTCAATACTGCACTGTTCATGTGAAACCGGCAGGGTATCCTGTCGATCGTCGTTGTTAGGGGAAAAGAAAGTATACGGAAGAGAAATTGCTCCGACGGGCGGGGTATTATCCACCGTTACCCGCGCGGGATCGGTGGAACCCCGGTTTCCCTTGGCATCCCAGGCTTCCACCGTCCAGGTATATCCACCGTCGGGAACAAAATTACTTTGCGAATCCCTGCCGTCCCAGATGAGGGAATCGGGGATATCCACGGAAGCTTTCTTAAAGAGACCTTTTAATCCCTTCGTTTCTTCCAGAGATTCCTCATACAGATATACAATCGTTCCCTGGGGGGCTGTGACGGTAAAACGGTAGCCGGTAACCCGCAACCCCTTTATCTCCGGTATATCCAGAGGAATATTTAAGGTATCCTTTTTACCGTCTTGATTAGCGGGGGAGATATAGGTTTCTTCTTCCTGCTGCGTCTGCAGGGGAATGTCACCCTTAAAACCGACACAGGAGAGAAACAGGAACGCACCCAGGGCTGCCAAGAGACCTTTGAACAGGCATTTTTTATTCATGGTGAAAACTCCTTCAATGTAATAAGGGTATTGTTTTTCTGAGCGAACGGTTGGTCTTTACATCATTCTTCTAGATAAAACCACCCAGGTTCAAAAAGATTACAAGTCTTCGTTATGCAGATAACAGGCAAATGACAGAGGTCGTTTTTCCGGAAACTGGTATAATGGTACTAGAAAAAGGAATATAGGAGGTTCCCTGGATGAAGAAAAAACGAAGTTCTTTCTTTCTGTGGTGCTCTGTCCCCTGGTTTATCCTGGCGGCGTTGGCGCTTGCCGGCTGTGTTTCCACGCCTGAGGAAAAAGCGGCGGATATGGTACTGAAGAACGGGCATGTGTACACCATGGACGCGAACGGAACCAAAGCCGAAGCGCTGGCCGTAACAGACGGCATCATTGTCTTTGTGGGCAGTAACGCCGACGCGGAAGCCTACGTGGGGCCGGGGACGGAGGTTTGGGACCTGAAGGGCATGATGGTGTTGCCGGGGATGATTGAAACCCATCTGCACCCTCCGGGGACCGCGGATGCCGATTTGTTCAGCATCAGTCTTTTCGATGTTATGAGCGATCTGGATGCCATGCTGGAAACGATTCAAAGTTTTGTGGAAGAACACCCGGATCTGGACATGTATTTCGGTTCCGGCTTTTCCACCGGGGCTTTTACCGGTATGGAAGTGTCCTTAGGGCCCAAGAAGGAACGCCTGGATGCTATCAGCCCGGACAAACCGATCTTCCTGGTTTCCTACGACGGACACATCGGCTGGATCAACAGCGCCGGCCTGGACTATCTCGGCATAACCAAAGACACCCCCGACCCCGCGGGCGGTAGGATTGAGCGGGACCCCGCGACCGGAGAACCCTGGGGAGCCATGAAGGAAGCCGCCGCCGGTCTTATGCCGGTACAGGAACTGAGTCTGGAACAGCAGATCGAGGCCATGGAACTCTTTCAGGAAAGGATGCACGGCTGGGGTTACACCGGTATTCAGAATATGTCGGGCCGGGAGAACCTGGAGGCTTTGGCCGCTCTGGAGTCGGAGGGAAAACTGAAACTGCGGGTTCGATCCGCCGTATCCCTGGACCCCGAGGCGGACCTGGAAGAAGAATTCGCCCTGCTGGAAGAATCTCGTGATAAGTACACATCCCCCTTGAATACCGTGGGTGTGGCGAAATTCTTTGCCGACGG
>JAFGDJ010000016.1 GCA_016932135.1 Spirochaetales bacterium | reverse complement strand
GCCTCCTTTCCGGGGATGGCTTTCCATCTGGGCGCCGGGGTCATCATCGATCTGCACGTTATCGAAATAGACGCCGGAGCGGGATACAGGATCATGGATTACCTTTCGGGAACTTATGAAGGATTTTCAGCGCATTTCGGCGGTGTCGGTAACGGCTGGTACGCGAAGGCGGGAATCAATCTGGTTTTTTACGAGTGATTAGTACCATTACACCGGAACCACAGACCGTTGAATAACCTGAAGTGAAGCGCCCCGGGCTGTTCTGTCCAACGTAAAAACAGATTCAACTCCCCGATCCGCGAATAGACCCTTCTTCCCTCTTGTACTATAGTAACATCATGCTCGCTCCGCAGCTCATCACCGGCACGGTGGTCTTTTTTTCCGAGCTCCTTTCGGGGAGCCGCCCGCCCGAGCCGGTGTATGCCCTCTTCCTTCTGTTCCTCATCCTGGTTTCCGGGGGCTTTCTTTCCTCCCGGTTTCGGATACGCTTTCCCCTTCTGGTCCTCAAAGCGGTTTTTTGCGCCGGCTTGGCGTCGGAGACTCCCCTGTCCCTGCTTCTCCTGCCGTTCATCGGTATGGAACTGCCGGAGTTCCTTCGCCCCGCGTTAAAAACGGCGGCTTTTTGGATTCTTTCCACAGGGATCACCGCGCTGCCGGCCTTCTTCCTTCCCCGGGCGTTTCTCATCCCCTTTGCAGGGCTCTGGGCCGCAGCGGTATTCCTGGCTTTCCGGGAGGGACAGAGGAACACCGAGGCCGGCAGACTGCGGTCCCGGACAAGCCGCCTGGAACAGGAGTTAACCCAGAGCGAGGCGGCCAGGACTCGGACGGAACAGGCCGGGGCGATGCAGGAAAGCCTCGCCGGACTGGAGGAGCGGGACCGGCTGACCCGGCTGCTCCACGATCAGCTGGGCCATGCCATGACCGGCAGCATTATGCAGTTGGAGGCGGCGGCCCTGCTTTTCGACGATGAACCGGAGAGGGCCCGGGAGATCCTCCAACGGGTGTCGGCTGCCTTGAAGGAAGGCCTGGAGGGGGTCCGGTCGAACCTGAAGGCGGTGAAACCGGAACCCTTTCAGCTGGGGGAACAGCGTCTTCGAAAACTCCTCAAGGCCTTCGAAAGGGATTATAACTTGGCCGCAGAGCTGATTCTTCAGGGTCCGATCCAGGGGCTGCCGGTTCACCTGTGGCAGATTATCGAGGACAACCTCACCGAAGCCTTGACCAACATGCTGAGGCACAGCTCGGGCCGCCGTTTTACCTGCCGGATCGAGGCTCTAAACCGGGTGTACAAGGTTGAGTTCCGGGACGACGGGGAGGTGAAATCGCCCGTACGGCCGGGGATGGGGCTGGAAGGGATGGAGACCCGGGTTCGGGAAGCCGGAGGAACCATTATTGTGGACACCTCCCGGGGTTTTTCCATCATCATGCTGTTTCAGAAAGGAGAATCCTGACATGGCTATTCGTGTTCTCATCGGCGACGACGACCCCCTGATTCGGGAAGCCCTGGCGGTTATCTTCGGCAAGGACGAGGATTTCAAACTCGTGGCGCTGGTGGATAACGGGGCCGAGGCGGTGAAACACTGCCGCTCTTCCCAGGTAGATGTGGCCCTCCTGGACATCCGCATGCCCGTTGTGAGCGGCATCGACGCGGCCGCGGATATTACCTCATCCACGGGCTGCCGGGTCCTGCTGTTAAGCACCTTCAAAGACGACGAGCTGGTCCAAGGCGCCCTGGCCGGCGGCGCATCGGGGTACCTCTTAAAGGGCTGTGAAGGACGGGAAATCAAGGAAGCGGTACGACTGGTTCACGCGGGCCATACGGTATTCCAGAAAGACGTGTTTTCCACTATCCGGGAGGGGTCCCGAAGCCCCCGGGGAGACATCTCCTTTCTCACCGAGCGGGAACAGGAAATCATTAAACTGGTAGCCGAAGGCTATTCCAACAAACAGGCTGCGGAGGCCCTTTCTCTCACGGAAGGAACGGTGAAGAACTACATATCCTCCATGCTGGACAAACTGGGCTTGAACCAGCGGACCCAGATTGCCGTCTATTACGTAACCGGCAGAAAAGATTTTACGTAACATTACCTTCGTCACCCGGGCGCATGACCAAAGACTCTTTTAAAGACTCCTTCAGGGGCTTATTCTTTATCCAGAACCTAATGAGGAGGTCCTTATGATAGAAATGAACAACCTGACAAAAAGCTTCGGTTCCACGGTGGCGGTAAACAATATATCTCTGACCATACCTGCCGGCTCTCTCTTCGGCCTCCTGGGCCCCAATGGCGCGGGGAAAACTACCCTGATAAACCTCATCACCGGACTGGTGAGCCCCGACAGCGGAACCGTTCGCTTTCCCGGCCTGAACGGCAAAAAAGCAACCCGGGAGGTAAAATCGAAACTAGGCCTGGTCCCCCAGGACCAGGCCTTTTACCTCAATTACTCAGCCGGGGAAAACATTACCTTTTTCGCCGGGCTCTACGGCCTCAAAGGGAAAGTCTTGAAGGAGGCGGTGGAGCGGGCTCTGGAATTTACAGGCTTAACGGATACGGGGAAAAAGCGAGCCAAGGATTTTTCCGGAGGCATGAAGCGGCGGCTCAACATCGCCTGCGGCATCGTCCATAATCCGGACATTATCATCCTGGACGAACCCACAGTGGGGATCGATCCCCAGTCCCGAAACCATATTCTCCGCTCGGTGGAGAAACTTCAAAAAGAGGGGCGGACCATCATCTACACCACCCATTACATGGAGGAAGCCGAGGCACTGTGCTCCGACATCGCTATTCTGGACAAGGGAAAGATCATCGCCCGGGGAACTCAGGAAGAGTTGAAGCTGATGATCCAGGACCATTATCGGGTGATCTTTACCCTGAAACGGCCTGAAAAAGTGGACCTCCAGGCCTTTAAAAAGATACCGGGAGTCCGGCACGTGGAACTGGAAGATCTTTTCCTGAAGGTGACCAGCGAGGTGGGAATCGGCAACCTGAACCAGCTCACCGAGGAGGTAAACCGGCAGCAGATCCTGGTAACGGATATCAAATCCGATTCTCCGTCTCTGGAAACGGTGTTTCTCAACCTCACCGGCCGTTCCTTGCGGGACTGAAGGAGGATTCGTATGAAACTATGGCTTATCATCCGGCACCAGATCCGGCTTTTTTCCAAAACCCTGAATATCCTGGTCCTCCTCATCGCGGCACCTTTATTTCTGATTTTCACCTTCGGCCAGGCTTTTTCCGCCATCTGGGACAAGGGGGGCTTCGATTTTCGCGCTCTGGATTATTTCGGCATAACCCTTCTGACCCTGGTAGTTTTCAACGGAGCGCAGATCGCCTCCTGGGGAATCCACAAAGAAAAGAAATCCAACACCGAAACACGTCTTTCCCTGGCCCCCATAAAGAAAGACACAGTGCTCTTCGGCACCTTCCTGGGCACCTGGATCATCCTGAGCCTTTTAACCTTTCTTTTGGTCTTCCTGGCTCACTTTATCCTGTCGGTGGACTATGGCCCCTCCATAGGTCCGGTTCTTCTTCTCCTGGCGGCGGAAACCCTGTTGGCCGTGTCCCTGGGGGTATCCCTGGCCTTTCTGCTACAGGAAAAAGCGGCGAACGCCCTGCTTCAGTCCCTCATTCCCCTCATCTGCTTTCTCGGAGGCTGCTACGCCATGATCCCTGAGAGCGGCGTGCTCCACAGCGTCTCTTTCATCTCTCCCCTGCGGTGGGTCAATCTTGCATTAATGGCCTCAGCCAGGGGTGGGGACAATAGATATCTGCTGCCGGCTTTGTTGTTCTGCGCCGGCCTCTCAGCCCTCTTTTTAGCCCTCACCGGAATCAGACTCAGGAGGCACTCATGAAAATCTTTCCTCTCTTTTTTAAACATTTTATGGTATCCACTTTCCAGAAGAAACTTTCCTATCTTCTCCATTTCGGTGTTCCCATCGCCACCTTTGTCCTGATGTATCTGCTTCTCAAGGCCGCTGAATCCGCCGCCTTCGCGGGAATCCAGGCTCTGGGCCTGGTAGTCTATTTTTCCATGATTCAAGCCTGTCTTATTGTCAGTTTAATCCTGAAGGACAAGGAACAGGGGGTGTGGAAAAGAATCAGGGTATCCCCGGTTTCCCAGACTGTGTATGTCCTGGGAAACGGCGCTGCGGCCTTCCTTATCCTGATGATTCAGCTTTTAGTCTTTATCAGCTGCATCATCTTTGTCTTCCGGGTCCCCATGGGCTTAAGATTTTTCCAACTTTTTGCGATCCTCCTGGTTTGTAACGTCACGGGCATCGGTCTCGCTTTCTTTATCTGTTCCTTGAGTGATACCGCTTCGGGAGCCATGATGATCGCCAATCTGGTCTTGATGTTCACCAG
>JAFGDJ010000136.1 GCA_016932135.1 Spirochaetales bacterium | reverse complement strand
GGACCAAGGGTCCGGGGCATGAAAAGTTTTTAAGTTTCACCGGCAGCTTCCACGGAAGGACCTTCGGTGCCCTGGCGGTAACCCCCACGGAAAAATACCAGGCTCCCTTCAGGCCCCTGGTGCCCGGAGCCGAGGTCTGCCGCTACAACGACCTCCGGCAGCTGGAAGAGATGCTGGACGGCAGCTTCGCCGCTGTGATTGTCGAACCGGTACAGGGCGAAGGAGGACTGGAGGTCCTGGACAGGGACTTCGCCGCAGCCTTGACCGACCTGTGCCGCCGGCACGACGTCCTCCTCATCGCCGATGAGGTTCAGGCGGGGTTGGGCCGTTGCGGTCACGTTTTCGCATCCCGGGCCCTGGGGCTGGACCCCGACATCATCACCCTGGCAAAACCCCTGGCGGGGGGGCTTCCCCTGTCGGCAGCCCTGCTGCCGCAAAAGGTCAACGACCTGCTGCATCCGGGGGACCACGGCACCACCTTCGGCGGCGGGCCTGTGAGCTGTGCCGCCGGCAATGTGGCGGTGGAGATTCTTACCGACGAAAGGTTTCTTGAAGAGGTGTGCACCAAGGGAGCCCGTCTGGCCGAGGGCCTCGAGGCCCTGGTATCCGACATCGGCTTCGCGGAGGGAGTCAAGGGCATGGGCCTGCTGGCAGGCCTTGCCCTGGATAGAGAGCTCTGCGAGAAAAAAGACCTTCTGGCCGCAGTAATAAAAGCGGCTAAAGATCAGGGGCTGCTGATCCTGCGTTCCGGAATCAACGTGCTTCGGATCGCCCCTCCCCTGACCATATCCCCGAAGGAACTGGATGAAGGCATCTCCATCCTCCGGGATGTCTTGAAAACAATGCAAGGAAAGATCAACAAAGGAGAAGACAAATCATGACAGACAAAGGAATCAAGAAAATCGCCCTGGCCTACTCCGGAGGCCTGGATACTTCAATTATCATTCCCTGGCTCAAGGAAAATTACCCGGGAACCGAAGTTATCGCCGTGTGCACCGACGTGGGGCAGGAAGAAGACTGGAGCTCCATGGAAGGAAAAGCCCTGTCCTCCGGGGCTTCGAAGCTCTTTATCCTGGACCTGCGGGAGGAGTTCATCACCGATTACCTGTTCCCCCTGATCAGGGCCGGAGCGGTCTATGAGGGGAAGTACCTTTTAGGCACCTCCGCCGCCCGGCCGCTGCAGGCCCGGCGGATCGCCGAGGTGGCGGTAAAGGAAGGCTGCGACGCCGTGGCTCACGGCTGCACTGGCAAGGGAAACGACCAGGTGCGCTTTGAGCTGACCTTCAAGGCGGTGGCCCCCCACCTGAAGGTGATCGCCCCCTGGCGGGTATGGGACATCAACTCCCGGGAAGCCGCTATCGAATACGCCGAAAAGCACCACGTACCCCTGGGAAGCATCTCCAAGAAGAATATCTACAGCCGGGACGGGAACCTCTGGCACCTGAGCCACGAGGGGGGTGACCTGGAGAACCCCTGGAACCGGCCGAAGGAGGAGATGTTCCAGCGAACCGTGTCTCCGGCCAAGGCTCCGGATAAGGAAACCGAGGTGATTATCGATTTTGAAAAGGGCTTCCCCACGGCGGTGAACGGAAAGAAGCTTTCCCCCGTAGAGATGCTGGAAGAACTCAACGCCCTGGGGTCGGCCAACGGTATCGGCCGCACCGATATCGTGGAAACCCGGGTGGTGGGCATGAAGAGCCGGGGGGTCTACGAAACCCCCGCGGGAACCATTCTTCTGGCCGCAGTGCAGGAACTGGAGATGCTCACCCTGGATTTCGATACCCTGAGCTTGAAGAGAACCCTTTCCCAGAAATACTCGGAGCTGGTCTACGCCGGCAAGTGGTTCACCCCGGTGAAGGATTCCCTGGAAGCTTTCATGGAAAAGGTCTCCGAGCATACCACCGGCCAGGTACGGTTGGTGCTGTACAAGGGGAACATCATCCCCGGTGGACGCAAGTCCCCCTATTCCCTCTACCTGGAAGACCTGGCATCCTTCGGCGAGAGCTCCTACAACCAGGCGGACGCCACGGGATTCATCAACCTTTTCGGCCTGTCCACCGGCGTTACCGCCATGGTTCACCAGAGGATTACCAAGGACTCCGGACAGGTGCCCGAATTGCGGGGTACCGCGGCGAGCTTTCACGATAAATAAGATGGATACCCCGGATACAATCACCCTGCGCCCGGCCACGGTAGAGGATGTGAAGGACATTGTCCGCCTCACCTCTTCCATGGCCCGGCAGGGCCTGATGCTCCCCCGGAGCAAGTACAAAATCATCACCATGCTTTCCGATTTTCTGGTGGCCGTCACCGCCGAAGGAACTATAGCGGGATGCGGAGCCTTCTCGGTCCTCTGGACCGACCTGGGGGAGATCTGCGCCCTGGCGGTAGACCCGGCCTACCAGAAGAAGGGGATCGGCGCCCGCCTGGTAAGGGCGCTGATCGAAGAGGGCAAAAAGAAGCGGGTTCCCGAAATCATCGCTTTGACCTACCAGGTTGATTTTTTTACCCGCCTGGGCTTCACCGTCACCGACAAGGATGACTTTCCCCGGAAAGTCTGGCGGGAATGCCTGGAATGCCCGAAACTCGAGGAATGCGACGAGACGGCGGTACGCCTGTATGTACACCGGTAACTGAAGTGACTTTCGTCATTTCCTGAAGACCCGAACGATGACCATTTACACTCACCTCCGGCAGCGGTTTAGCGGCCCTTCCGGTGTATCATTACGATTACAGTAAGACAGATCATTTACTATCCTAAATCGTTGACGGAGGAAAAGGCTTATGAAAACCAAGAAAATTTCTGTTCTCGCGGCACTGGTACTGGCCGCGGCCGTGGTGTTCCTGATTTCCTGTGACCCTGACGGCGGCGGGGCAGGGGCGGATTTCGACG
>JAFGDJ010000135.1 GCA_016932135.1 Spirochaetales bacterium | reverse complement strand
TTTACCAAAATCCTCTACGTCCCCTTTCCGGAAGGACTCTTGCTGTAAGACCCTAGAACCTCAGTTCGCCTGGCGGTACAGAACCCCTTGCATTGACAGCTTGGGGTCAACCCTCTACCATGGCAAGAAATCTCCTAAAAATAACGGAGGTCGTGGTATGGAAACAAAGGAATCGACTTTAGAGGACCTTCTCTGGCATGCAGAGCCTCCGGAAAACGTACTGAATCATTTCGGCTCCAGGGCTGAAGGATTAAAGCCCGAGGAAGCGGAAGAACTCAGAAAGCGTTACGGTCGGAACATTCTCCATACGGAACAAGGCACCTCTCCCCTGGTCATCATTCTCAAGCAGCTTAAAAGCCCCCTGATCTACCTCCTGGCCGCTGCCGCCGCGGTTTCCCTGGTAACTTCCCACGTGGCCGACGCGCTGGTTATTATTGTGGTCATTATTCTCAACACAATCCTGGGGTTTATCCAGGAATACCGGGCCGAGGAAGCCCTGAAGTCCCTGAAAAAAATGACCCAACCCAGAGCCCGGGTGATCCGGGAAAACACCCTTCAGTGGATCGCCGCGGCGGACCTGGTACCGGGGGACCTGCTGGTGCTGGAAACAGGGGACCGGGTGGCCGCCGACGCCCGGATCATCCACTGCACCGACCTGGAGGTGGACGAGGCCATCCTCACCGGGGAGTCGGAACCGGTTGTTAAAACCACCGAGGCGGTGGAAGAAAAGGCGGCCCTGGGCGACCGGGTAAACATGGTCTGGGCTTCCACCTCCGTCACCGCCGGCCGGGGCCGGGCCGTGGTAACCGCCACGGGAATGGAAAGCCAGTTGGGCAGAATAGCGGGACAGGTCAGTGAAGCAGGAGACGAGACAACTCCCCTGCAGAAGCGAATGAGTAAACTGGGGATGTACCTTGGCCTGGCCGGGGTGGGCTTTGCCGCCCTGGTCTTTCTTATCGGTATTCTCACGGGGTACGAACTCTTTGAAATGCTCCTTTTCTCCGTGGCCGTGGCCGTCTCGGCCATCCCCGAAGGCCTGCCGGCGGTAATCAGCGTTACGTTAGCCCTGGGAGTCAAGAGGATGGCCGCCCGGAAGGCGGTAATCCGAAGCCTCCCGGCCGTGGAAACCCTGGGGTCCACCACGGTGATCTGCACCGATAAAACCGGAACCATCACCCGGAACGAGATGACCGTAACCCGCATCTCCGCCGGGAAGGGGGACTACACCGTTTCCGGGGACGGCTATTCCCCGGACGGAACCGTGGAACCGGCGGGGGAAGAAGAGGACCGTCAAGCCCTGGACCTGCTCCTTCGGATCGGCGTTCTGGCCAACAACGCCAGGCTGCTGAAGGAAGGAGACGATCCTGTCCTGGAAGGGAGCCCCACGGAAAAGGCCATCCTGGCTTCCGCAGCCAAGGGTCTGAAAGGAGGGCTTGCTTCCCTGGACCGGGTGCGGCGGATCTCGGAGATTCCCTTTTCCAGCGGAACAAAATACATAGCCGCTCTGGCGGAAGAGGACGGCGGCCGGACCCTGTACGTCAAGGGAGCCCCGGACAGGGTTTTAGGGTTCTGTTCCCACGTCTACGAGGGCGGTGAAAGGAAAGAACTGGATAAAGAAACCCGGAGATTCATCGAAAAAAAGAACGAAGAGATGGCCTCCGGAGCCCTGCGGGTCATCGCGGGAGCCTGCAAATCCTTAAGAACCCGGAACGGGGCCGAACGGAAAGACGCGGAAGAGGGTCTTACCTTTGTGGGTCTCTGGGGCATCATCGACCCGCCCCGGGAAGACGCCATTGAAGCCATCCGGCGGGCCAAGGCAGCGGGGATTCGCGTGGTGATGATCACCGGCGACCACGCCGTTACCGCTTCCGCCATAGCCCGGCAGACCGGCATTGCCCCGGAAGGGGCCGAAGCCGTCACCGGTCCGCGGATAGATGAGATGGACGATGAAGCACTGGTTCGGGCGGCCTTGGACATCGGGGTCTTCGCCCGGGTGTCGCCGGACCATAAACTGAAGATTCTGAAAGCCCTGAGGGGCCATGGCGAAGTGGTGTCCATGACCGGCGACGGCGTGAACGATGCCCCGGCATTGAAGGGGGCGGATATCGGGGTGGCTATGGGAATCACCGGCACGGAAGTTTCCAAGGGGGCTTCTGATATGGTTCTGATGGACGACAACTTTGCCACCATCGTTCACGCCGTGGAAGAAGGCCGGGGAATTTATAACAACCTTCGCCGGGTGATCTTCTTTCTCCTGGCCACCAACCTGGGAGAAATCCTTACCCTGGCCGCCGGCCTTCTTTTACGGCTACCGCTGCCCCTGACGGCCATCATGGTACTCTGGATCAACCTGGTTACCGACGGGGCCTGCACCATTCCCCTGGGGGTGGAACCCAGGCATCAAAATGTCCTGAAGGAGCCGCCCAGGAACCCTGAAGAGCCGGTGATCACCGGTGCGATTCTCTTCCGCCTGGTGATCCTTTCGGTGGTGATGACGCTGGGGACGATTTTAATGTACCGATACGAACTGGCCGCCGGCTCACTGCCTCATGCCCGAACTATGGCCTTCACCATCCTGGCGGTTTTCCAGTGGTTCCAGGCTTTCAACGCCCGGTCGAGCAGAGAATCGGTTTTCACCGTGGGGTTCTTTGCCAACCCGGCCCTGCTCATCGGCGTGGGCATCGCGGCGGTTCTGCAGGTCCTGGTGATCCATACTCCCTTGGGTGAGAAGATCTTCGGAACGGCCCCTCTCACCGGGTTAGACTGGCTCCTGATTATCGGTGTCTGCGCCTCCATCACCGTGGCTGATGAGCTAATAAAACTCATCGGTCGGCTAAAGAGAGAAAAACAGCGGGAATCCCGTTAAGAGACTCCCGCCGGCTAGACTGTTTTTAATCCTCTTCAGGTTCTTCCCGTTTTTTTCGGGCCTGCATAATTTTTCCGAAAACCTTGAGCTTCAGGTAACCGATGACAACTACCCCGATAACGATCAGAACCCACCAGTACCACGCCAATCCTAATATCATATCATCCTCCTCGATATTCCCGCCTTACTCAGCGGGGCTGTATGTTCTTTTTCAAAATCTTTCCCAGGATCCCCAAGAAGGCCGTACCGGTAACAAAACAGACCCCGGCGTTCAGCCAGAACTCCGGTTCCGCCGGCGCCCCTTTACCGAGGACATACACCGACTCGAAGACCTTAAACATCCAGTAGTTAGGCAGGATGTAGAAGGGCCACTGCCAGGAAGGCCCGGTAAAGATGCTCACCAGGGGAAAGGTCATATAGATGAGCATGACGATTTTCAGCACTGCCACCGCCTGGATCTGGTTTCCAGCCAGGCCGCCCACCAGCAGGGCGATGGCCAGGGGGATGGCCGCCGAAGCGATAAGGGCCAGGAAGAAAGCGGCCAGGCTGGTTGAAAAACCACTCATGATCAGGTGCCCGATAAGGGCTATGACAACCCCGGCAAGGAAGGCCAGGAGGCCCCGGGCAAGGAAGTACTGGGCCGGCGTTAAGGGGCTGATGGAAAAGGCCCGGGTGACGTTCTGCTCCTTTTCGTCGATCATAGCGAAGGCCACCGCCAGACCACCTATAAGGCTAGCCATCATGATAAGGAACACCGAAGCGTATTCCTTAAGGCGGGACCGGTTACCGGTGTCCTCCACGGTGTACTTCGCTGCCGGTTGGCCCCGCAGGGCTGCCTGGACCACGGCCTGCATTACCGCTTCGGAGGCCGGGTCTTCGTTGCCTTCCAGCAGGATGGTCCATTCGCCGTTTCGGCGGACCAGGCCGCCCACTGAGTCGGTCCGGCCTACCCTTTCTTCCACCGCCTCGGCGTCGGGATACACCTCGACCCGGGCGAAGCGCTCAACCTCTTGGGCTACCGCCGTCTCTTCCGCCGAGGCGGCCTGGACGGCCACGGTAATCACCGCCCTTTCGAAGCCCGGTAAAAAGATCCTCAAAGCCCCGGCAATGAGCAGTGGAGCAACCAAAATATAGATCACCATGCTGTCCCGCAGGGCGTTGACCGTATCGAATTTCATCAGGGATAATAACTTTTTCATCCTATTCCCCCTTCATCAGCTTTCGGCGGACCGAGAACGCGGCGAAGACCGTCGAGGCGGCCAGCCAGAGAAGCCCGGTCAGCAGAGTGGTACGGATAAGGTCAGCGTTTCCTGTAGGAAAGAGGGCTTCCCGAAGTGAGAAGATAAGGCCGTAGCTGGGCAGCACTGTCACCCAGGCGGGGTTGAAGGACGGGAAGATGTAGCTCCCGAAGGGGATCATGTTCAGCACTAGTATAGCCAGCCCCGGGAAAAACCAGTGGGACAGGTTGTGAAACCAGGCGGCAAAGCCCGCGCCGAAGAGGGTCATGAAGGTACTTGCATAGATCACCAGGAGCATGACGGAACCCCAGGGGGCGGAGAAGCCGAAGCCCGCTACCACCACTACCGCGGCATAGATCACCGAGAGGGCGACGAACACCAGGGTCTTGGACATCAGGTAGGCTGCCAGGCCACCGGGGGACACCCGGTAAGCCCGCAATGTTTTCTCCTGCTTCTCCTGGAAGATAAACACCGCCACCAGCAGGAACCCCAGGATTCCCACCTCGAAGGCCAGGAATACAGGAATTCCCGACAGGTTCAGCGCCGGTGACTCGGAACGGGGACGGAGGTACTCCGTCGTCAGATCCTCCCCGGCTCCCGGATTCCCGACGGCCAGGATTATCTGGTCGATGGTGGCCATGAGAAGGTTCATGGACTTTTCCGCCACAGACTTGGGTTTGCTGATGGTAACGACAGGATTTTCCAGCGAACCGGAGATCACTACCCCCAGGGCGTTCTTGTCGTCGGTCAGCTTTTTCTGAAGTTCGGTGCGGTCGGCGCAGAGGGCATCGGGATTCCCGCCCTTCCGGAGGAGGGCTTCGGCCAGGGGCTTACCGGGCGTCTCGTCCAGAAAATACTCCCCGGGCCCGCTTTTTATCTCCGCCGGCAGGAACAGTACCAATAGGACCATGATGACCGCTATCGCGGCCACCACCAAGACGTGCCCGTTCCGGTAGGCCAGCAGGGCGTCCTGGGAAAACAGCACAACGTAACGTTTCAGCGGTTTCATGCCAGGCTCCTTCCGGTAAGCTGAATAAAGATCTGCTCTAAGGAAGCCTCCCGGCTGTGAAGGGTCTCGATCCGACCCGAGTCGATCAGTTCCTTCAGCCGGCGCCGGTGGTCCTCCCGGGCATGAAAGAGAATTTCCTTCTTCACCTCGCCGCCGTTTTGGCGGTGCTCCACCTCTACCGAGGCCTCGCCGTAACTGAGCTTCAACGCCCGGGGAGTGTCCATGGCTACCAGGGTGCCGTCATTCAGGAAAGCCACGGTATCGCAGAGCTCGTCGGCGCTGTACATGTTGTGGGTAGTCAGAAAGATGGTGCAGCCCTCCTCCCTCTTCCGCTGGATGATGTTCTTCACCACCTCCGCCGTGGCAGGGTCCAAACCGCTGGTGGGCTCGTCCAGGAACAGGATGGACGGTCGATTAATCAGGGCCCGGGCAAAGACCAGGCGCTGTTTCATTCCCTTGGAGTAGGCCGAGGCCCGCTTGTCCGCCGAGTCTTTTAAACCAACCCAGTCCAGCACCTTCACAGGGTCCTCCGTGGGAACGGAGAAGAGACCGGCGAAGTATTTCAGGTTTTCCAGACCTGTGAGCTTCCCGTAAACATTGGGATGCTCGAAGCTCACCCCGATGCGGTTGTAGAAGGCCTGTTTCTGCTTATGGATGGGAAGGCCGTCGTAGGTCACAGTACCCTGCTGGACTTTCAACAGGCCTGTCATGAGGTTCTGGGTGGTGCTCTTTCCCGCGCCGCTGGGGCCGAGAAAACCAAAAATGGTTCCGTCGGGAACGGTAAAGCTGATATTCTTTACCGAGGGCTCCTTGGAATCCGGGTAAGTATGGGACAAAGCCTTCACTTCAATCATGGTTGTTCTCCTTGCCGGTAATGACCGTAATGATATAGGGATCCAGCAGCTGCAGGCTTCCTCCTGGTACACCGATGATCCGTTCCACCGATGAGGTGTATACCCGCAGGTAACGCAGGACTTCCTCCAGGACTGCAGGATCCTTTTCAGCGGCGGGAATGAACCGGGCGATCTGTGTCACCAGTTCACTGCCGATCCGGAGAATAAAGGATCCGGTTTCTTCGGGGTACTCGGTATCCATGGTGCCCTCTTCGATACCCTGCCGGATAATGCGGCCGAGCAGGGGGGCTGTAAGATCCAGGTTCTTTTCGTTTATCTTATTGCGCAGCTGGATGTTGTTGTCATGGTAAAAGGTCTTCAAAAGACCCAGGATAAATTCCCGGTTTCTGGCCTTCATGGCGTTGCTCTTCTGAAACACCTGATTCATTTTTTCCAGGGCCGAAAGAGACGGGTTCTCCACCACCTCCTGAAGGCCCTCCAGGGTCTGCTCAGCCACAAAGACAGCCAGCTGTTCCAGCAGGTCTTCCCGGGACTTGAAGTAGTGGTAAAAGGCCCCCTTGGACACCCCCACAGCCTCGATGATGTGGTTTATGCTGGTCTGCTCATAGCCCTGTTTCATGAAAAGGCTCATGGCGGTGGTAAGAAACTCATGCCGCCGCTCGTCGTAATCCTTGACAATATGCATGATCGCCTCCAGGCTTAAATATACCAACCTTCGGTACATACCATTGGTCGGTATAAATATACCATCGGTCGGTCGAAATGTCAAGAGGATGTAATAATAATGAATCTACAGGCTTGGAAGGCGTATCTAATTATTCATACACGATGTCATAATCCTCGGCGGTGGTCCAGATCCTGCCGTTGTAGAACCAGCTTCCTCCGATACATTCATACACCAGGTCGATGTTGACCGTGTCCCGGATGTCCGCTCCCTCGCAATACCCCTCCACCACGACCTTTCCGGTGATGGAAACGCTTCCCGACTCGGTGGTGGTGGATGCCCAGCCGGTATATCGGGTGCTTCGGGTCTGGGAACCGTCCACCGTAAGGGTACCGGAAACCACGGTCATGTCCATGTCATCGGCGGACAGGAAGTTGTCGTAGGCTATCACAATGTCATCGTAGGTCCAGATCCGATCCTTTTTATTTGAATCGGAATCGATGTAGTAATAGGCGTAGTCGTACACGTATTGACCGGTGAGGGAAGCCTTCCCGGAAACACCGGAGATGCTGTCTCCCGCATAGGTAAGGGTCAGATCCTCTTCTTCGAAGTTTTTCGGAAGAATTCCCCGACTCTGGCCGGCCAGGTCCAGGGCTACCGTAATAGCCTGATCATATAAATCAATCCGGCCGGCTCCGAGGCTGCAGGAAGCGAAACAGGCTGCCAGGATAAGGGAGCAAAGGATAAAGGTTGAGTAAAACGTCCGTTTCATAGTCCCATATCCTAGGGCAGGGTTCGATTGTAGGCTTCCACCGCCTGGCGGTAGAACCCGTCGGACTGACTTCTGAAATGATTACTTCCCAGAGCTACTCCCGCGCAGCCCAGGTAGAGTCCGATACCCGTAGCGTACATAGCCATGGTTCCGTCATAATCGGAAGTACCTGAGGCCGCCACC
>JAFGDJ010000134.1 GCA_016932135.1 Spirochaetales bacterium | reverse complement strand
CCGAAGGCCAGGCGGCTGCCGAAATGGAGCCCCCCGCCGGTGACATTATTCCCGGAAAAGATCACTCGCCATTCCGAGATCCTCGGAGAGGGGCTTGAGGTAAACACTCCCCGGGCGACACTGGTTCCCTGCCTGCCCGCCGGACCTTCACTGAAGGTAAAGTACACAAAGCCGTTTTCTTCGAACCGGGGGTGTAAGGCCAGGTCCAGCAGACCGCCCTGGCCGGATGACCTGATGGGGGGAAGACCCTGCGCCGCGGTGGTTTCGCTGCCCCGGGCGTACACAAGGCCGCCGCCCTTCAACGTGATCAGAGCCGCGCCGTCGGGCAAGAAGGCCAGGGCCCAGGGGGTCTCGAGGCCGGAGAGGACTTCTTCCACCCGGAAGGCCGTGCCGGAGGTCTGCCCGGATAATGAAAAAACACCAAAGAGCAACAGGATTACAAGAACAGCAATCCTCTGAAATATATCATTAATCATATATTATCTCCTTGCTATAAATATAGCCTCGGAGAATCGGGAAGGCAAACTCAGAATTCCGGCGTGCAGGCTTTCACATCGGGAGTCAGGAAGTAGATCACATCCTTTCGTTCCACCACCACCTGGGTCTTGTTTTTCAGTTCCTCCCGGTCTCCCAGGTGCAGGAGCAGCTCATGGGTAGGATTGATGGCCACGGGATGGCCCACCAGTTCAAACATGGATAAATCCCCGCTGGTATCTCCATAGGCATAACTTGATTCCAGGTCGATATCATAGGCTTTCATATAATCCAGAATCGCCCTTCGTTTGCTCTCCGCGTCCCACATTTTTTCCACCTCCCCGGTGTACATCCCCGTGTCATCCAGAAGGTACCGTGAACCGATACTGTCGGTAACGCCGTATTTCCCGGCCATTTTATGAACCAGGTAATCGGGGCTTCCGGAAATGAAGAAGACCAGGTGCCCCGCCTCGGTGTGCCGTTCTATCTGACGGCGGGTATACATATAGACCTTGTCCCCGGCCAGATCGATGACCTGGCCGGCTACAAAATCCATGGTTTTCTTATCCAGCCCCTTCAGGGACTCCACATAGATTTCCGATAGTTCTTTCAGATAGTCGTCGTAATTCCCCCGGCGTTTCTTCCAGTTGTCATAGGTGTACTTGACGTTATCATGCCAGATAGCCTCGTCCAGAACTTCATACTTCAAAAGCTTCTTAAAATGTTCGATCATCAGGGAATCCCGGCACAAGGTGCCGTCGATATCAAAAAAAGCTGCGATTTTCACGAAATAATACTCCTTTTATCACGATTATTCCCGAAAAACACCCCGTCGGGTACAGGAAAACGTTGCAAAAACCGGATGTTTTCTCCTATAATATGAATCATACCTTTAACCGGAGAGGATTTCTACCATGACAGTCAATTTCGACGCCATTGATTCAAAAATCATCTGCCTCCTGCAGGAAGACGGTAGAATGCCCTTTACCAAAATAGCCCGGGAACTGAAGATCGCCGAGTCCACCGTTCGGGCCAGGACCCAGCGCCTGATCCAGGACGGGATAATCAAGATTGTGGCCGTCAGCGACCCGAAAATGCTGGGATATGAAATTTACGGAAACATCAAGCTCATCATCGACTCGGCAAAAATAGATTCCATCATAGAGAAGCTTAGAAAACTAGATGAAATAACCTATATCGCCCTGCTTACCGGGGATACGGATATCGATATCGATTTCATCGTACCAGCCTTCGAGGACCTGGGAAAACTCATCTATGGAAAGATCAACCGCATCGACGGTATTGTCCAGAGCAGGACCTCCCTCATCGTAGGATACGAAAAGGACACCTATACCTGGAAAACGGTGCTGGAACAAGCACCTTCAACAGGCACGCCGGAAAGCACGAACCCCAAACCTTGCTGATATCGTCTTAATTTTTTAATATTACGCTATATTCGCAACTTTTTCGTTGACCTCTTGCGATAACGGCCATATAATTATGGATATTTCACAGGAGGTCTCTCATGTCATTCAACTTACCGGGGCCGGAAAGCCTGAAAATATTAAAAAAAGGTCCTTCCCTCTTCAAATACGGCGCCGAATACGAGGATATGGTTAAGGCGGCGGAGAAACAAGGACAGAAGGCTCCCCCCCAGATGATCAACGCCAGGGGAGAGGGTTCTTATGTTATCGACGCCGATGGTAACCGCATTATCGATTTTCATTCCGGCTGGGCGTCCAATCCTCTGGGGAACGCTAATCCGGAGATAGTGGAAACGGTTTACGCAGCCTTGAAGCAATACGGTTTTATCTATGAACACCGGCTGCGGTACGACCTGGCGGAAGTCCTGGCCGGCATATCCCCCGGCGGAAAGCTCACCAGAACGAATTTTGAAATATCGGGAACCGAAGCGGCTGAAGCGGCGGTAACCTATGCCTTAAAGCATACGGGCAGACCCCTGATTATAGCCTTTGAAAACCAATTTCACGGAGACAGCATCGCCACCCGCATGCTGGGGTCCAACCGGGGAGCCCATCGGAGGAAGGGCTTCGAAGCCTGGAGGGGCGGGGTTATCACCGTTCCCTGGCCTATCAGCTACAACATTCCCGCGGGAATGACTTTCGAGCAGTACACCGACTACGTTCTCTGGTATATCGATACCTTTGTCTGCGAAAAGGTGGCCGACCCCGAATCCATCGCCGGCATCATCGCCGAACCCCTGCTCTCGGAAGGGGGAAACTGGATGCCCCATCCCAAATTCATGCCTGGGTTGAAGAAGCTCTGCGAGAAATACGGCTGGGTTTTTATCTCCGACGAGGTTCTCTCCGGTATGGGCCGCAGCGGAAAATGGTGGGCTATCGAACACGACGGGGTTTCCCCCGACCTGGTGGTTATCGGGAAGCACCTCACCGGAGGCATCGAGCCCATAGCGGCGGTGATAGGGACGGAGGAAGTCCTGGCCCATAACGACGGCCACTCGGGGAGTACCTTTGCCGGAACCCCCGCGGGCTGCGCCGCCGCCCTGAAGACCATCGAGATCATGAAGCGGGACAACCTCGTTCCCCGGGCCGACACCCTGGGAAAGAAATGCCTTGAAAGAATGAGAAAGTGGGAGAAGGAGTTTTCCATTATCGGCCAGGCCAGGGGCCGGGGATTCCTTCTGGGAGCCACGGTGGTGGAGAAAACCACGGGGAAACCGGACATCGGCGTCGCCCTGGCAGTGGTCAACGAAGCCTTAAAACGGGGGGCCTGGCTGATCTGGGACACCGAACCCCAGTTCCGGCTGTATCCGGCCATGAATATCGATGAGGAGGTCCTGGAAAAGGGACTGACCATAACGGAGGAATCCATCAGGGAAGTGGAGCTGCATTATACGCCCAGCGACTATCCCTTCTGGACCACCGGAATACTTTGGTGAAAAAAGGAGAAAAGAAAAAATGGACATGAAAGCTGAAAACCCGGGTCTGATTCTCTTATTCGTCGGCTTGTTCATGGTAGTCATGCTTGTGGTGGGATGGTGGGCATCCCGCAGGGTAAAAAAGACATCGGACTACATCGTGGCCGGCCGCGGTCTGGGAATGTTCATGGCCACGGGAACCATGTTCGCCACCTGGTTCTGCGCCGGTACGGTGATGGGCGGGGCGGGAAATGCCTATCTCTTCGGAAACCAGGGTGTGGTATACGACCCCTGGGGCGGCGCGCTCTGCCTGATTCTCATCGGTCTTCTCTTCGGCCGCCTCATGCGGCGGGGAAGGTACATGACGGTATCGGACCTTTTCCACATCCGGTACGGTAAAACCATGGGATTGCTTTCCGTTATCACTGTGGCGATCAGTGAAATCGGATGGCTTGGTTCTCAGTTGGTGGCCTTCGGCACCATCCTCCATGTGTTTACCGGGATTCCCCTCTGGGTAGGAATCGTTATTTCCACCATCGTGGTCATCGCGTACACCTACATGGGAGGCATGTGGGCCGTCACGATCACCGATGTCATCCAGATGATCATCATCGTCATCGGCTGTATCGTCATGGTCGCCTACCTGGCTCCCCTGGTAGGAGGATTGAAAACGGTGTTCAACAACGATCCTTCGGGGAACTGGATGGGCTTGAATCAGTGGTCCTTCGGGTACACCTCGGCAAAGAATGCCGACCCGGAGTTGGCCAATGAAGGGTTCAATTACTACACCGGCTATTACGGCTGGTTCTACATGATCGCCGCCTGGATCTCCCTGGGCTTCGGTTCCATTGTAGCCCAGGACACCCAGCAGCGCCTTCTTTCTTCCAAGACCGAATCGGTCAGCGCCTGGTCTTCCACCATTGCCGGTATCGGGTACGCCACCATCGGTGTGCTTCCCATCATCGCCGGGATGATCTATTACAGGCTGAACCCCAACCTCTCCCTGGATGACGCTCAAAACAATATTCTGGTCTTTGTGGCTATCCAGTACATGCCTTCGATTTTTACCGCCATCTTCGTGGGCGCCCTGGTAGCCGCCCTGATGTCCTCATCGGACAGCGCCATTCTGGCCGCCTCTTCCCTCATCGGCTACAACGGAGTCAAGCTCGCCAAACCGGATGCGTCGGAGGAACAGACCCTCAAGATAACCCGGCTTATGGTGCCCATCGTCACCCTGGTATCTCTTGCCTTGGCCCTGTGGCTGCAGGTCATCTACAACCTCATGGTCATCGCCTGGACCATTCTTTTGGTTTCCCTGATGGCCCCCTACGCCGCGGCCTACTTCTGGAAGAAAGCCAACACCCCCGGTTGTCTGGCTTCCTTCTTCGGCGGCTTCGCGGTATGGATCGTCGCTTACTTCATCCACCTGCCCTACACCAGCGCCGCTAACACCGATGTGGTTCCCGGTGTGGAGGGGGTCTACTGGGACTGGGCCATGTGGGATTCTCTCTATATCGCCTCGGTCTGGGGATTCATCGCCTCGGTGGTACTGCTGATCGTGGTATCCCTGGCAACCCAGAAGAAAAGCGCCCCCCTGGCCCTGCGGGACGTGGACGGAAATATCATGGCCACCAAGGGCTGGTTCCTCTTCTCCAAGAAGGGAAAAGCCCTCTAGATTCATTATCAAAAAAGTTCTCGTGTATTTTTCCGTTGCCGGCTGCCTGATTTTTCAGGCAGCCTTTTTATTCCCCCCGGTAAAACCTGTACCCGGTGCCGTGGACTGTAAGAATGTGTACGGGCCGGGCGGGGTTTTCTTCCACCTTCCGCCGCAGTTTCGCTATGTGCTGGTCCAGGGTCCGGGTAGTACCGCCGTAATGCAGCCCCCAGAATCGGTCCAAAAGAAAATCCCGGGAGAGGATCTCTTCCGGATGGGTGAAAAAAAAGGAAAGCAGGGCGTTTTCCCGGGCACCGAGCGTGTAGGTCTGACCGTTTCTCAGCAGGGTAAACCTGACGGGGTCAACCCGGCATTTCCCGAAAGAGTATGGTTTTTGAGATGATCCTGACGGGTCCAAATCTTTTCCGGTCCCGGCAGCGCCGAATTTCTCCGCCCTGCGAAGAATGGTCCGGATTCTGGCCAGGAGCTCCCGCACACCGAAGGGTTTCACGATATAGTCGTCCGCTCCAAGTTCAAGACCCACGACCTTGTCTATTTCCTCTTCTTTGGCGGTAAGGAAAATGATCGGCAGCCGTTCGTTTCTTTTGCGGATCTCCCGGCACACATCGTACCCGCTCAGTTTCGGCATCATGATATCCAAAAGGGCCAGATCGGGAGCCGCCTTCATGAACAGATCCACCGCTGCCTCTCCGTCCGGAGCTGCAAGGACGGTGTAGCCTTCCGCCTCGAGGAGATCCTTCAATCCCTCCCGGATCGGTTTTTCATCCTCCGCTACCAGTATCGTTACCATAGCCGTTTCCTTATCAATTTCCGTTCTCTCTCAGCGCGGGAAAAATCATTGTGAAGATACTCCCCTCCTCCGGCTTGTCGGGATCCCGCTGCTCAAAGGTGAGATCCCCTCCGTGCTGCCGCATGATCCGACGGGCGATCGCCAGCCCCAGACCCGTCCCCTTGGTTTCCGAAGTGATCGAATTGTCGATCCGGTAAAATTCCTTGAAGATCTTTTTCCTGTATTTCGGTGGAATTCCTATCCCCCGGTCGATTATTTCCACGGACACTTCTCCACGGTCGGAAGCCGATCGGATTTCGATATACTTCTCCGTACCGTTGTATTTTTGGGCATTGGACAGAAGGTTGAGGAGAACCTGGATGAGGGACTCCCGGTTTCCCCGGATCGAGAGTTCCCCCTCCGCCAGAAGGAGGATCGGGTTGTACCCTTCCGATGCCATTTCTTCCCGCAAGGTTTCGATTAAATCCCTGATAACCTCGTTGATATCCACAATCTCCATGTTTGGAGGGGCTGAACCCTTTTCGAGTTTCGCGAAAACCAGAATATTGCTGATAAGCCTGGAAAGCCGCCGGCTCTCGGAGGCTATGTAGGAAGAGTATTTCCTGATCTTCTCCGGGTTCGTACCGAGACCTTCCGCCAGCATTTCCGAATACATTCGGATGGAGGTAAGCGGGGTTTTCAATTCATGGGATACATTTGTCACGAATCCGACCCTCTGCTGGACCTCCTTGAGCCTGGCGGAGGAAAACTGGTAGAGAGCCGTCATGCCGATGAATATGAGCAGACAGAGAAAGAAAATCAGAAAAGAGAGATAGTAGCGGGAGGTTTCGATCTGTTTCTCAAAGTCCTCCTGGGAACGCAGCAGGATCGCCGTTTCCCAATAGGGGAGCAGCTCGCTGATCTCCTTGGCCACAAAGGGCTGCCGCCACTGGTCCCGGGACAGTTCTCCCTGCGGAATGACCGGATATCCCAGGTGGTCCAGAATAGTGATATAACGCACCGAATTCACGGGAACCTGTACCGCCTCTCTCAGCCGCCCGGTGACTTCGGTCATGTCAAGTTCACAGCCGGCAATCCTGTCTCCCCGGCGCTCCCAATAGAGAAGGATAAACGCGCTGTCGAAGAGCCTCGGTATCAGTCCATACTCCCCTTCCCGGACTATCTCCTCAAAGGAACGGGTGGATTCGATATACACCGAGCGTACCACGGTTTGGGCCGTTTCCTTCCGCGGAGTGACCGTTACCTGGGGCGAAACATTCCGCTGCAGGGGCCGGATACCTTCTTCCTCAGCCTTCTCGTATATCCGTTCCTGGACCTCCGCGTCCGCCTGAAAAACCCCCAGGGCTGATTTGGCCCGCGACTCGGCGCTGTCCTCCGCCTCCGGCGGTGCGGCGGGGTATGCCTGAACCGCCTGAGCCGGGGAATCTGAAAAGGGAGCTTCTTCCGCGACGCTTTTCCTTGACTCGGAAAGCTGCGGCGCGGGGGCGGCCGAGGAAGCCGGGGCATTTTCGGAAGCGAGGATCTCTTCGGTGAATTCCCCGGCAATGTTCCGGTAAATCGGGATGGATTCCTTGTTGGAGAAGAGGTTCAGATAACGCCAGTAGAATAGATTTACCTCGTCCCTCTCTTCCTCGGAGATCGTCCTGTCGGCTATATCGGGATACAGAATTGAGCCGTCCGGATTCAACAGGTACGGATTTCCCACCAGGGAATTTTCACCGCTCCATGTTTTCAAGTCCGCCCCGGGGTCCCGGGAGGAAAAATCGGGAAGGGTTTCCCTCAGCTCCTCGAGGATCTGTTCCAGGGTAAAAACGATGATGGTATTGGTCTGATCAAGTTCGAGAAGAAGGGAGTCCTCCAGCCTGCGCCGCTGGACCATCTCCTCCTGACCGACCGCCCGGACAGCCAGCAAGGAGAGGATGACGGCCGGGATAAAAACAATCAGAAAGATAAGAAGAATTATCATCCGCTGTTTTTTCCCGACCATCCTTCGCATTGTAGTTATTATTGTCCTTTATTCAAGGTTGAAACCCTTGACTGCCGCGGCATGGAGGATTGCATCGAGGAGCGCCGAATCCAGGGTGGATACATTCGTGTTCTGCCGGGTCTGCTGCTCAAGGTAGTCTTCCCGTTCCCGGCTGAGCCGGAGGATCTCCGCCTGAATCTCCTCACGCCGGGCCAAAAGATCGGACACGTATTCATCCTTTTCCCGGTCCGTCATGGTACGCATCTCCTCGGGAAGGGCTTCTTCGGGAACGGCAGAGGGCGTAACCTCACCCGACGCGTAGGCGTCCACCAGGTCCCAGGAAGAGTTGGCGTAGCTCGGAGAGGCCTTTACCCTGGCCCGTTCCAGAAGACTGCCCTGACTCATGTGAGCGGCATTGACGTCCTGCTCCTCCTGCATCTCCTTTTTCGAATCCCCCTGCAGGCCGTATCCCAGATACGTGGCGTTGAGCAGGCTGTTCAGTTCTCCTATCCGTTCATCCTGGGGCGCCTGGATATACACTTCTTCATAGTCGCTGTTGATGCTCATGTACCTCCCGCCGGCGATATCAGCTCCGTGTTTCCATTTTGTCTGGACCCCTTCCCGGTAATCACCGCAGAAGATCGTGTTTACCAGTATATCCCTGTCCACGGATTCATTCACCGCCCGCACATAATTGACATCCCCCTGGGTAAAGGGCTCGTTGCCGGCGATAAAGATCAGCTTGAGGGTATCCGGGTTCCTGTCCCAATCCAGGTCCCGCACCGACCGCCGGATCACCTGGCCGCAGTATTCACTTCCGCCATAGGTAAGAAGTCCGAAGAGGCAGGAGGAGATGTAATCCAGGTCCGTGGTAAAGGAGGAAACCTGCCGGATATAACCTGACATGGCGGAGAGATTGTCGTTCCCGTATTCATACAGGGCAACCTGTAACACCGGCTTCCGGCTTTCCCGGTGAAGGCGCCCCGTTTCCGCCACGATCTTCCAAAGCTGGCTTTTCGCCTGATTGATCAGTCCGTCCATGCTGTTGGAGGTATCGAGAAGCAGGGCCAGCTGGATCAGCGGT
>JAFGDJ010000133.1 GCA_016932135.1 Spirochaetales bacterium | reverse complement strand
CCGTATCCCCGAAGCGGGGTATCAACCTCCAGGTAGCGCCAGCCGTCGGAGTAGGAGCCCTTGTCGTAGAACACGGTGCCTCCCGCAGGACCGGGGGACAGGGATGTGCCGATGGTGCCGTTGGCGTGGTTGTAGGCCGTGAAAGCCGCGGGAGTTCCGAAGCCGTCCGCGGCTGAGGCCGTGATGGTCACGTTTCCCGCGGTCGATCCGGGAGTAATGACTCCGTCGGCAACGGTGGCGTACGCGCTGTTGGAAGATGTCCAGTTGACGATGGGGTTCGTCGCCGTCACCGGATCGACGGTTGCCGTGATTGTTTCGGTCGTGCCGGTAAGAAAGGCTTCAGGGGTTTTGTCCAGGGTAATGGAGCCGACCTTGATGCCCACCATCGCTGTTCCCGAAGATGAGAGGGCGCTGGCGCCGGAGGAGTTCTTCGCCCGTACCCAGACGTAATAGGTCGTGTAATCGGTGAGTCCCGTCAGGGTGCAGGAGGCGGCCGTTAGGTCGGTGGGACCGTTGGGAGAACCGGGAGGCGTATCTGTCGTGCTGTAGTAGACATCATAGTAGGTGGACGGACCGTTGGCCGAGGTCCAGGATACGCTCATCTTTCCGCTTCCATCTTCGTAGGGAACGGCGGCTGTCGAAGATATCGACGGGACCGATGGCTTGGTGGTGAAGGAGACCTGGGGCCCGTACACGGTGACCGCCCCGTTGGTGGCATAGGCCCTGACGTAGTAGAAGGTGCCTGCGGACAGACCGGTCATCAGGGCTGAATAGGAACCGGTGCCCTCTCCGCTGTCCTTGATATGGCTGCCGTCCACCGTGGGATTGATGGTCTCTCCCCAGCAGATTCCCCGCTCGGTGATCGGAATTCCCCCGTCGTCGGTGATGTTTCCCCCGCCGGTGGCGGTGGTCATTTCAACATTTGTGACCTCGGCCGTTGTCAGGGCGACAACCCAGCCGGCGCCGGTGAGCGACAGGGTAAAAACGGGATTATTGTAATCGTTGGACGGTATGGATAAGGTAGCCGATTTTGCCCCACCCGACACCGGACTGAAGCGGAGGGTAAAGGGCGATGTTTCGCCCTCGGGGATTTCCGCCGCCGGAGAGGATACCAGCGTGAAGGTGTCCTCTTCCGTAGTGCCGCCCATGGTCAGCAGGATACTGTCCACGCCGATGGAGAGGCTGCTGTTTCCGTTATTTCTCACGGTTATCGTGATGTCACCCGAGCCGCCCACTGACACCATGCCGTAATCCAGGGTGTCATCCTGTGTCAGGGAACTCTCATCCGCCAGGGTGAGGGCCAGCTCCGGTGACGATGCCCGGGTTCTCAGTATTTCAATTTCAGCGAGAAGAGGGTTTTCACACGCCTGTAATACGAAGGACGCAAGAATTATTATCGACAGCGTTTTTATCATCTTCCTGAAGGACTTCATACGTAAAAACCTCTCGCTTGTAAAAAAAATCAAAACCAGATGACGGTGTTCTCAACCGCCGCCGCCCGCTGCCCGGAGGAAGATCCTTCACCGGCTCCCGCCACATAGGCGTACCTGTCGGCCATTTCGGGGTCCAGAGCCCGCAGCTCCCGTAAAGCCGCTTCAGCCTCCGCTTTCTTTCCGCAAGCCGCCGCCGCCTGGGCCAGGTTGACCTGCAGTTTAGGGTTCCGGGGCA
This sequence comes from Spirochaetales bacterium, assembly GCA_016932135.1. Lineage (GTDB taxonomy): Bacteria > Spirochaetota > Spirochaetia > JAFGDJ01 > JAFGDJ01 > JAFGDJ01. The sequence goes on along the minus strand of JAFGDJ010000133.1, from coordinate 23,656 downwards.
GTAGCGCCGCCGCCTTCAGGTAGTGCTCGTAGGCTCCCTCCGGGTCCGACTGAAGCATCAGGATATTCCCCAGGTTGACCAGGGCGGATGAACTTCCTACCCGGGCGGCTTCCCTGAAGTTCTCCAGGGCTTCAGGATAAAAACCGTACCGGGCGTACAGAACGCCCCGGCTGTTTTTCCCTCTGGTATAGGATTGACCGGTACCCAGAGGACCGAGAAGTTCCAGCCGGGCGGATAACTCCCTGGTTACGACGGCAGCGAGTTCCGCGGTGAAACCCTTCAGCACCTCGGCCGGCGCGGGCAACCGGACGCTGGACCCGTCGGCCGGGAGTCCCACGGGGGGATATTTCTCCCAGGCTTCATGCACCGGATAGAGACACGCGACCCCGGCTTCCGCCGCTTTTACCCACTGGTCGGCCCCTTTCCTCCAGGCCTCGGTGAATCCTCCGTTCCTCAAGGTCGTTTCCAGGGGCAGCCACACGTTATCATCCTGCACGATAAAATCCTTCGCCTTCATCCCCCGGGATAGCGCCTCCGCTTCGGTGATTCCCAGGTCCACGGCGACAAAGATATGACCGGGAACCGTGACAAAGGCGGTCTGAACGCCGGCGGCTTCAAAGCAGGAGGCATAAAGCACCGATAGGTCCGCGCAGTCCCCGGCCCGGAACCCGAGGGTTTGTCGCGGAAATTTCAGAGAGTCCACCGCAGAGGTATCCACAACCGCCTGAGCGAAGGGCCTGTTGGGGCTTAAGAGATAACTGATTCCATAAGCCCTCAAACCTTCATGCAGGGCGATGGCGGTCTGCAGATTTTCCGTTACCTCCGGATTCTTGGCGGGCATGACGGTAGCCATGATATTCCCCGTCAGATCCATCACCCAGGGGTCTTTGCTGGAGACAAAGGCCGCCGCTTTTCGGTCGTCGCTCCATGTGAGAGCGTTGCGGTCGTACACCAGGACCGTGGTACTGCTGCTTTCCTCGACGCCCCCGTGCTCCACTATGATCCGGCCGCTGACCTTCGTCGCTTCCGTTATATTCAGAATCGTATCATTGAAAAGGGCGTACAGGGGAATCTGGAGAGTTTGCCCCGGTTCCAGTTTGGTGATCCTCATACACTCTTTGGGAGAGTCCATGTATTGACTGATGATGAAGCTTGCCTTTAAATCGGTTAAAGGTTTCCTCCCCGTGTTTTGTATCGTCGCGTATCCGACGGGGTTTTCTTCATATTGATAGCGGAGACTGGGAAAAACAGCGGTGGTCTCCAGGGAGGAATATTCCAGGTACTTCAAGGCTGTTCCCACTTTCTGTTTCGGTGCGGGGAAACGGTAGCTCATGCCCAGGCCGGCTTCGAATCCTCCGGCTAAGCCGAATTTATACAGTCCCCCGGTCGCCAGATGGGCCATGAGACTGTCTGTCAGATAGAGATTACAATCCACACCGGCCCGGACAACCCCGTAGAAGGTCCCGTTTTCTCCGACACCCCCGTATGATACTCCGGCATCCAGGTATCCCCGGAGAGAGAAGGCCGGAGCCGGCCGTATGCCCAGGGCGGCTCCGAAGACGGCGGTCACTTCATCGAGGTACCCGTCCACCTCGATAGTGTTGACGGGAAGAAGAGACCCCCTCGAATAGCACAATCCCAGGCGGGCTGCAAAGGGAAAGGTTTCCGAAAGGCTGTATTCCGTTATAAGACTGCCACCCCAGGAAGAACCAAGAATCTCATTCTCTTCCAGGTCCCCGGTAAAAAGGGGGGCAAAAAAAACGGGAGAAACCGACATGGACCAGGAAGATGTGCCTGAATCCGATGGTTGAGCGGATAGAAACCCGACAGTAAAAAACAGAATAATCAAAGCAGGCAGTCCTGATCTCATAGTTCCTCCGACATCACATGTAAGCTTCACATTCAGGAAACCGATCAGGTATTTCAGGACACTATTCTCATAGAAAGGGTATGCTGATATTCCTGTTAATAGAAAACAAGCCACTAAAAATGTTCAGTGATTAGGTTATTTTTTATATCGGCCGGTGATTTTTGTCAATATATTGAATGCCCCGGCCCTTACGGAATTCCATACAGCGGAATGACCCGACCGAACATTCATGATATTTCACAAAGAGAAACCCCTTCCCCGTAACCTGGGCGATCCATGCCGCCGGGTGAAGTTGCCGGGCATAACGCCGGAAGGTTCTCCCGGCAACGGTAATTTCCTGAAGCCCCTCGAAATCTCCCTCCGGGTAAAAGGACAGGAACCTTCCCCCCGGACTGAGGAGCACGGATAGTCTCTTCAGAATATTCTCCTGGTCCGTTTCGCTGAAATGAAAGAGGGTCGCGGCATCCAGGATGCCGTCGAAGGAGCCTTCGTTGAAATAGATATGCCGCAGATCCGCCAGGACAAAATCAACCCCCGGCACATGCGCCCTGGCCAGTTCAAGGGATTTCTCGCTGAAATCCACCCCCGTTACCCGGGCGCCTAAAGACGCCAACCGCCGGCTCTCTCCACCGGTGCCGCAGCCCAGGTCGAGTATCCGGGGGGCTTTCGGAAGCCCTTCCGCGAAGACCCGTAAGATCGGCAGGAGCTCGTCATTGTCGAACCAGTCGTCGAAGGACTTTTGGGCTATTTCGTCATAGAAATACTTTGTTTCATCCATGGTACTTTCACGCTTTTAACGATGGCCTTTTTCACTTCACCGTTTCTCGCCATGCTCTATAATGTATAGCAATTACTTCCGAGAGAACAGGTGTCCCGCTTCTCCGTTTTACTTAAGGAACCGCCCCGGTATCCAGGCGGCTTCTGATAACAGTGACGCTCTTTTTATCGAGCATCCCGCCTGAAAGGGCGGCGGATATATAGTTTTCCATTGTCTCGGTGGTACCCTGTTTTCTGATTTCCGCCAGGACACCGAGTATGTCGAACAGGACGAGCTTTTGCATCGTCTCGCGGATACTCTCCAGATCCAGTCCCATGAGCGCGACGGATAGGGTCCCGTGCAGAGCGGGTTTATACGGAACGATCTTTTCCAGGGCTTGGATGCACTGGCGTATCGTAATCGGTTTTTCGTCATGCAGAAGAGACAGGTATCGATCAACATCCCCCTCGAATTTCCTGTCCCTGTCCCAGCGTGCATTGTCCGCCATAAGATGCAGGCCGATAGTTCTATGGTAGGAATTTTCACTTTCAAGGAGTTCCGTGTAACGGTCCCAGAAGGGGTAGGTATCATCGCAGAGCCGGGACCTGTGCTCCAGCAAAAGAAACGCCCTCTGCCTGACAGCATCGTCCTTCTCCCGTAGAAATTCTACGAGTCCCGGTAAGACTTCCGGGTCAAGGGTCACCGCAAGGTCTCCCAGTTCGTCGAGCCTGTACTTCGTCAATTCGTCAGCGGTCATCATGAGCCCCCTTTAGAAAAGAAAGAGCGATTACCGAAATAATGGCGGCCCAGAACAGGATGATCAGAACGGCCGCTACCCAGTTCCTGCGGAGGGTAATTGGCTCGGCTTCCGCCCGCTGCCGTGATTCCTCCATGACCCGGTCCGGGATGAGGACCAGGGAAAGGGCTATCAAAGCCGGCAGGATAATCAGGTCGTCCAGGTACCCGAGAACCGGTATGAAATCGGGAATCAGGTCCACCGGGCTCAACGCGTACCCCAGGGTACAGAGAACAACAATCTTTGCCCGCAGCGGCATGTCCGGGTGACGGTACGCGTAGTACAGGGCGGTTACATCCCTCTTGAGACGCCGCGCCCGTTCCTTTAACCAGTCCGTCAGTATCATCCGTTTATCATTTATCCCCGTATATTAAAACAGGAATAGTATGATGTCTGGCCGTGGTTTTGTCAAATCGCCGGACCGGGGGTCAACCCACCCCTTCGGAATACCTCTTCAGCTCCTTGTAAGCGGTATCCCGGGCTTTCCCGAACCACAGCCGTTCATTCTCCCAGGCCTCCGAACTCCCCCTACTCTTCCGGGCCTTCCTCTTTTTCCGCCGCTTCTTCTTTTTCGGCTTCCCGTTCCTGCTCTTCCCGGATATAGCTTCGCAGCTGCTTCTTCCGTTTCCGGTCGCTGGAGCCGCCGCTTCCGCCGGAACCGCCGATTCTGCCGAAGAGGATGCAGCTCAAGACCAGCAGACCCCAGGCCTGCCAATAGGTGATGGTTTTCAGACCGAAGATATCGGGCATCAGCCAGTTCCACAGGGCTCTGACGATAAAACCGAAAAGAAAGAGCAGCCCTGCTCCCAGAATAACGAACCCGATCACCATAAGAATTTTTACCGGCAGGCTTCTTTCTTCCCACCAGGCGTTGGAATCACAGTCTTTTTCATGCATCGCTTCAGTCATGTCCATGTCCTCCTCCGGGCTTCTTGCCCGGTTGTTGTTTTAGTGTTCGATCCAGTGCCGCAGAGCCCGGGAAAGGTTCCGGACGGCGTAACGCTTTCGCGCCGTCAGGGTGTCGATGCTTATTCCCGTGGCTTCCCCTATCTCCCGGAAGGTCATGCCGCCGAAGACCTGGGCTTCCAATACCTTCCGCTGCTCCGGGGGAAGGACCTTCAGGGCGTCGTTCAGGGCGTCGATCAGACAGTCCCGCACATAACCGTCCAGGGGGTCCAACCCCGCCCCGTCGATAATCTCCCGTAAGGTTTCTTCCGCCACATCGGTTTCGCCGTGCTTCTTCCTCACCTCGTCGCGCCGCCAGAGATCGATCATCCGCCGGGTAACCGAGGCGTTGATCCAGGCCGGCAGATTGTAAATGCCGGCGACCCGGTGAAGCCTCTCCATGGTAGCGGTGTAGACCTCGTGCACCAGGTCTTCCGCCTCTTCCAGGGTGCGCCCGGCCCTGCGAAGCCTTGCCAGAAGCCGCGGCTTCTGGCTTTTATAGGCCTCTTCGAGACGCCGGTGAGCTTCACTGTTGTCGGACGCAGGATCGTTTTTCATGGTCTTCCTAGAGTATGACGAACAGGACGTACTTTTGGTGTAAATACAAGAAATTATAATACCCGGTTATACAACTATAATGAAGGCTCTTTTAGCATCTGATTAATTTCATCCGGATCGAAATATTCAGGATCAAACCCACTACCCAACCATTCAATCATTTCCTTATACTCTTTATTCTTCGGGTCGGAGATAATACGCAACAGATCCATATAACCAAAAGGACCCCCGCAGTCTTCGGGGGGACAGTTTCGTTTTCCCGCGAGACAGAGAGGGTGCTTCAGAGGAGAATCAGGCAAAATTTTTTCTACTGTTATTGTATGCTCCCAACCGTCGCCAAAATCATATTCATACACAAAGGTTTCCTTCTCTTTCGAGACAACCTGCCGCAAGGCAATATCAGTGTAATCGATGTATTTCATCATGGCTTCTTCATCCGGTTCAGAATAGAAATCACCATTAATTATAAACTGGTGGAGATGCGAATTTGTCCATCCCATAACAATTTGTATAACTTCATGAAGATCCGGTAACAGGATCGTTGACGGCACAATGAACTCTCTCCAGATAGCGGGTTTTATAGATTTGATAGAAATCTTTAACTGATATACTTTATTATCCTGAGCCTGGTTTTCCTTTATCATAAAAAACTCCTATTTCCTGACAATATCGAAGTCTCAGACCTAGGTGTATTCTTAGAGCCCCCGAACTCTCCCCGGCGGAGAAAAGGACCCCTTTAGATCAACCGGTCTTCCTTATTCCCCGGACAATCCGGCGCAGCAGGATAAGAAAATAGATCACGGAAAGCAACACGAAGAGCCAGTACACCGGGCGGTAACCGAGCACCGTGGAGCCCAAGGAAAGGGCGTGGATGAAGGCCAGGGGAAAAACCACATAGGCAGCCAGGTGGACGGTCCGCCAGGTTTTCACGCTGAGCTTCAAGGGCTTGGCCAGCGACGCGGCGGCCACCGTGATCGTTAAAAGAATCAGGGCGATCAGTCCCAGGGTCTTGGCGGAATAGAGGCTCAGGTCCTGGACGAGCAGGATGACGCCATGCAGGAGGATCAGCGAAAAGCCGATTCTTCCCAGCAGACGGTGGCGCTTTACCAGGCGGGAGCGCTGGAACAGCTTCTCGAGAAAAGGCAGCCGGGCCGTCAGGATAAACTGGTAGAACATCAGCACAAAGCCGATGAGGGCGAAAGCCCTGGCCAAAAGATACAGGCCGAAGGAGGGTGTTTCCACCGGGGAGGGCATCAGGGAAAGACTTTCCCTCAGCCAGAAAAACAGGGGAAGCAGGGGAACAAGAATAGCGGCCAGGGTAAGGAGAACTGCCGCCGGCTTTTGTCCGGCGGACGGTTTATGTTCTTTTGTCATGGATACAGTAACCACCCTTATACAACGGCGGTGGTTTTTTCACCGCCCCGATCCGAATGATCCGTACCGCCGCTTTCACGGCGGTACGTCCTGTTTTCCCGATACCCGGGAACCCTTAGAAATTCAGAACCAGGGAACCCCGCTTGGTATGTTTGGCCGTATAGTTATCCCCGTTGTTTGAGCCGAAGGCCCAGATCACGGTGTTTCTTTCACCCGCTTTTATGGGAGTGAAATATTGATCCCCCGGATTCAGGGGAAGGCGAAAGGAAAGCTCGGTGCGGCCGTTCTCTTCCCGGCCGGAGATAAGGGTAACCCGGCTTACTCCCCCCATATCGGTTACCGCCCGGTGGCCGATGGGCGAGTGCCCCCAATCATGGCGAAGCTGAGCCGTTCCGTCCTTCACATAGCCGATAACGTAGGTGGCTCCCTGCATCTTGTTTGTAGGATTAAACCCCACGGCCACCCAGCCAGTGGTGGGGGCCGACATGGTCGCTTCGATTTCATTACCGACAATCTTCCAGGTAAAGGTGTACCCGGAATCCGCTTCGACCCGGCTGAAACCGCCGGCCACGGAACTTACCGCCGGCTGCTGGGCGAAGAGGCCGGCCGCCGTAAAAAGCAGAAGCAGGGACAAGGTTATTCTTAAGATCTTTTCTACAGGTCTTTTTATCAGATTCATCACTGTTTCCTCCTGTTCTATCGCCGGGAATACATCTGCCCGGCTTAGATTACTTTAACAGTAATAATTACTCTTTCGGAAGGCAAGGAATTCTTTCCTCGCCGTCTTTCCTTTCAATACTTCAGCACCTTCTCGAAAAACTGCCGAACCCGCACGTCGTCCCGGTGCTCGAAGACCTCCTCCGGAGTCCCCTGGGCCAGGATCCCGCCGTCACCGATAAAGAGCATCCGGTCCGCCGCCATCTTGGCAAAGCCCATCTCATGGGTCACCAGCATGAGCCGCATCTCCTCTTCGTGGAGTTCTTCGATCAGGTCTAAAACCTCGGCGGTGTACTCCGGGTCCAGAGCCGAGGTGGGTTCATCCAACAGGAGGAATTCCGGTTTTATGGCCACGGCCCGGGAAATGGCGATCCGCTGTTTCTGCCCCCCCGACAGGGCAGCCGGTTTTTTATAGGCATGCTCGGCCAGATCGAAGCGTTCCAGCAGGGCCAGGGCTTCTTCCCGGGCTTTCGCCGCCGGTACCCCGTGTACCCGGACCAGGGGCAAGGTGATGTTTTCCAGGGCGGTGAGGTGGGGAAACAGGTTGTAGGCCTGGAAGACCATTCCCACCCGCTTCCGGTATTCCCGAAGGTACTCCTCGCGGAAATGGAGTTCGTGATCGTTGATATGGACCCTTCCGGCCTCCGGCCGCTCCAGCCCGGCCAGAATGCGCAGCAATGTCGTCTTTCCCCCGCCGGAGGGTCCCACGATGACCAGGGACTTCACGTCCCGCATGGAAAGGTCTACCCGGTCCAGGACCACGTGGTCTCCGAAGCGCTTGGTCAGGCCGCTGATCTCAAGACGCATAACTGTACTTCCTCTCCAGGTACTTGGTCAGGGCGGAGACCGGCAGGGTCAGCAGGAGGTATCCCACGGCCAGGGGGATGTAGCTTTCCAGGGTACTGAAGGTGTTGGCGTTCACCTCCCGGGCCGCCATGGTGAACTCCTTGATGGCGATGATGGACAGGAGAGAGGAGTCCTTGATGAGGGAGGCGAACTGGCCTGCCAGGGGGGGGAGGATCCGGGAGATCACCTGGGGAAAGATGATGTAGCGGTAGGTCTGGCCCCGGGTGAATCCCAAGGACCGGGCCGTCTCCAGCTGGCTTTCACCGATGCTCTCTACCCCGCTTCGAATGATCTCGGAGATATACGCCCCGGAGAAGATCGACATAATGACGATGCCCACGATAAACCGGTTGTTCACCCCCAGGGCGTTGGCGATGACATAGAAAAAAATGAGAATCTGCACCAGCAGGGGAGTTCCCCGGATGCCCTCCACGTAGACCCGGGACAGGACCCGGAAAGGGACAAATGGAAGACTCTGGGCCAGACCGGAGACCAGGCCGATAGCCAGGCTCAAGGCCAGGGAGAACAGGGATATGAGGATGGTCAGCTTGAAGCCGGAGAAAAAGCTCACCCGGTATTTCCAGATGGTGTCCCAGTAAAAGGGATAATTCAGCCTGGAGAAACCGAACCAGAAGAGGCCCGTTAAGAGGAGAAGAACCAGGATGATGTTAACCGTCCTGGCCCCTCGGGTGAGTACCGGGTTGTCCTCGTTGATGATAAAACAGCGTTTCAGCCTATCCTTCATACCTTCAACCGGGGGGGAGCCTTAGAGGTCGAAGAAGAAGGGAACGCCCTCCTGATCGAAGACTTCCTTCAGGTCCTTCAGGTATTTCTCCGCGATCCGGTCGAACCCCCCTTCATCGCGGAAAGCGGCGATAAACTCGTTCACCGACTTCAGCAGGGCCTCGTTTCCCTTTTTCACCCCCACGCCCCAGTAGCCCGCCGTTCCGGGGATGTCTTCCAGGTTCACCCGGGTGGCTTCGCGGTTCTTCTTGTGGTTTTCATACACCGTCAGGGCGTCGTAGATAAAGGCGTCCGCCTTGCCCTGGGCCACCTCCAGTACGCAGGCCGCCACCTCATCGAAGAAGCGCACCTCCGCTTGCTTCAGTTTTTCCTGGGCGATCAGCGCGCCGGTGGTGCCCGACTTGACCGCCACCACCCGGCCCGGGGCATTGAGATCGTCAAAGCCCTGCACCGGCGAGTCTTTGGCTATAAGAAGGGTCAGTCCCGATTTGATATAGGGATCGGAAAAATCGATGACCTTTTGTCTTTCTTCGGTAATCGTCATGGAAGAGATGATAAGATCGGCCTTGCCCGTCTGCAGACTGGGAATCAGTCCCGTCCAGGCGGTATTCTCGATCACCACCGGCCTTCCCAGGTATTCCCCCAGGGCCTTGGCCATCTCCACACTGATGCCGGTGGGTTCCCCCTGCTCGTTGCTCATCTCGAAAGGAGGGAACTGCAGCTCCATGGCCACTACCAGGGGCGCCGCCGCCTCTTCGACTTCCTCTTTCTTTTCACACCCGAAAAACAGAAAGCCCGCCAGTATAAGCGAAAAAACGACGAGAAGATTGCGTTTCATCTTTTTTCCTCCTTTGACACTTCTATTTACTTACTATAATAGTAATTTTTCCTGAGAATCATCAAGTAAAATCTGTGATTTGTCCGGTATCGGAGGAAATCCGGAAAGCCCCAAGGCGGAAACGCCCCGGGGCACGGAAGAGGTCAGTTTACTTGGGCGGGAATCAGGGCGTTTTCGATCCCCTGAAGATGGGCTTTTGAGGTGAGGGTGGCCCCGCTGATGGTGTCTACCTGCAGGGATTGGGCGCCGACCACCCGGTCGTAGAGGGCCTTAAGGTCCGGGTTTTCTTCCTCGAACTCCTTGCTATTGATAAGCCGGATATCCGTTACTTTCCCCTGCTCCACAGTCACTTCACATTCATTGGTCCGCCACGCGTAGATGCCTCCCGCGTATTCACCGCGGTATACCCCGTCCTTCAGTCTGTCGAAATCCACGATATTCAGCGACAGGCTTTGGACTTCCCGATGCTCTTTCGAGATATAGGAGTAACCGATCCCTCCACCGGTTCCCAGAACCGCCACAACGATAATAACCGCTATCAACCAACCTTGCATTTTCATGTTCTCCTTTCCTTCCTTTCATGTAAAAGATGGATCTGTATATTTTTGTCCCCCCGAAAACGGCCTTGTAAGCCCGGGGTGATAAACACGTTCATTTCACTGTCCACAAAGACAGCCTCCATTTCCGGAAGCCTTCGAAGAAGGTTGCACCCCTTCTTAAGCCCGGCGACAAAAAGCAGGGTAGACAGGAGGTCCGCCTGCAGGGACTGCTCCGAGACCACGGATACGCTGATCAGTCCCGACTCGGAAGGGTATCCCGTTGCCGGGTTCAGGATATGATGGTACCTTTTCCCCTGGGCGTCGGCGGTAAAACGCCGGTAATCTCCCGAGGTAACCACCGCCTTGTTCTCCACCGATACCGACCCGATGAGCCGCCCGGTATAGCGGGGGTGCTGGATTCCCACCCGCCACGGAGAACCGTCGGGTTTTGTTCCTAGAGTAACCACATGCCCCCCCAGGTTTGAATATGCCGAGGTAACATCGAAGTTCTGCAAAAGCCGCCGCAGACTGTCTCCGGCAAATCCTTTTCCCACCCCTCCCAGGTCGATGGCTTGTCCGACCTGTCGCAGCGCGGCGGTTTTCTCCCGGATATTCAGGATAATATCCCGGTAATTCACCAGGGGAATAGTCTTTCGGATGTTCTCTTCCGCCGGGGGAATAAAAGACTCCCCCGCCCTTCTCCAGAGGTCAACCAGCGGCCCCAGGGTCACATCGAAGTATCCCGGGAAACGCCGGGAAAACCGCACCGCCTCTTCTAAGACAGTGCAGGTTTCGGGACTGATTTTCTCGCTTTTTTTCCCGGCGGAGCGGTTAATCCGGCTTATATCGCTCTCGAAAATGAACATACTGAAAAGTCCTTCCAGCCTGGCGATCTCCCCCCGGACGGCCATGAGGCTCTCTTCGGCCCGGGAACCGAAGGCCTGGTGGGTCATCACCGTGCCCATGGCCAGATGGGTCATCATCATCCGCTGCCCGTTTTCATCCCGGGCTTCCTTCACACTGCATTCCATAGCCGCAACACTTCCTTTTTCAAGACGCTCTGCCGGAAGCACGAAAAATCAGCCAGGTTCGCAGGATAAACCAGACAACGGATACTCCCCCGCAGACCAGCAGCACCAGGGTGATATCCGGCAGAAAGAGAAGCGAAAAGGCCGTCATGCCGCTGATAAGAAGACCTGCTGCGGCAAGAATCAGCAGTATATGGGGAAGACCGGCCAGGAGGATTCCCAGGGCCCTTTTGCTGTAGGGCACCGGCCGCTTCCTGTACCGCCGCGCGAAGTAGAGAATGCCCAGAATCTGCGCCAGGGGAATCAGCAGGAAAACCGGTGTCACCTTTGCCAGCCCTCCGGGGCTCGCCTCTTCGACCCGCTGCCCGGCGAGCATGTCGGTGGCCGCTTCGCACACCTCCAGGAGGGGGAAATTGACAAACATGTGGTTGGCGTTTACCAGCAGGAGCATCCCCCGCTTTTCTTCCGGGAAGAGGACCATGTAGGAAAAAAAGTCCGGTCCGAACCCGTCATGCCAGATTCGCAGGGACCCTTGGCTCTCTTCCACAAACCAGCCCATGGCGTACTGCCCCATGTCCACTCCCATGGCCCCGGCCTTTACCGCCGGGTGAAACAGCTCTTCCATGCCTGCCGGGGACAGAATTCTCCCCCCGGCATACTCGCCGCCGTTTACATGGGCCATCATGTAACGGGCCATGTCCCCGGGGCAGGATATCAGCTGTCCCGATGCCAGGGAAGCTTCCGGCAGGGGCAGATCGGGCAGGGCCTTCGGCAGGCCGAAAAGAAAGGTATGCCCCTCCGCCAGGCCGTTCTGTCGGGCCTCGGCCTGGTCCGTGTAGCTGTGATTCATCCCCAGGGGCGTGAATACATTGTTTTCAATGTATGCGCCATAGGACTCTCCCGTCACCGCCTCAATGATCAGCCCCAGAAGGTTGAAGTTAATATTGCTGTACTCATAGGCCTCCCCCGGCTGCCGGGACGGCATAAAACCCGCCAGGGCCTGCTCGTGCACTTCCCGGGCGTCGGCCCAGGAGGTTTCCAGGTCCGCCAGGCCTATCATGCCGAGGATCTGATTAAAACCGCTGGTCTGATTGACCAGCATGCGGACAGTAATCTTAGCCGCCGCGGCCGGATCGGCCAGGTCAAACCACGGGAGGTAGCGCTGTACCGGGGCGTCCAGTTCCACCTTCCCGACATCGACCAGCTGCATCACCGCCAGAGCGGTGAAGGACTTGGTCAAAGACTCGATGACAAAGGGGGTGGCAAGACCGGGAGCTTCACCCCCCCGGCCAACCTTTCCGAAACCGGCGAAATGGGCAATCTCATCACCTTCCACCACAACCAGCGCTGCCCCGGGAACCCGCAGTTCGCCAAGCCGGCGGAAGAGGTAATCCTCGATTTCTTCATACATTCCGGAGGAAGGGGAAACACCCTTCCCTGCTTCGGCGAAGAGTACCCCGGCACAAAGGATAAACAGGACACTGAAGAGAGCCGCCGATCGCCGGAAACATCTTTTTGTTTTCATTTTAAGCCAATCCCTTTACCCGCAGGGGCAACCGCTTTTTCGCCGTCCCGGTGACCAGGGCGATGACAAGCCATGATAAAACCGTGAATCCCAGGTTGACGACCAGGGCGTTGATCTGCGTGGCCTCCCGGGGCTGAACAAGCATGGCACAGGCTGTAAGGCTCCCGTGCATCAATATGGCTATAAGCAGACTGCCGGTACGATCGTAGACCCACCCCATAAGCACTCTGAAGGCCGGCAGATGGGTGAAAAGTCGCACCGCTATCAGGAGAACGTAGGGCACCACCCCGGCGGGATCCCTTTCCAGGAAGAGGGGAAAATGCCAGAGGCCCCAAACCAGTCCGATAATCATCCCCGCGGGAAGAATGCCGAAACGGGATCGCAATCCGGGGGTAGCGAAGCCTGTCCATCCCAGTTCTTCGCAAAAGCCCGTCAGTATTCCCGAAACCATGCCGATGATCAGCAGGGTAACGGTGATACCTGTGGAAAAACTCTCCGCCAGATAACCCGCTCCGGGGAAAAAACCCGGAGAGATGAGGGAAAGACCCAGTTGCGTCGCCAGCGTCAGAACAGGGGCGGCCAGAAGAGCGATAAGATACCAGCGAATATTTACCCGCCACCTAAGTAATCCGGAAAACATCTGCCGAAGACCCGCAGTTCCGCCGGTGACGAGAGTCATCAGAAGGCTCGCGACCACGGGACCGGCGTACATGGCAAGAAACATGAAAGGCAGCTGTGCTCCGGTGGCCGGGGTCTTACCGAGAAACCCGTCGATTCCCAGAACGATCAGGAGACCGCTCCAGGAAATCAGGCAGGTCAGAACAAAAAAACCGGCGACCCGATATTTCTCAAGAAACTTCTTAACGGAAGACATGATGTCCCCCTTCAGACTGACCTTCACCGGCGGTCGGGCCGACTTGCAGGATCTCTCCCAGGGACGCCGCCGCTCTCTTCGCCAGAGCCCGCCCTTCTTCTTCGGTGATTTGGTAGTTGCCGGTATCGTCCCGGGTGGGTTTGGGCTCTGCAGGCAGAAGGTCGACGATGTGCATGTCCACCACGGCGGCGGGCTCCCGTCTCAGTCTCTTCTTCAGTTCTCCGGCCAGTTTCGGATTCGGACCGTCGGCTCCGCCGCTGATGGAAACAAAGGCGTAAGGGCCACCGGGCTTTCGAAGCTTTTTGAAGCAGTCGCGGAAGGGACTGGCGACGCCACCCATCCATACGGGGCCGACGAAGATAACCGCCCCGTTATGCCTTTCCATGTTTCCATGGTACTCCACCTCCGGATTCCGGTTGAACAGCATATCGAAGGCTGTTCTCTTTATGGTCCGCTCCTTCAGCTCGGTAATGCGGACATGTTCGGCTCCCAGAAGCTCCGCCAGGCTGTGAGCCAGACGGTCGTTGTTTCCCGTCAGGGAATAAGAAATAACGTTCATTTTCATAGTTCCTTCTCCTTCTGTTGTTGCCGCGCCGCCGGATTGACCGACAGGAGGGTAAGATTGAGGTTTCGGATCCGAAGCAGCAGCCCGTGCAGGGCCGCCTGGTCCGCCACGGGTCCCGAAAGGAGGGTTCCCCCCCCCTCTTCCCGCCGAAGATCCATCCCCTCAAACCATTCCGTCCATTCAGGCTCCAGGGTTTCCCGGATTCTGATCTCATACCAGGTAGGTGCCATTCCTTCAGCCTCCAACATGACGCGCGGTATGGGCATAGAATATCGACGAAGAGTTACGGAATCGTTACAAACAGCGTTACGGAGTCATGAAAAGGAAAAGAAATTCAGTTTTTTTCATCAGATCAGGGCGATAATGAGACAATTCTTAGGGCGTACTCCGAAAGATGGGGCTGGAGGCTGCCCGAGTCATTCGTCAATGTTTTAAGCCGCTCCAATACAGCCTCGCCCTCCAGGAGGAACACCCGGACAAACCCTTCGCCTTGGGCTATCGAAAGAGCCCGCTTTAAAGCCTTGTCGGCTTCCTCGCCGGTGCCCGCGGCGGCCAGGAGGATGAGTATTTCCAGCAGGCGGTAGTACCGGCCGGCCTTTTCGGCTTCTTCGGCCAGGCCCGCCAGCAGGGTGAGGGCTTCGCTGTTCCGACCGGCTGCTATGAGCACCCGGCACCGGGAAAGAGTGTGGATTTCCTTCAGGGCAGGACTCCAATCATCCGGGCATTGAAAGTTCTGCGACCAGGATATAGCTTCCTCCACCTTGCCTCCGGCTAAAAGGAGCAGCACCCGTTCGGCTTCGATCATCGGCACCATGGTGGCGTAGACCTGGGAGGTCCGGACCAGGGCATCGATACGCTCCAGATCTTCCTCCGCGGCGGCCAGGCGGCCGGCGGACAGTTCACATCGCAGCCTGGTCAGGAGGCATGCCGCCACGTCGGAGGGCAGTCCCCAGGGCATAACATCCTCCACGGCCCGCCTGCTGATCTCCCGGGCCTGCCGTGGGTTGCCCCGTTCAAGTTCTATCTCCGCCCTTAGGGCGGTTATCTTCGCGCAGGGTCCCTCACTCCCCGGCTCCCGGGGTTCGTTCTCAAAATCCTTCACCAGCGTTTCGGCCTCCCGGAGCCGGCCCCGGACCAGGCGCAGGGCCGCCCGTTCGTACACCGCTCCGGCTAAGGGCCAGATGTTCCCGGCGGCCCGGGCATGGCCGATCAGCTTGACACACCACTGGTCGGCACCGTCGTAATCGCCCCCCCGGCGGCATTCCTTGCTCATCACGTAGGCGGCCAGGGCCCGGCCCATGTGAATGTCCGGCGGCAGCAGGCAGTCTGCCCGCTTCGCCAGGTTCACGGCCTTCTGGTTGTCCCCCGTAACATCGGCCATAAAGGCTCCGATGGCGGAAATCTCCCCCCGGAGCCTTCGGGTTTCCTCCGTTTCCTCAGTCTTATCCAAAAGTTCTTCCGCCCGGGCAAAGTAGCGCCCGGCTTCCTCACCCCGGCCGGCAAAGGCGTAGATCGTTCCGAAGGCCCCGCAGGCCTTCGGATCTTGCCGCGTCTCTTCGGGGGGAATGGCAGCCGCCCAGGCCATCATGGTCACCAGGCCGCCCCGGGCGATCATCTCGTCATGTTGTTCCGTCAAAACCCTTAAAGCCTCACCGTGAAGGGCGCCGGTAAGGTAATGATCCATGGCTCCCTCGATATCACCGGCCTCTTCCAGCCGTTTACCGGCCAGATGGTGTAACGCAGAGATCTCCTCGGGAGAAGATTTCTGCCTCAGGCGGTGCCGCAGAAGCTCGGCGAAGAGATGATGGTATCGATACCAGGCCCGCTTATCATCCAGGCTCACCAGAAAGAGGTTCTCCCGGTCCAGGGTCTCCAGGATATCCCGGGAACCCGCAAGCCCCGTGACCCGGTCGCACAGGTCGGTATTAAAACGTTTCAAGATCGAGGTCTTCAGAAGAAAGTCATGAATTTCCTTCGGTTGACCGGCCAGCACCTCATCCATCAGGTAGTCCATGATGTAACGATGGCTTCCTCCGAAATCGTTGATAAAGGCGGAACAGTCGGAACGCCCCCGGAGGGATAGAGCCGCCATCTGGAGTCCCGCAGCCCAGCCTTCCGTCCGGCGCTCCAGGGTTTCGATATCTCCGGCTTCAAGGCCCAGGTCCATGATGTCCCGTAAGAAAGCGGAGGCTTCCGAAACGGAGAACCGCAGGTCGTCGGCTCTCACTTCCACCAGCTGATCCCTGGCCCGGAGCTGAGACAAGGCAATGGCCGGGTCGACCCGGGTAGCGATGATTAGATGAAAGTCCCGGGGCAATCGACGGACGACTTGAGAAAAAAGCTCCTGGGTCTGTGTGTCGGTGATCAGGTGATAATCGTCCAGGACAAGATGAGACGGCGCTCCTTTCCGCGCCAGGTCCTTCAGCAGGGACTCCGTCACCATCGTTATTGGCGGGACCTGGGCCGATTTCAGCATCCTTAGAGCTTCGGTTCCCGCCGGCGAGGCCGTAACCGCCAGGGCGGAAGCCAGGGCGGTGAGAAACCGGTGGGGGGCATCATCCCCCTCCTCCAGGGACAGCCAGACCACGGGGATCTTTCGCCGAGCCGCCCAGTCGGCTACCAGGGTCGTTTTCCCGAACCCCGCCGGCGCCGAAACCAGGGTAACCGGCCGCCGGCTCCCCTCATCCAGCAGGGTAAAAAGCCGGGATCGGTCCACCAGCTTCGACCGGACCTTGGGAAGAGTCGATCGAATCAGCAGAGAGCCCTCCACAAGGCTCTCTTCCGCCGGGGAGCGGGCAGCCCCCCCTGCCGTCCTTCCCGCTTCCGGTACCTCGATCCTCCGCCGTCGGATATTCTCCGCCAGGACGGAAGTCTCTTCCTCCGGGTCCTGCCCCAGCTCATCCCCCAGGAGTCGCACGCAGATCTCGTACTGTTTTAAGGCGGCGTTTCGCTTGCCCGTCTTAGCCAGGAGAAACATGAGACTGCGGTGGGCTGCCTCGTTCAGGTTGTCCAGGGAAAGCCGGCGCCGACTTTCTTCCAGGGCATCGTCCCACCGGCAGACGGCTGTGTGGTATTCCACCAGGCCTTCCAGAGCCCGGTCCGCCAGACGCTGGGCTTCATCCCGGATAATCATCTGCCACCGGTCGAACTCGGGGCAATCCTTCAGATTAAACCCCTGGAGAAAATCTCCCCGGTACAGGGCCAGAGCTTCCCGGAGCTTTACAGCCCCGGTGTCATCCAGGGAGGCCTCACCGTCGGAAAAAGATTTTCGCAAGTCCCGCAACCGGGTAATAAAATCGCTATAGTCCACGGACACCGAACCGGCCGGTTCAAAGGCCAGGGTGTCCCGGGTAATGGAAAGCCAGCCGTCCCCCAGGCTCTGCTGCAACGACGATAAGACCCTGCGCAGGTTCGCCGGGGCCCGGACCGAATCGTACTCCGGCCACAACAGGGCGGCCAGGTATTCCCGGGAATGGGGGCGCCGTTCCACGGACAGAAAAGCCAAAAGAGCGGTGGTTTTACGGGTTTCAAGACGGACCGGCCTGCCTTCCACCTCCACGCGGGGGGACCCAAGCCAGTAGAACGCTCCTGCGGGCATACACCCTCCGGATGACGGCACCAGATTTTTCGGACACATTATTAAAACACGTGCCGGAAAGCCGTGTCAACAAAGTAACTTTTTTACCGTAGTGATTCGATCTCCCTTTCTATCTCCCGGATACGGCGTTTTTTAGCCTTCTCTTCCTCCGTTTCCCCACCGACCTTCAGGCCGATAAGACCATTAGCGATAAGGGCAACCCCAACACCAGCTCCTGTTGCTCCGACACCGGCAAGAGAACTAAACTCCGGATCCCGAGTATCATATTCACTGGCTGCGTAGGCTATAATCCCTCCTCCGACTCCAGCTAGAAGCACACCTCCGATAAGACTCCGAACCCCTTTGTTTTGAAAACCGGAGAGCACACCCCTGGTTACGGCAATTTGCGATTCTATACTTCTCTTCTCGGCCTCCAGTTCCTCTATCCGAACCTGATTGTCCGGCCTCGGTTGAGCGGTGACTACGGTAGTTTTTCCCTTCCCGATAATTATTCTGTCTTCCCAGAGGAGTCCTCGCCCCTTTACCTCCAGGTTGTATTCTCCCGCCGGGACATCCTGGAAGATCCCGGTTTCAATAACGCCGATGTACTGGTCGTTCAGATAGACTTTTAATCCCGGTTCGTCGGTTTTAATAAACAGAGACCCCTTGGCTTCCTGAAGAGTAATAGTAACTTGAGCGAGGGAGTCGGCGATGACCTGAATTTCTGCTGTTCCGGAAAGGTTATCCTTCTCCGCTCTGAGAACCTGAGATCCCGCCGGCAGCCCTTTCAGCACATCGGGACTGACTCCCCGGTTCTCCCCCCTGAAGAAGATAACTGCCCCGGGGGGGTCGGTCTGTACGAACACATCGCCGAATCCCGTCGCCTCACCGGTACCAAGGAATTCTTCGACATCCAGACCAGCCAATTTCGCCGCCAAGACTCCGGCCAGGTCGGAGAGTTCCTCAATGGAGTCCGCCCCAACCTCATCCGCGATCTCCGCAAGACCGATTTCGACATTAATTATTTTAGCTGTCATGGCAAACTTTTTCCCCACGGCCACGACGGACCCGACGACGATCTTTTCCGCCGAGAGAAGCCGCCCGACTTCCACGGCACAGGAGTCGTCGGTGCATCCGCTTAAAGAAAAACGCTGGGCTTCCAGAATAGCAGACATCTGACCTTGTTCCAGGACATGGAAGATCCCGGTTTTTACCAGGCTGGTTTCAAGCAGGTAGGTACAAGCATCCGCGTGAGCTTTCGGTACTCCCACCGCGGTCAAAGGCAGGACGGCAATCCGGTCCCGATCCTGAGAACTGACGGAGAAGGGGATAAAAACGAAAAGAAGATAAAGAAAAAAAGGAATACGGAGTGTCTTCATGGGAAGCCTCCTGTTTTTTACTATGAGCTAGTCAGAAAACCTACACGTCCTGAATTTCCTAGAATAATCAGTAGCCTCAAAACCTAGTTCTTAGCAACTCTTCTATAATTATACATCCAGAAAAGATGATTGTGTAAAAAAAACTCCTGTGGTTTATCCGACCTGGAAGGCACTATTGTTCCATCAGCGCCGTATTGCCCGTAAGATTCCCGCGAGAATATTCACCCGGGGCACCCGTCTCATGTAATCGCGATAGTCATCCCCGAATTTCCTGACCATCTCCTTGTCCTCTTCCCGGCAGCTGAAGTATACCGCCGCCGAGCCAAGGCCCCCGAGAACGAAGAACAGCCAGTGGGGATACCACAGGGCAGTGGTAACAAAAAGCGCCAGGATGCCCCCCAGGTACTGGGGGTGCCGGACCAGGCCGTAGATACCCGAATCCACCAGGCGGGTGGTGTGGACGAAGGAGGTCCCCTTTTTCACCCCGCCCCGCCGGGGGAAGGCAATGATGGGCGCCATAACCAGGATCATGCCGACAGCCCAGACCGGCCACCCGATGATATAGGCGATCCTGTTGTAACCGGGCTCCACCAGGTGAGTGAGCACCAGGGGATTCACCGGGAAACAGGCTATTCCCAGGACGGTAAGAAGGATTGTCCAGAGGGTATCCTTTTTGGTCATCTTCCAGGGGCTCATGGGTGCCTCATACTGAAAATATATACCCATGGAGTGCCGGAAATAAACAGTTTTTTTGAGTTCTCTTGACAAACCAAAGAAATATCTATAAATTAAACATGTTTAATACATGTTTAAGAGGAGAAACGAGCATGACCCCCGATGAAACCGGCACAAAGGAAAAGATTTTTCAAGCGACCCTGGAACTGGTCACCCGGGGGGCGGACGCCCAGCGGCTTACCACCCGGCAGATCGCCGCCGAGGCGGAGGTGAACCCCGCCCTGGTGAATTACTACTATCAGTCAAAAGAAAACCTTTTAGGCCAGGTGGTGGGAGCCATGATGGGGGAGATCATCGGCCGGGAACTTCAGAACACCGGGAAAGACACTGACCCCCGGATAAAACTGAAGGCCCTGCTCTTCGTCACGGCGGACGCGGCCTTTAAGCATTACCATGTCTGCAGGACCGCCCTTTCCATTGAACTGAAACGCGGCTGTGTTAATTCCTGCGAAATGGTGCTGCCCCTGCTTAAGGAAATATTTCCCGAGGCCCCCGATTCGAAGCTGGATATTCTGGCCCTGCAGTTGATGCTCCCTTTTCATCATCTGGTCATCGATCCGGA
The DNA here is from genome assembly GCA_016932135.1 of Spirochaetales bacterium. Taxonomy (GTDB): domain Bacteria; phylum Spirochaetota; class Spirochaetia; order JAFGDJ01; family JAFGDJ01; genus JAFGDJ01. The sequence goes on along the minus strand of JAFGDJ010000133.1, from coordinate 3,427 downwards.
GATCTACGGGAACTACCTGAAGGCGGACTTCTTTGATCCTCTTCAGCGCAAAAATAAAATCAACGAGATGATCGACTGTATTCTGGAGGATGGAAAAAACAGTCGACCCAGGGAGGTATAAGACCATGACCCTTAAGCGATCAAAACACACCAATGAAGCCACAGTGAACCGGGCAACCCGGGTGCATCGTGCAGTAGTAATGGTAAAGTTGATCTTTCAACGAGGAGAAAAACAATGAGCACAACAATGTATTATTTTTCAGGAACCGGTAATTCCTTTTTTGTTGCGAAAGAATTGAAAAAAGCTTTTTCAGGAGCGGAACTGATACCCGTTGTTCAGGCAATTCAATCGGATCTGGTTGTTACGGCAGCGGATACCGTCGGTTTTGTATTTCCCTGTCATGGCCTTACGATACCGATTCCGGTAAAAATCTTGATGAAGAAACTGGATGCAACTTCTTCCGATTACTTCTTTGCGACAGCTACCCGCGGAGGTTCTGTTTTTCGCGGATTCTCCATTATCGATAAGGCCCTCCGGAAACAAGGAAAAAAACTGAACGCTTCATTTATCATCAATATGGCTTTGAATGATCCGAAACTCAGTGCCTTTGATGTTCCGTCTAAAGAAGACTTGCAAGCCCTGGAAGAACAGGCTGTGCAAAAAATACAAGACATAAAAGAAATAGTAGAACAAAGAACCACACATCACGATGATACGGCCGGTGTAACTTTTTCAACCAGTAACCTTTTGAACTGGTTTCTGGAACGCCTTATTCCGTTTATGACCCATTTTATATCTCCGGCGGTGAAAAAGTATTTTTATATTGATGACAAATGTACCGGCTGCGGAACCTGCGAAAAAGTGTGCCCTACACAAAAACTAAAAATGGCAGATAACAAACCGGTATGGCAGCGGAATGTCGACTGTTACCTTTGTTATGCCTGTTTGAATTTCTGCCCTTCCAAGGCAATCCAGATCTATTCAAAAGTATGGATGAAATCCTATACAACCGAAAGAGGACGATACCCGCATCCTTATGTCTCGCTGAAGGACATGGCAAAGCAGAAGAATTCGTAATCTTCCTTCAACAGCACTGATATCCCGAAGTGTATGTTCTCCAGGCGGTGCGGAGTTGTAAAAGGAACTGAACATTTATATCAATGGCGTGTCTCCACTGCAGCGGCGGGTACAGGCTTTTTTGTTGTTGCAAAGCGGCGTTGTGGCACGGCAGGAGAGGGAGCCGGTGATAAACATCACGACGGAGAACCTCGGCAGTGCCGATATCGTCCCCTGGTATTACCGCCTGCTTGATTATACGATCCTGTGATTCTTGAGTTCCCGGGTCTTTCCTGCTATAGTTTCAAATACCCTAGGCTTTCTTCATTTTATCAGGTTTTTTATAGATTCCCGGCGTATCAGAAGGCGGCCTAGATTTTTTAAATTTCAGGAGACATTCCCGTGGTTAAAGAAAAGCTCTGGACTAAAAACTTTATTATCATCACGTTAACCAATTTTTTGATCTATATTGTGTTTTACCTCTTCATGGTTATTGTCGCTCCCTATGCCGTGGATAGATTCGATGCTTCCACAGGCACGGCAGGGCTTGTTTCAGGGATATTTGTTATTGGTATCCTGGCGGGCCGCCTGGGAACAGGCCGTATTGTTGAAGAAATCGGGAGCAGAAAAATTCTCATTGCCGGTACAATCTTTTATGTCATCACAACAGTCTTATATCTCTCCGCGGTGAATTTAAGCCTGTTAATAATCGTGAGGTTTCTACATGGAGCGGCTTACGGGATAGCAAGCACCGCTACGGGAACTATAGTAGCACAAAGTATACCCGGCAACAGGCGCGGAGAAGGTATCAGCTATTATAGTATGAGCCAGATCCTGGCAACAGCAATCGGCCCTTTTCTCGCGATAACCTTGAGTCGCCATGTCGCCTTCAATATCATTTTTCTAATCAGTTCTGTCATCGCGCTTTTCGGCTTTGGCATATCCTTTTTTATCAGTCAGCCCGGCAGGAAACCGGGCAGACCGGATGAGGTAAAAAATAAAAACAAATTCCTGGTTTCAAATTTCCTTGAATCTTCGGCCATCCCGATTTCCATTATTATTCTAATCGTCGGTTTCACTTATTCCGCCATACTCAGTTTTATATCCTTGTACAGCCAACAGATTCACCTGGAAGAAGCGGCAAGCCTGTTCTTTGTCGTTTATTCCATTACAGTCATTATTTCCAGACCCTTTTCAGGACGCCTGCTCGATGCCAAAGGAACAAATTTTGTTGTATATCCATGCCTTTTATTATTTGCCGTCGGTATGGTTTTATTCAGTCAAACCACCCACGGAATTCTATTACTGGCAGCCGGCGTATTGATAGGTTTAGGCTATGGAAACTTCCTTTCCTGCGGCCACGCGATTTCAATTAAAGGAGCCCCCTCGGACAGATTAGGATTAGCGACAGCGACTTACTATATGTTTCTGGATATAGGATTCAGTCTAGGCCCCTACTTGTTCGGCTTGTTAATTCCTTATGCCGGGTACCGTGGCTTGTACTTTATCATGGCATTAGTAATTTTCGTGACTATTATCGTTTATCATTTTCTGCCTAGAATGAAAAAGGGCACCTAGAGTTCCCCGGCTTGAACCTGGCCGGCGGAAGAGACAACTCATTCAAATTTCTCCCCCTTAACCATCCCCAGCAGCTTCACCGAAATCGCCGCGTACCAGACCACGATAAAGGGGGCTGACAGCGTCATGGGCAGGAAACACAGGGCCGAAGCGAACCACACCACCGGGAAGAAGAGGAGCCCCGAGATATGGGCGACCAGGCCCACAATACCCACCCAGCGTTTCCAGATGCCGGTTCGAAGCATGAGGATCGACGCCAGGAGACCGGAGACAAAGAGCAGGAACACCGCCATGAGAGGGCCGAACCCCGAAACCGGGAGGGCGGGGTTGTTCTTTGAAAGGATGGCTGCAGCGGCTTCGAGAAGGCACTGCTGCTCTTCCGGTGAAATACCCGAACCGTAGTGCCCGCTCAATACCAGCAGGGGAAAGGAAACGCTGGTAAAGCTGTAGATCAGAGCACTCAAGGCGCTGACCGAAATGAAAACGGCAGCCAGGGTTTTTCCAGTATTCTTTATAACAAGATATAAAGCCAGCATCAGGAGAAAAACGAGCACACCGTTTACCGCGTCGAAGAAGTTGGACAGCACCAGGCCGATAAAAGGCCGGGAGCTGAAAAGTTCAAACCAGAGCTCCGCCGTCACCGGCGCAGCCGCCGGTCCCGCGGGAAACAGACCGAAGGTGTGGAGCATATAATACTCGGCCCCCAGGTTCCGGCGAAAGAGAAACACGGCGATGATTCCCGCAATGGCGCCGACTACAACCAGAGTTCTCCGGCGAAGCAGCTTATTATCT
>JAFGDJ010000132.1 GCA_016932135.1 Spirochaetales bacterium | reverse complement strand
CCTCCCCGGCGCACCGATACCAGATCGGAAACAAATTTACCCTTTTTATCCAGGGCCGCGTTTGCCTGAGCGATGAAATATTTTTCTTCATCGATAGCGGAAAGATATTCAATATCCTTCAAGGCGACCCCGTTCTTTACCTTTCTATACGGGGTTTCCAGGAAACCGTATTCGTTTACCCGGGTATAGTTCGCCAGAGAAACAATAAGACCGATATTCGGACCTTCCGGGGTTTCAATGGGACACATGCGGCCGTAATGGGAATAATGAACATCCCGAACCTCAAACCCGGCCCGGTCCCGGCTCAAACCTCCCGGTCCCAGAGCGTTTAATCTCCGTTTATGGGTCAGTTCCGCCAGGGGATTTACCTGATCCATGAACTGGGAAAGCTGGCTGGATCCGAAAAATTCCTTTACCGCCGCTACGATAGGCTTAATGGAAATGAGGTCCTGAGGCTTTACCGTATCGGTCTCCTTCAGGGACATCCTTTCCTTGGCGATACGCTCCATCCTGGCGAAAGCCGTTTTCAGCTGATTCGCTAAAAGCTCTCCCACGGAACGAACCCGTCGGTTGCCCAGGTGATCGATATCATCCACATAGGCTTCACCGATGTAGACCTTTATGAGATACCGCATGGTATGAATAATGTCCTGAGCCGACAGGGTTTGATCAGGAATCGGCGGATCATAATCAAATTTCTTGTTAAGCTTGTAACGGCCTACTTTCCCTAAATCGTAGCGCCGGGCGGAAAAAAACATACCGGCCAGGTCCTTTTCCGCGCTTTCGATGGTAATAGGTTCTCCCGGCATGATAACCGAGTAGACGGCTACAATGGCGTCGTCCCTGGTCGGCTCATCCAGATCGGGGTCGTCCCGGGTAAACTTCACCTCTTCCCTTTCGAAACAATTGAGAATGATCTCCGAATGAAGGGAATCGGGATGGGTCTCGTCAATAACCTCTATCTGCGTGATTCCTGAGTGCAGCAGCTCATCCACGTCATGGGGGTGAATTTTATCCCCCGCTTTATACAGTTTCTTTCGCTCGCCCTCCACGTCCATATACACGGCACGAGCGAGAACCTTACCAATCAGGACATCTTTTTCTTCCCGGGATTCCTTTACCTCCACTGTTTGTGTCTTATAGAAGGTTTCCAGAATTTTTTCCCGGGTATCGAATCCCAGGGCCCTGAGAAAAAGGGTGCCGAGAATTCGTTTTTTCCTGTCTATTTTCGCGTAAATCAGTTCCCGTTTCTGGTCGATTTCGAATTCCAGCCAGGAGCCTCGGTATGGAATAATTCTGGAGGAATAGACTCCCTTTTCATGGGAAAAAATAACTCCGGGGGAACGATGGATCTGGCTGACCACGACCCGTTCGGCTCCATTAATGATAAAGGTGCCCCGGTCGGTCATCAGGGGAATGTCGCCTATATAGATATCCTTCTGGCGAATTTCTCCGGTATCCTGAAAAATGAGGTTGATCCGGGCTTTGATCGGTACGGCATAACTGATGCCCTTTTGTTTGCATTCCGTTTCCGATAATTTTATATTGTCTTCGTCCAGGGTATACTGATCGTATTCCAGAAGCATGTCCCCGTTGGGACTTTCCACCGGGAACACCGATTGAAAGACTTCTTCCAATCCCTGCCGGTAAAGAGGCTCCCCTTTCTTGAGGCGTTCTCTCTGTAAAAAGCGTTCGTACGAGAGCAACTGGATATCCACGAGATTGGGAAGATCCATGACCTCTTCATATTCATTACCGATATATACCCTTTTGACGGCTTCGCCCGTTTCAAGCATGATAAGCCCCCCTTGGAACATAGAGACACCACCGGGACAGGTTATCCCGGTGGTTCAATGAGTAGTGTTGGTACAGCGCTACAAAAACTCGCTTACTTGATTTCAACGACAGCGCCCGCAGCCTCGAGTTTCTCCTTCATGGTGTTGGCTTCTTCCTTGGAGACCCCTTCTTTCAGGGTTTTGCCGCCCTCTTCAACAAGCTCTTTCGCTTCTTTCAGGCCAAGGCCGGTAATCGCCCGGACTTCCTTGATGACGGGAATCTTTTTCCCTTCATCAAAACCCTTAAGGATGACATCGAACTCTGTTTTTTCTTCTTCCGCGGCACCGCCGTCACCGGCAGCCGCAGCAGCACCAGGAGCGGCAATCGCCACAGGAGCCGCAGCCGTAACACCAAATTTTTCTTCCATCGCCTTGATGAGCTCGCTCACTTCGAGCACCGTCATATTGGCAATAGCTTCGAGGATTTCGTCTTTTCCGATGGTAGCCATATTATCTTCTCCTTTGTTTTGTGTTCCCGGCAATAGCATGTGCTACTTACGAAGACTAATGCCGGGTAAATATTTATGCTGAAGCTTTCTGATCCGCCACTGCCTGGAGCGTACGCACCAACTTCTGGGGAACAGCGTTCAGTACATAGACAAAATTCTGTATCGGGGCTCTCATGGTTCCCATCAGGGAAGATAAAAGCTCGTCCCGGGAGGGAAGCTTGGAATAGGTTTCCACCTGCTCGGCGGAAAAAACGTTTCCGCTGATAATACCGCCCTTCACCGAAAGAGGCATTTCCTTGGTGGCCTGAAACAGCATTTTTGCCACCGGGCCGGAATCGGAACCCGTGAGAACCACCGCCGTGGGACCTACCAGCTGTTCGCCCACGTCGGGCATACCCATCTGGCTCAAGGCAAGCTTGGCAAACCGGTTTTTAATTACCCGATAGGAAGCATCCTGGGACCGCAAGGTATTCCGAAGGCTGGTAATCTGTTCCACCGTCATACCGCGGTAATCGGTGAAAATAAAATCTTTTACCTGCTCGAACTGCTCTTTCAGAGAGTCTATGGCGTCTATTTTTTCCTGCTGTATCTTGGTCGTTTTTTCACCCATAGTATTTCACCCCTACCTTAACGCTGCTTAAAACCGACCCGGACACCGGGACCCATAGTGGAAGAAAGGGCTACGGAACGAATGAAGTCTCCCTTGGTTTCCGCCGGTTTCTTGCGCTCTACCTCGGACATAATGACATTGATATTTTCCAGCACCTTTTCAGGATCCATGGAAACCTTCCCCACGGCGAAATGAACAACCCCGGTTTTATCGGATCGATACTCCACCCGGCCTTTCCGCAGTTCGTCGATGGCGGCCTTGATATCAAAGGTAACTGTTTGCGTCTTCGGGTTCGGCATCAAACCTCTCCGGCCGAGAACCGGACCCAGACGTCCTACATCCTTCATCATATCGGGAGTAGCCACGGCTACGTCAAAATCGAGCCAGCCGTCTTTGATCTTATTAATCAGGTCGTTGTCACCCACGAAAGCGGCACCGGCTTCCCGGGCTTCCTCCGCCTTTTCTCCCTTGGCGAAAACAAGGATTTTTTTATCACCGGTAAACTGATGGGGCAAAACCACCGTATCTCGCACGGACTGGCTTTTCTTGAGATTCAACCGAACGGACAATTCCACGGTTTCATCAAATTTAGCGAAAGCCATCTTTTTCACCATACCCACGGCTTCTTCGTAGGTGTATTCCTGCTGCTTGTCGTAGCCGGCAACGGCATTTCTGTAATTCTTTCCTCTTCTCATGATCAGACCTCCGCCTCGACACCCATGCTCCGGGCGGTGCCGGCGATGATTTTCATGGCTGCTTCAACATCATTGGCGTTCAAGTCGGCCATCTTGGCTTCCGCGATTTCCTTCAGTTTTGCCTTGGAAATCTTGGCAACCTTGGCCTTGTTCGGTTCAGAAGAGCCGCGCTCGATGCCGCAGGCTTTCTTGATAAGCACCGCTGCCGGAGGCGTTTTGGTGATAAAGGTGAAGCTTTTATCAGCATACACCGTTATAACCACAGGGGTTGTCAACCCGGGTTCGAGGTTCTTCGTCCTGTCGTTGAATTGCTGGACGAACTGCGGCGCGCTTACCCCGTGCGGTCCAAGAGCCGGGCCTACCGGGGGAGCCGGAGTCGCCTTTCCGGCCGGTACCTGCAATTTGATAATTGCGGCAATCTTTTTCTTAGCCATCTGTGTACTCCATCGTGGTACTGACGCCCTTCCATACGGAAAGGCTCCCACCCGCGGGCATTTATCCCGCGCATGGATATTTTAAATTTTTTCGACTTGCATGAAACTGACCTCTACCGGTGTGGCGCGGCCGAAAATGCCCACCATAACCCGGAGACGTCCTTTTTCCATATTCACTTCTTCCACGGTTCCGGTAAAGGTATCGAAGGGTCCGTCGATAATCCGGACCGATTCACCGAGAGAGAAGGACTGCTTCGGTCGCATGATCTTCTCAGTTCGGATTTCCCCCGCTTTTTGCAGAATGGACCGAGCCTCTTCCTGAGATATAGGCTGGGGCTTCGTTCCACCCATGGCCCCCACGAACCCGGTCACCCCCTGGATACGGCGGATACTGGAACACACCGGTTTCCAGCCGTGATCAGGCAGGTCCATCTCCAGAAGGATGTATCCCGGAAGAAACTTCTTGGAAGAAATTCTTTTTTTGCCTTCCCTGATTTCAACCACTTCTTCGGAAGGCACTTTAATATCGTAAAGAATAGTGCCAAGGTCAGGAGATTCCATTAATTTTCGTATGTGCTTCTCCACCTTATTCTCATAACCGGAATAGGTGTGAACTACATACCAGCCTTTCGCCATGTTCGCTCAATCCTTTTTTTTAGCCACGGAACGTGGAATATCCGAGGCCTTATTAGAATAGCAGATCAAGACCCGCGATCAACAAGAAGTCCACGAGTCCTAAAATTGCCGCGAAGATGAGGGTCGACACAATAACAACCTTGGTCGAAGATGTAACTTCGCTTCTGCTCGGCCATACAACCTTCTTCAACTCAGCAAAACTGTTTTTGAAGAATCGTATTATCTTTTTCATCTATCGTTGCTCCCGAGAACTGATACAGGCCAGGTAGGATTCGAACCTACGACATCCGGTTTTGGAGACCGGCGCTCTAACCAGCTGAGCCACTGGCCTAAATATGGGGTTACTTAATCTTTGATTCCTTATGGAGGGTATGCTTTCTGTCAAAGGGACAGTATTTATTAAGCTCAAGCTTGCCCTGCATATTCTTCCTGTTTTTCTTGGTCGTATAGTTACGCCGGCCACATTCGGAACATTTCAAGGCAATCAGTTCCACATTCCCCTTTTTGTTCTTTGCCATATAACGAACTCCTCTATTCCCCGGTATCCCCTGTAACTCTTTGACAATGCGGTATGAAAGCCCTCGATCGGATTCGAACCGATGACCCCCTCCTTACCATGGAGGTGCTCTGCCGACTGAGCTACAAGGGCATAGTACTCACGGTTCGTGCAAATTACCAAAGTCTCAGTCTTTTGTCAAGACACAGGGGCAACTTTTTTAGACCTTCTGTACGCAAGAATTGTACCAGAAATGGCTTTTTAAAGCAAAGGATTCCAGAAGAAGTGTAGAAGGGAGGGATCAGTGTGAGGAAAGAAATATTCTCACGATTCCTTTCATATTAGAACAGGGACAAAGCCAAGTAAACCCTTAAAGGCTTTGGCTATGCGCTCTTCTTCGGTTTTTCGCTTTCCCGCGCAGGTTTTTACCGCCTGCCGGGTTCTATCCAGAGCCAGGTTGCCGGCGGTACCCACGGAAACCCTCGTCCGGAGAACTTCCT
>JAFGDJ010000015.1 GCA_016932135.1 Spirochaetales bacterium | reverse complement strand
TGTGTCGCCCCGATGCGGGTTACACCGAGTTCCCGGACTGTCAGAACGGCTTTGAGGTCCCGTATGCCGCCGGCTGCCTTGATCTGAACGGAATCAGATACACTTGCCCTCATTATTTTCAGGTCCTCCAGTTCGGTCCCCCCGGGCGCGAAACCGGTTGATGTCTTGACGAAATCTGCTCCGGCCTTTTCCGCCAGCCGACATCCCCGGGCGATGGAAACCTTGTCGAGATAGCAGTTTTCCAGGATGACCTTGACGATTGAGTTTCTCCGGTGGGCGACTTCTACAACGGCGGCAATGTCCCCCTGCACGTAGTCGAAACTCCCGCTTAGCAGTTTTCCGATGTGCAGGACCATATCGATCTCTTCCGCTCCGTCATCCAGGGCGAGGCGGGTTTCAAGGATTTTTGTTTCCGTTCGGTTGTTTCCATGGGGGAATCCGACCACGGCGCAGACCTTTACGTCGGAGTCCTGACAGTATGCCTTCGCTGTTGCCACATCCGAGGGAACACAGCATACGGTAGCGACTTTGTACTTTATCGCGGTCATGCATTCCTGCCGGACCTGCTCTTCCGTCAGGTTGGGACGAAGAATGGAATGGTCTATCATCGCCGCAATATCTTCACAGATGAAACTCTCGCTCATGCTAACTCCTTTTTATACGGTCCGAGGATTTCGTAACCGTTGTCGGTGACAAGGATGTCGTCTTCAAGGCGCATACCGCCAAAAGAGGGGATATATATGCCCGGTTCGACCGAGTGAACCATTCCCTTTTCCAGGGTGTCCGGGCTGTCCGGCCTGAGAACCGGAAGGGGTTCATGATATGAGAACCCGACGCCATGTCCCGTAATGTGGGGAAATTCCCCGGCGTATCCCTCTTTTGCGATAACCGACCGGGCTGTGTCGTCTATCGCCCCTGCCGGTACACCGGGCCCGACCGCTCGGATAGCTGCGGTCTGGGCTTCCAGGACTAAAGCGAATATGTCCAGCTGCTGTTCCGACGGCTTCCCCGCTGTACGCACTCTTGTTCGGTCCGCCCAGTAACCTTCCGCCGTTACTCCCAGCTCGAGAAGAACAAGATCACCTTCTTCTATACGGCGGGTCGTTGAGATCTCATTGGGCCGATAGGCGATGGCCGTTTCTACCGGTCCGGTAGCGACCTGGGCGTAGGCCCTGACCCGTTTTGCCCCGTCGAGACCGGTGCCGTCAATCATGATCCTTTTTTCGACTTCCGCGGCTATCTCTACCCCTGTCCTCCCTGGAACGGCCAACCGCTCGAAGGTATCGAGTCCCAGGCAGGAAATCTCGCTCGCTCGCCGAATCCTTTCTATTTCCCAGTCATTCTTCCTGGCTTTCCACCGGCTAAGATGCGGCACGATGTCGATCAGTTCGGCGCATGGAAAAACTTCTTCGAGGACTCCTGTATACTGTTTGTCCGGGAGGATGAATTCTGCGCTGTTCCACGAAACAGCCGCGCTGCGCAGTGAACCCTCAATGCCGATCCGTTTCCACTGTCTTCCCCCCGCCGCCTTTTTCAGGAGGCGGGAAACGGCGGCAAAGGGTTCGGGAGATGACGTCAGTCCGTAGCTGTAATACTCGGGGACCGCTTCCCATAGTTCCTGCCGTGATTCTTCCTCGTAGCACCCCGGGATGATACAGACGGGATTTCCGTTAGCGGGAAACACGAGGATACTTGCACCGATCATGGGCCAGAAACCGCTCAGGAAAAGAACGTTTTCGGGAATGGTCAATATAAGAGCGTCCAGCTTCATATCGGTGAGTCTTTGACGAGTATCCCCGGTTCTCGCGCTGTTTCCTGTTTCAATCATATCTTCTGCCGATTTCATATGGTGTAAGACGAAAAACCGCCGTCTATCGGTATTACTGTTCCTGTAACAAATTTCGATGCGTCGGAAAGAAGCCAAAGCATCGCGCCGATGAGCTCGTCCGGTTCGCCGTACCGCTCCATGGGTGTGTGGGCGATGACCTTTTTCGCCCGGGGCGTGTATTCCCCCGTTTCCCGGTCGATGTGAAGGAACCGCAGCTGTTCGGTCATGAGAAAACCGGGAGCCAGGGCGTTTACCCGAACCCCCGTCTTCGCCAGGTAGACGGCCAGCCAGCGAGTGAAATTCGAAACCGCGGCCTTAGCGGCGGAATAGGCGGCCACCCTGGTGAGAGGAGTGCCGGCGGACATGGAGGACATGTTGAGGATGTTTCCCCGTCCCTTCTCGACCATGCCACGGGCAAAGACCTTCGTCGGCAGGACGGTACCGAAAAAATTCAGTTCCAGTACGTTCCTGAAGCCTTCCGTAGGCAGGTTGAAGAATGTCTTCACATCCTGCCTGTCGAGGTCTCCTGTGAAAAAGTCGGTTTCAACAGATCCCGACGGGTGGTTTCCCCCGGCGCCGTTGATCAGGATGTGAGGGATGCCCCAACGTTGTTCCACGGCCCGGGCGCAACGTTCGAGTTCCGCCTCTTCGAGGACATTACATCCGAACGCCAGGGCTTCTCCGCCTTCGGCCCTGATACATTCCGCTTTCTGCCCGGCCTTTTCTTCGTCGAGATCGAGGATGACCGTCTTCACTCCCCTTGCGGCGAGAACGGCGGCCATGGTGCCGCAGAGTTCCCCTGCTGCTCCCGTCACCACCGCGAGACGGCCCGAAAGATCGAATTGTCCGTCCAGTGCCTTTACTTTGCCGGGCATTATTTCACTCCTAGACTCTCGGAAGGAACTGATGTACGAAGTTCCTGCTCTGCAGCAGGGATCCTTTTCTGGCGTCCAGGGAATCTTCGTAGGCCCTGTCTTCTACCTCGATGCAGGCTGCTCCCTGATACCGTATATCCGTCAGGGCCGAAAAGAATTTCCCCCATTCGACGTCACCCAGGCCCGGCAGTTTCGGGGCGTGGTATTCCAGGGGGGTAGCCATGATGCCCACATCGTCGAGCTTGTCCTTCATTATTTTTACGTCCTTGATATGGACATGAAAGATTCGATTGGCGAATTCGTATATCGGTTTTATGTGGTCCATATGCTGCCAGACCATGTGAGAGGGATCGTAGTTGAGTCCGAAGTTCTTGGAAGGAATCTCTTCGAACATCCTCCGCCAGACAGCGGGCGAAATGGCGAGGTTCTTTCCGCCCGGCCATTCATCCCGGGTAAAAAACATCGGGCAGTTCTCGATCCCTATCTTTACCTTTTTGTCTTCGGCAAAGGATACGATACCCGGCCAGACCTTTCTGAAGAGGTCGAAATTGTCCTCGATGTTTTTCGCAGGGTCCCGGCCAATGAAGGTATTAGCCACGGGGATGCCAAGCTTTGCCGCGGCTGCTATGACCTTCTTGAAGTGGTCGACGAAGAACTTCCCCTGTTCTCGATCGGCGTCGAGATAGTTGGGATAGTATCCCAGGCCGGAAATATAGACGCCTTTTTTCTTCAGGTAATCCTGAATCTTTTTACAGTGTTCGTCGGTGAGGTCGGTTACGTCTATATGGGTCACTCCGGCGTAACGACGTTCGGCCTTTCCCGGAGGCCAACAGAGAATCTCTACGCAGTCAAATCCGTAATCGGCTGCAAGGTCTATAGTGTCTTCGAATCCAAGGTCGGCAACGACCGCGCTGACAAATCCCAATGTAATCATTCTAGGTTCCTCCATGTATTATGAAATCCATGTTCGTTTATTTTTGCTCTCGAGAATCTTTTCGCAGAGGACGAGTTCCCGAAGGCCGGCTTCAAAGGTCGGGTAATCTGGTGTTGCAGGCGGTTTGCCCCGGCGAATGGCCCGGTATACCGTTTTGCAGAGCTGCTTCAGGGTGTCCGGAAAACCTTCGTTGTGTCCCCCGGGGTAATTGATCAACCCGCCGCTCTGAGAGCTCACCAGGGAGGGATCTCTTAATAGAATTTCGTTAGCTCTGTCACGGTTGCCGATCCATGCCTGGTTCGGGAGTTCCGATTCCCAGGCGACGGATTTCTTTGACCCGGCGATTTCGAAGAACAGACGGTTTTTCCTTCCTGCGAAGACCTGGCTGACCGTGAGAACGCCCCTGGCACCATTGTCGAACCCCAGAAGCACGGTGGCGTAATCTTCCGTATTGATGGGAACATCCCGGTAGTCCGAGGGGTTGAGCGTCATTCCGGCGTAGGTATCCACCGGTTTCAGAGGTTTCTTCCTTATCTTGTGGAATGTGGCGAAATCGGCCATGACTTCCGAAATGGACAGACCGCTGACGAATTCGATGAGGTCCATCCAGTGGGAACCGATATCGGCGATCGCTCTCGATTCTCCCGAACGTTCCGGTTCGAGCCGCCAGTTGTAGTCAGTCGGATAGAAAAGCCAGTCCTGCAGGTAGGAACCGTGGATCGAGTAGATTTCTCCCAGTTCTCCGGAGGCAATCATATCCCGGATGTGTACCATTAAGGGATAGAATCTTATGTTGAAATGAACGGCATTCACCAGGCCGGTCTTCGCGGCCAGGTCAACCAGTTGTCTTGCCTCGTCCGTTGTCTTGGCCAGGGGTTTCTCGCATACCACGTGTTTCCCCGCGTTAAGAGCATCCCGGGTCATAGGGAAGTGAAGGTCGTTGGGAGTGCATATATGGACCGCCTGGATATCCGGGTTCTCGAGGAGTTCGTTGAAGTCGTCGTAGGCATACCTGATTCCCAGGGCTTCGGCTTGCCCTTGGGCTTTTTCCCTGTTGCTGGCCCCCAGGGCGATAACCTCGATTCCCGGGATTCTTCGCAATGCTTCGATATGGGCGGGTCCGATAAAACCGGTTCCGACAACGCCAACTTTCACAGTATCCATGTTCGCCTCCTTATACATCGGGATTCGGCAATAAGAGATTTCTTACTGTCGAGAGTAGTTCGATATATCCTTCGACGAAGGACCTGAGGGTCCTGACGGTGGCACCGTAGCCGTCGAACTCCCCTGAGTCCATTCCGTCCGGCTCATACGCCCTCCTGAAATCGATGAAAAGCTCTTCCAGTTCCGTGATGATTCCCGGGTCAACCGGATCTTCCAGCCGCGGTACCACAGGGATGGAGGAAGCGTTGAAATGCCGCTGCCATTTCGCAGGTATGGTAAGGACGACCGGGCCGCCGATCAGCTGGGACCAGTGGAGGTGGTTCCGGTATGCCGCGGCCAGGAGCTTCGTCCGGTATCCTCGTTCACGGTACAGTGAATAGGCGCGTTTAAATGCGGCCACCCCGGCCCATTCCAGGCTTCCGGGGGTCGGAAGAATCCCCTCCTTTTCCGCAACAACTTTCAGCCAGTCGTCGAGCCTGCCGACCATAATGGTGCACACCGGGTTCATGGTCGATATGTCGTTTCCGTCGGCGATCCTGTCGTTCAGTCCCTGTTCTACGGCCTCTGCCACGGCCAGGGCCTGGGGTACGGTGAAACTTACCGTTGCGTTGATACTGACCCCCTTCCGGGTCGCTTCACGGATAGCCACTACTCCCGCATGGGTTGCCGGTATCTTTACCTGCATATTCGGAGCCAGGCCGTTGAAGCGAACCGCCTGTTCCGTCATGGCACCGGCGTTCCGATAGAACATCGGGTTTGTCTGAATCGAGAGCCTGCCCTTTTTCCCGTTTTCCTTAAGGAAAACGGGTTCCAGGAGGCCCGCACCCTTGACCGCCATCTCCTCGATGAGCTTCCAGGTTATTACCGTTTCATCAGCGGTCGGGTTCTCTGAAATGATTTCTAAGATCCGGTCCCGCCAGTCGGACATTTCTTTTTTCAATACGTTCAGTACTATGACCGGATTTGTTGTTGCCCCGACGGCCCCGTGGGCTATCGCGTATTCAAGCTCTGAAATTGAGCAGGAATCGTTCCAGAATTCCGTATTCGTCGTCTCGACCATCTTTTTGAGCGGACTCTGCTCTGCTGCCATGCTGGATCAACCTCCTCCTATGAAGCCGGGGTAGAGATTCATACCCCCGTCTATATAGATTGTGGACCCGGTAACATAATCCGAGGCATCCGAGGCGAGCCAGACCACCGCCCGAGCTACGTCTTCGGGTTCACCGATTCGTTTATATGGAATAAGCCTGAGTAACGTGGAATCGAATATCTCCTGGCTGGTTATTTTCTCCACATTCATGGGTGTGCGAATCGCCCCTGGAGAGACTGCATTTGCCCGTATTCGAAGATGAGCGACTTCCTGGGCGATGCTCTTCATGAGCAGCATTATTCCACCCTTGGATGAGGCATAATTTACATGGCCTTCCCAGGGAACGATGTCATGGATGGAACTCATGAAGATGAGCTTCCCTGCAGACGAAGAAATATCCGGGTGCAACCCCTGGTTCGTGAACATCCGTATCGCCTCCCGGGCGCAGAAGAACTGGCCGGTCAGGTTTACATCGATAACCCGACGCCATTGTTCCGCCGTCATGTCGGCAATCGGAGCGTTCATCTGGATTCCTGCGTTGGGAACGCAGATATCGAGCCTTCCGAATTCCTTCAGGCAGAGCCTGAACATATCCTGCACCTGCTGTTCCTCAGCGACATCCGCGTAGTAGATCAGGGCTTTACGGCCGGTCTTCTCGATTTCTTCCGCCGTTTCTTCAGCGCCTTCTTTGTCCGTGTAGTAGTTTACTATTACATCCGCTCCGGAACGGGCGAGGCCGATGGCGATTGCACTACCGAGGCCCTTGCTCGCCCCCGTGACAATTGCTTTCTGCCCCTGAAGAACCGGTGTGTCGGGGAACGATGGCATCTCGTTTGGGGGATGGTATTGTTCTTTCGAATTCATCGGTCTTCTCCATAAAACAGTATGACGTCATATTGTTATAACATCATAATTAATTGTTTTTCTGAATCTGTCAAGAAAAATTTTGAAAGAATATTAAAATTAGTTCTTTATGATACCTATCCGATGAAATTGATGTCCACTTTTACCTCAACGGCGGATCCGGTGTCTGAAAGAAAGGTCATTGAATCTCGACCAAACCTGACATCAGATACCCTGCCGAAGCGGGGGTCTATCCGGGCAACACCCTGGATTGTCCGGACAATCAGTGGAGCTTCGGTTGATAGATCGTGAGACGTCCTGATGCCCCGGCTGTTAAGGGTATTATCTGCCTGTGATTCCTTCAGTCCGAAGGCAAAATACCCGCATATCTCTTCCAGGCCGATGCAGCAGTTCCTTCCGTTCCATGGGGGGGAGTATCTACCCCCGTTTTCCATCCACACGAGCGTCGATGGAAGAACCGCCGGGTTCTTGAGGGAGAACCAGAGGTATCCCGCTGAAGGGGCGGATGCGACTGTCCAGGCCGGTATAGCCGCGGGCTTCCGATAGATCTGCAGGATATCGGTAAAACCCCGCCGAAGGGGGAAGACTGAACAGTCGGCATAGGGACGGTTTTTCCAGATCGTTGGAACCCGGGACAGGTCCGTGAACTCCTTTCCCGGTTCCAGACAGTAATACTCGCCGTTTTCCCAGTAATCGGCTTCCGTTGGATTGGTCATGCAGAAAGAAACCGGGCTTGTCGAGATGAGCAAAGCTCCGGGATCATCCGGCGGGCCGGGAGGAGAGAGGGTGGCATGATGACCCAGGCTCATGGGGCCGGAAAAGCCATGGAGCTCGTGGGAGATGTATATCCCGTTATGGCCCTCCCGGAGCCGCAGGGTTTTGATAATCCTTCCTTTCCTGATATTTGTTTCCATGAGGAAACGGGCGGTAATATCCTCACCGGATTCTTCATACCCGGAGAGTTCCCAGTCGGATGTGGCGGTCTCTCCGTGGGCAGCGTGGAGTTCTCCGTTGAAGGGTGTCGAGTTTCCACCGAAGGGCATGCAGAAGAAATCACCCCGAAGGACCGCGAGAACCGGATCAGATGGCGGGGGAGCTTCATGATGCCAGGGATTTATATAGTAGGGGCGAACGGGGTTCCCTGATTTCCTGAAAAAGGTCACCGGGGCCATATGCCCTCCCTTTCGGGTAAGAGAGATTTCAATAGATGAGTTGCCGAACACCCATGAGGGCTGGGAATACACTGTTTCTTCGTCGGGATACCGTTTCATTCTTTTACCATATCACAAATAGAAAGAACTTCAATACATCCGGGTTATCCGCCTGGCCCACAGGTACCCCTCTGCCGGGATTACCGGTTGTGATCCTAACTCCTCAGAACCACCGGAACCTGCACCTCCGTCAGCCAGTCTTCTTGGCGCTTGCCCTTGTTCCAGATGCCGTCGAT
>JAFGDJ010000131.1 GCA_016932135.1 Spirochaetales bacterium | reverse complement strand
GGGTATTCCCCGGAAGAGCTGGAGCTCGTTCAGATTAAGGTTACCGAAGGTGAAACCTTAACGGTAGTATCCGACTACAGCAATGATCCCATGTCGAGCGTCAGTGTCGATTATACCATCACCCTTCCCGCTGACATTACCGTTTCGGTACAGAATATTACGGGGAACGTCTCGGTGGACGGTATAACCTTTGTCGACGTGCTTTCCCTGGTAACGGGGGATATTGAGGTTACCCACTGCGAAAGGGTTTCGGAAATCCAATCCACCACCGGGTCCATCGAAGTGGAAATAGAGCAGACCGAGGGTGATGTGACGATTAGAACCACCACGGGAAATATCACTGCCTGGGTAGATCCGGAGGTCAATGCCGGGTTGTATCCTTCGGTAGTCACGGGAAGCTATAGTGGGCCTAATTATACTCCGTATGGAAACTACAGGATAAACCTTTCCGTGGTGACGGGAAACATTACGGTTTACAATCTCTAGCCTCGACCGCGGCTGAAGCCTCATTCCTTCAACTTGACCAAGAAGCCCTGTTACTTCTACAGTAACAGGGTATTTTTTTTAAACTGGTGGTGCTCATGAGGATACTCAATTTCGGTTCTCTCAATATCGATTATGTCTATGAAGTCGACCATTTCGTCAAACCCGGAGAGACTTTAAGCAGTCTTTCTTACAGCCGGAACACCGGCGGCAAGGGGCTCAATCAATCGGTCGCCTTAGCCCGGGCGGGAGCCGAGGTGTACCACGCCGGTAAGGTGGGGGATGAAGGGGTGTTCCTCAAGGATTACCTGGCCGAATCGGGGGTTCACGTGGAGCACATCTTCGTAACCCCGGTTCCCACGGGCCACGCCTTTATCCAGGTGGAAAAGACCGGAGAGAATGCCATCGTTCTGTACGGCGGTGCCAACCGGGCTGTCGGATCGCAGGATATCGACCAGGTCCTGTACCGTTTTGAGGCGGGGGACTGTCTTCTGCTGCAGAACGAGATTTCCTCTATGGAAGAACTCATGGAAAAGGCCTACCGCCGGGGAATGGAAATCTTCTTCAACCCCGCCCCCATGGATGAGCAGGTCCTCTCTTACCCCTTGGACAAGGTGGGATGGTTTATCGTCAATGAGCTGGAGGGCTCTATACTCTCGGGGGCGCAGGAGCCGGAGGATATTCCCCGGGCTTTCATGGCGAAATACCCCGAATCCCGTTTGGTACTCACCCTGGGCAGCCGCGGTGCCGTGTATGCCGATCGGAACACGACAATCGAAATGCCGGCCTGCCGGGTGCGGGCCGTGGACACTACCGCCGCCGGGGATACCTTCATCGGGTACTTTCTTGCTTCCCTCACCGGCGGCGCCGAGGTGCGCTCCGCCCTGGAGACCGCCGTCCAGGCCGCCGCCCTCTGTGTTACCCGGCCGGGAGCGGCGGATTCCATCCCCACGGCGGCGGAAGTGGCGGCCTTTCTCCCCGGCAGGCCGGGATAATGGCTTCCCGGCTGCCTGAACTCCTCGCCCCGGCGGGAAATCTTCATTGTGCCTTGACAGCCTTCGAAAACGGCGCCGACGCGGTATACGCCGGGTTGAGCCGTTTTAACGCCCGGGAGATGGGGGAGAATTTTTCCTATGAGGATATGGCCCGGCTGTCCACCCAAGCCAAGCGGGCGGGGAAAAAGATCTACATCACCCTGAACACCCTGGTGAAGGAACATGAGTTTCCCGATTTCATCAAGACCGTTGACACCGTGGCAGCCCTGGAGCCCGACGGCATCATCGTGCAGGACCTGGGAGTGTCGTCACTCATCAGAGATCAGTACCCTGAATTGGAGATTCATGCATCCACCCAGATGGGTTTTCACAATACCGCCGGTCTCGATCTGGCTGCCCGCCTGGGAATCCGGCGGGTTATCCTGGAACGGCAGATTACCATGGAGGAACTGCGGGTAATGGCGGAAAATCCACCGGTGGACCTGGAGGTTTTTATCCACGGTGCCCTCTGCTGCTCCCTGTCGGGGCAGTGTATCTTTTCCTCCTGGATCGGCGGATGGAGCGGAAACCGGGGGAAATGCAAGCAGCCCTGCCGGCGACGCTACCATGCCAAAGACGGGGCGGGGTTCTATTTTTCAACCCAGGACCTCTACACCCTGGACCTGATAGGCGAGTATATCCGTTTGGGCATCCGTTCCCTGAAGATCGAAGGGCGGCTGAAAAAACCCGATTACATCGCCGCCACCACTCGTGCGTACCGGAGGGTTCTCGATTCGGGGGGGGAGGACCCGGCGGTTCTCAAGGAAGCCCGGGACATCCTCTCCAGATCTTACGGGCGGCGCTGGTCCCACGGTTTTTCCTCCGATGAGGATATGGAGACTGTTCTTCAGCATGATTCCCTGGGGGTATCCGGGCAGCTGATCGGAAGAGTACTGTCCTTTCAAAGCGAAGGCCTGAAGGTGAGGCTCCACCGGCCACTTTACAGCGGCGACCGGGTGAGGGTTCAGCCGGACAGCGGAGACGAGGGACCCGCCTTTACGGTGGATTTGATTATCTCCGGCGTGACAAAGACCCGCCGGGCGGGGAAGGGTGAGGAGGTCCTGCTCCCCTACGACGGAGAGGCCCCGGCCCTGGGAAATCTGTACAGAATCGGTGTCCAGACTACCGCTTTTCCCGACCTCTTGGAAGCCATACCTCCCTTCACACCGAGAAAACCGGTGTACCTCTCCGCTCATGTGTCCCGGCAGGGGATCGAGCTAGGGGTTCTGAACATGAAAGGCTTACCTGTTTTTTCCCTGGCTTTAGGCCTGGAGGAAGCCCAGCGGCATCCTCTCCAGCCTGAGGATCTGCGGCAGGTCTTGAAACAGACCAAAGAGGATGATTTCATCATCCGTCTGATGAAGGTGGATATCTCGGGAAATTTCTTCCTTCCCGCCAGGGATCTCAAGGGAATCCGAAAGGAATTTCGCCCCTGGTTAATCTCTCATCTGGCTTCGGGGGAGCTTTTCCCATACCCTCCCAAGGGCTCGAAGAACGGCAGAGCCCCAGGGCCGGGGGAGCGGCGGCCGGATCTGCGAGATGCCTGCTATGTCTCCGGGGGCGGCGTCCACGAAAAGGGCACCTACCGGGTCGGGGGAATCTTCGAAGGCTTCAAGGGGATCGATGAGGTTATCCTCCCTTCCTTCTGTCCCCAGGGGGAACTGGCATTGTTACGCCGGCGAGTCGCGGAAGCCTGTGAACGGGGAATCAGGCGTTTTCGGCTTACCTCGCTGTTTCAGCTTCTTCTTTTTGAATCCTGTAAAGACGTCACTCTTACCGCCTCCTATCCCCTTCCCGCGGTCAACGCCCGGGGTATGACTGAACTGGCTATCCAGGGGATTTCGCGGATCCAGGGCTGGATTGAGTTGGGAAAATCGGACCTGGAGGAACTCAAGAGGCTCTGCCCGGTGGATTTCGAGGTCTATCTCCGGGGAAGGCCCCCCATCCTCGTCACCCGGGCCAAGACCGCGGTTTCGGGACCCCTGGGGGATGCCCGGGGAAAGAACTTCTATATCGAATATGACGACAGACGTGCTTTAACCCATCTATATCCCGAAGAGGTGATGGAAATTCCCCGGATGAAGGGAGCAGCGGGGTATATCGATCTGACCCACCTTCCCCGGGGAACGGCAAAAACCACGGATTTCAATTATCTCCGGGGCCTGGCCTAGAAAAAACTGAAGATTCCCTTCAGATATTCACCGCCTTTTTCCTTTGAAAGACTCACCGCGGGATGGGCCGACTTTTTCTGATTCCGTCATTCCATTTATCTGATAATTCTTTTTCAGGAAAGACGTTACTTTCTTTAATTCCGGCGGTGGGCAAGCCTTGCTTATTCCGTTCCTTCTATCGTTTTTTCCCTCCTAGGCCCGGGGTGTATTCATTTTATTCGGCCCCGCGATGTACAATCAACGGGAAAAAAAGATGTAAGGAGGACGGGGTGCATTATTCATTACGGTGTACCGAATGCGGTGCCGACTACAGTGAGGGGTCGAACTCCTTCCGATTGAGTTGCGATGCCGGGCATGCTCCGGCCCTTCTTCGGGCCGAGTACCGGGTCAAGGATTTTCTTATAGATTCCCGGGAAGCGGGGATGTACCGCTACCGGAACTGGCTCCCGATCCGAAGAACCTACAACGACGCCTCCGGCCCGGTGGTGTATCACGGAAAGAACCTGGGAGCCCGGTTGCAGCTGGATAATCTTTACATCGCCTTTAACGGTTTCAACCCGGAGAAAGGCGCCGATATGGAAACCTGCAGCTTCAAAGAGTTGGAGGCCCTGGCGGTCCTGGGCCGGACAGACGATAAGACCGCCGACTGTCTGGTCGTGGCCTCCGCCGGGAATACGGGAAGATCCTTTTTACAAATCGCCTCGAAAGTACATCGCCGGGTCTGCATCGTTGTCCCCGCGTCGGCCCTTTCGGAAATGTGGATTACCGTCCCCAAGAGTGATAAGGTTCTTCTGGTGGCTCTGGAAAACGCGGATTACTTCGACGCCATTCGCCTGGGAGACATGATAGCCGGCCTGCCGGGGTTCTACCCCGAGGGAGGTGCCAAGAATGTCGCCCGGCGGGACGGCATGGGAACGGTCCTGCTGGCCGCGGCAGAGGCTTTGGGAACCCTGCCGGAGCATTATTTTCAGGCCGTGGGCAGCGGAACCGGCGGCATTGCCGCGTGGGAGATGTCCAAGCGGCTTTTAGCTACCGGACGGTTCGGGTCTACCGGCATGAAGCTTCACCTGGTGCAGAATCTGCCCTTCGCGATCATCCATGACGCCTGGTCCGCGGGAAGCCGAAATCTACCCTCTTTCAATGATGAAGAGGCAAAAGAGGCCATCGCCCGGCTCTGGTCGCCGGTTTTAAGCAACCGGAAGCCTCCCTATGGCATCACCGGCGGGGTGTTCGACGCCTTGAAGGATACCGGCGGCATCACCTACGCCTTGTCCTCCGAAAAAGCCAGGGAAGCCGGCCGGATTTTCAAAAATCTGGAGGGCTGTGATCTCGATCCCGCCGCCGCGGTAGCCCTGGCCGGGCTGATGCAGGCACGAAAAATGGGGAGGATCAAGCGGGAAGACCTCATCCTGCTCAACATCACGGGGGGGGGGAACAACCACCCTTTTCTGACGGCGAGAAAAAAAACGGTAGAGCCGGATATCATCTTCCGAAGGCTGCCGGGGACGGAGGATGAACTTCAGGCAAGCATGGAAGGGCTGCTTTCCGGGAACAGAATTCCTCAAGCCTTAGGATGATTCCCGGTTGAATCATTTCTGACTCTCGTGTTTATCCATATTTTCTCCAAAAAATCGAAAACTTTCAAAAAAAGTCCAAAAGGAAAAGTAGCATTAATAGGTAAAATATGGTAGTTTATAAGGAGCTATTAGACAGGAGGCACTGTTATGTATACGTGTAGTCAAAAACGAATGGAAGACAAGATCAAAACTTTCAGCAAGTTTGGTGACGCAGGGCATGGAGGGATCACCAGGTACACCCTGTCCGCCGAGGATATCCAGGCTCGGAATGAATTTAAACGAAGGATGGAAGCCATCGGAGCCGTTATCGAAGTGGATGATGTGGCCAATATGTATGCCACTATTCCGGGTAGCGACCCCAACGCGAAGAGAATTGTTATGGGCTCCCACACCGATTCCGTGAAGAACGGCGGGAATTACGACGGTATCCTGGGGGTTATGTCCGCCATGGAGGTCCTGGAAACCGTGGTTGAGCAGAAGATCCCCCATAAACACCCCCTGACAGCCATGATCTGGACCAACGAGGAAGGTTCCCTCTATCCGCCGGCCATGATGGTTTCCGGGATCGTCTGCTACGATTTCCTCCCCGAGGCGATTCGCGGCAAATTCAAGTATGAAGATATGATGGCATCCAAGAGCGTTCTGGATGCTTCGAAAACCTTCGGCGAAGCCCTGGAAAAGTCCGGATTCAAGGGAGATAAAAAATACCGGCTCAATCGTGACAAGTACAAATACATGTTCGAGATTCATATCGAACAGGGACCTATCCTGGAGGACGCGGGAAAAGACATCGGCATCGTGGACTGCGTGCTGGGGATGTTCAATTACCGGTTCCGTTTCTACGGGCAGACCGTCCATGCCGGGACCTTCCCCATGCCGAAGAGAAAAGACGCCCTCTTTGCCGCTGCTCAGACAATTTGTTATCTCCATGAAGAAATCGACAAACTGGGACATCCCGAGCTGGTCTATACCACCGGGGAAATCGTATGCCACCCCTGCGTTCATACCTGTGTTCCCGATTATGTCGATTTCTGTATCGACGTGCGCCATGAAAAGCCTGAAGTTCTGAATGAAGTCTTGGCGGTGGTGAAAAGCTGCGCGGAAAAGGAATGGGCCGGCTGCCGGTGCGAAGTTGAAAGGATGTGGAACCGGGATACCGTGTACTGGGACAAGAAACTGGTACAGTACGCCAAGGAAGCGGCGGAGGAATCGGGGATCAGCCACCAGGTTCTCCACTCCGGTGCGGGACACGATGCCCAGTTCGCATCGTACATGCTCCCCACCACCATGCTTTTTGTTCAGTCCAAGGACGGTCTTTCCCACTGCGAACCCGAATACTCGACCCCCGAGCACTGCACCGAAGGTGCCACGATTCTGTTGAATACGGTTCTGAAGGCCGACGCAGAATAAACAGGCGGTAAGATAAAATGCGGGGCTGCCCTTGACGGGGCAGCCCTTTTTTTACAGTACCTGAGGAATAAAGCCTCCGAAGACCAGGACCATGATAATGGTAAAGACGGCTACCGAAGCCTCTGTGGCGATACCGACCACAAAGGGTTTCCAGCCGGCCCCCGCCATGTCTCTGAAGCTGGTCCTTAAGCCCACACCGGCAAAGGTGAATAAAAAGGCCCACTGATAGAAATTCTTCAGCGTACCGATGGAACCTTTCACCGAAGCGAGAGCTTCGCCGTCCTTGACGAAATTGAGCAGCAGGGTGAAGACGACGGACATGGCCAGGAATCCTAGAACGAATTTGGGAAATTTCTGCCAGAGAAAGATCCCTTTATGTTTGATGGAATCGGTCATCCCTTTTCTCGCATAGGCCATGGCGAAACCCAGGATAACGAAGGGCATCATGGCGTTGCGGCACATTTTTGAAAAGGTGGCGTAACCGGCGGCGGTTTCCGAATAGATCGCTCCGGTGGCCACAGCCTCGGCGGTATTGTCCACCGCCAGTCCGGCCCATACACCGAAAAGGTGATCCGGCATGTTCAGCAGATGACCGATGAGGGGATAGACCACCAATGCTCCGGCGCCGAAGATGAGAATCACCGCTATGGCGTAGCTGGATTCCTCCCGCTTGGCGTTGATGGCCGGGGCCGAGGCTATGATGGCGGAAACCCCGCAGACACCCACCCCGATGGAAATAAGGGAAGCCATTTTTTGCGGCAGCTTGAAGAACCGAGCGAAGAAAAGAACAAAGCCGATGGAGAAAAGGATCTCTACCACCACCATAATAATCCCCACTGAACCGAGCCGAAGAAGGTCGGAGATAAGGATCTTCGCCCCCATGAAAATAACCCCGATCTTCAGGAAAAACTCGTAGGTATCCAGGCCGGGATGGAAAACAGCGGGAATACGGAACAGGTTGTTCACCAGCATCCCCAGGATAATGGCCAGGATGACATTGCTGACCAGGGCTTTGATCCACCCGATATGGATCACCGACTGAAGCCAGATCTCCAGGTATTTCGCCATCAGGCCGATGGCCGCCAGGAGAAGCAAGCCGGGGATAAGGGTTATAAAACGATGGAATACCTTGTCCATGGCGCTCACCAGGGAAGTCCCGGGATTATTCCCAGCAGTACCAGGGCGGTAATGGCGAAGGCACAGATAGTGGCCCACCAATCCAGGGATACCTTTCTCTTCGTTTTTTCTTTTATTTCCATAGAATCCTCCTTCCTTTTCTTTATGTGACCTTATGGTTGTGGAGGATAGAGAGATCGGTGGGACTTTATCAAGTTTCACATGGTGGAACGGCTTCTTTTCCCTGTCGGAAGCCCGGAGGGAGGGATAAAAGGCGGTATTATTCGTTGTTTTCGATGTTTTGGATAAATGAATATGTGAAGAAAATCTTCAGGTATTATACCGCTGCATGGGTTTTCCGCCGTCTTTTACTGCCAGGCGGCGGTAGATGGACGCGGCCTCTTCCAGCAGGGCATCCAGATCGATCTTTGCCAGGGTCCCGTTCCAGACGACGATTTCACCGTCCACGATAACTGTGTCGATATCCCCGGGCTGCAGAGAATAAAGGAGATGGGCCGGGAGATTTTCCCGGGGGATGAAACTGAGGCTTTTATCGGAGAGAAGAACCAGGTCCGCCGGAGCTCCCGGTGCCAGGGTGCCGTAAGCGGGTTCCCCTAAAATCCGGCCGCCGGTAAAGAAGAGGGGCAGGATTTGACGGATAGGCGCCGTTTCCGCCTTTCCCGTGGATACTTTCGCCAGGAGAGCGGCCAGGCGGGCGGTTTCAAAGATGTCCATGGTATTGTTGGATGCGGGCCCGTCGGTTCCCAGGCCCACCTTAACGCCGGCGTCCAGGGCCCGGGGAAGAAAGTCCTTCAGATCCCCGAATTTCATGTAGGTTTTCGCACAGTGGGCGATACCGCAGTCATGTTTTTTGATGAGCTCCAGGTCCTCGTCCGTGGCATGATAGGCATGGGCCAGGATGGTTCCGGGCCGCAGGATTCCTGTGTCTTCCAACACCCGGACGGGGGTTCGTCCGTCTTTAGCCAGGGAGGCGGCTACCTGGGCGGCGGTTTCCGAGACATGGATGTGCAGGGGAACCTGCAGTTGTTCCGCCAGGCGAGCGGTTTCCTTCAGGAAATCCTCCGGGCAGAGGTAGGGAGAATGAGGACCCAGGCAGGTTTTAATCCGGGGAGAGGTCTTTCCGAAGTCCCGGATAAAGGCTGCAGATTCCTCCAGGCTTTGTCTGGCTGTCTCGTCGGTACCGAAAACCGCCCGGCAAAGGGTGGCTCTCATGCCTGCTTCTTCATAGGCTTTAAAGGCTTCTTCCATGAAGAAATAATGGTCCGCCACCCAGGTAACCCCATTGAGGAGCATCTCGGCGGCCCCTAGAAGGGTGCCGACAAAGACATCATGAGGGGTGAGGTTCTTTTCGTACATCCAAATATGCCGGTTGAACCAATCCGACGGCGAGAGGTCTTCGGCGGAACCCTTCAACAGGGTCATGGCGGTATGGGCGTGGGTATTCACTAATCCGGGTAAAGCGTACATCCCGGCAACATTGATACCTTCTTTCATGGGACCGGGTTTGTAGGAATCGATACTTTTTATTCTTCCATCTTCGATAAGCAGATCCGACGGTTCCGATACCGAGCCGGTAATAAGATCGACAATTTTAAGATTTCGAAGAATCATACAATTACACTTCCCCGGATATTTTTTTTTCTAACGCCTTCATGGCGGTAAAGAAGATCTCCAGAAAAAGGGAGTGATCCAGTTCCAGGGCCACCTCCACGTTGGGTTTTGCTCCGGTGACGCCGTACACATCCGCCACGGTTCTGCCCCGGCACAGGGTGCCTTCCGTTTCCACCGCCACGGAAAGGTGCCGGGTGGAAATCACCTCCGGATGGGTTACCGCCGCTACCGCCAGGGCATCATGCACCGGCGCTCCGTCGAAACCGAAGATGTCTTTGTTGGCCTGGGCGAAGAACCGCAGGAGGGGGGCTACGACCCGGGAAACCGGACCGCCAAAGCCTTCAAGGCGCTGAATATCATCGAAACCGATAAGGGCCTTATTGGTTACGTCCAGCCCCACCATGGTGATGGGCAGGCCGGAACGGAAAACGATGTCTGCCGCTTCCGGGTCCACGTAGATGTTGAACTCCGCTGCCGGGGTGATATTCGAATCGAAGAGGGCTCCTCCCATCAGGATGATCCGGCGGATCTTCTCTTTAAGAGAGGGATTCTTTAAAAGGGTGAGGGCGATATTAGTCAGGGGGCCGGTGGGAACCAGGGTGACTTTTTCTCTCGATGAGAGAATCAGCTTTTCCAACAGGTCCACCGCGGGAATTCCCCCGGCAGGGGGAAGGACCTCCGGCAGGTCGGCTCCGTCAAGACCGGAAACACCGTGGATTTCCGGAGCCACCGTTAATTCCCGGAACAGGGGTACATCGGCGCCTCGCCCGAGAGGAAGGGCAGTCTCTCCGATGAGGGTGAGAATCTTCAAGGCGTTGGTATAGGTTTTTTCACCGGTTTGGTTCCCCGCCACCGTGGTTACCCCCAGCAGGTCTATCTTCGGGTCCGCCGCGGCGAACATCAGAGCGATCATGTCGTCATGGCCGGGGTCGCAGTCGATAATCACCGGGATCATAAGGCCGCCTCATCCACGTGAAGCTTTTTCTCCTCCTTTTTAGCCGGGCGTTTACGCAGGGTTCGGAGGGAGAAGATCGTCAGGGCGACAAGGGTTACCAGATAAGGGATCATCTGTATCAGTTCCGATGGAACGTTCAGTGAGGCGATGTAGATGGCGAAGGCGTTCACCACCCCGAAGAGCAGGGAGGCCAGAAAGGTCCCCATGGGCAGATTCCCCCCCAAGGTGGAGGCGGCGATGGCGATAAATCCCCGGCCGGCGGTCATATCCCGGGAGAACCAGGAGACGTATCCCATGGAGAGGTACAGCCCCCCCAGGGCTCCGAAGAAACCGGAGAGCATCAGGGCGTAGAGTTTGATTCGATCCACTTTAATTCCCACCGAAGCCGCCGCGTCGGGGTTCTGGCCTACCGCTCGGATGCGAAGCCCCAGGGGGGTTTTATACACGATGATGTAGAAAACCAGAACCATAAGGACGGCTACATAGGTGAGGACATTGTGACCGCTTACGATGTCTCCCAGAACGGGGATATGACGGATCAGGGGGATATGCACCGAAGGGAAGACCAGGCTTTTCAATGAACTGGTGGATCCCTTGTCACCGGTGATGAGAAAGAGCATGAAAATGGTAAAACCTGCCGCGAAAAGGTTCAAGGCGATAGCCCCGAGGATGATGTCAGCTTTGAGCTTTAAATGAAAATAACCGAGAATCGCCGCCAGGGCAACTCCCGCGGCTATACCCGCCAACAGTGACAGAAACAGACTGCCGGTAAAAGCGCTGACGAGGACGCCGAAAAAAGCCGCGATAAGCATGATGCCTTCCAGGGCTATATTCACCGAACCGGCCAGGTTCGTGATGGCCACCCCCAGGGCGGGTAGCAGCAGGGGAGTCATGACCCGGATTACGGCAAAGGCGAATTCTGTGGAAAAAATGCTTTTAAGAAGCGGATTCATGAATCTTCTCCTCCCGTTCGGCTTCACGGACAGTGATCCGGTATTTCCAGCGGCTCAAAAAGGCTTCGGCCGTTATCAGCAGTATAATGACCGATTGAATGACGCTGACCATTTCCGTGGGCACGTCGGCCATGAGATTCACCACCGATCCTCCCACCCGCAGGTAGGAAAGAAACAGCGAAGCGAAGATAATCAGGATCGGATGGTTTCGGCCAATGATGGCCACGATGACTCCATCCCAACCGTACCCAGGGGAGGTCTGCCAGTTGAAACGACCGTGGATTCCCATCACCTCGAAGATACCCCCCACCCCTGCCAGAGCCCCGGAGATAACCTGGGAAAGAATCACCACCTTGATGATGTTGATTCCACCGAAGCGGGCGAATTTCCGGTTAGAACCGGTCATGCGGATCTCGTACCCCGTGGTGGTGTGGTAAAGGAAGAAGTACACCAGCACCGCGATAATCACCGCCAGGATGATTCCCCAATGCATCCGGGTGCCGGGGATAAACTGCCCTAACCGGGCGGTTTCCGGCAAGGCATAGGAAACCAGGTACCCGGCGCTCTTATCCCGGAAGTGGTAGTTTATCAAATAGAGCCCCAGGAAGTAGGCGATGTAGTTCATCATCAGGGTGGCTACCAGTTCGCTGGCTCCCAGTTTCGCTTTCAGGATCCCCGGCACGAATCCCCAGGCCGCTCCCACGCAGGCGGCGATGAGAATGGTCAGGGGGATATGCAGAATCGCCGGCATGTGGGTGGACACGGCGAAAGCCGTAGCCACGGCAGCGCTGATATACAGGGCACCCTCGGCACCGATATTGAACTGTTCCGCCTGGAAGGCCACGGCAATGGCGACGCCGCAGAGCATGATGGGCGCGGCCATTTCGAAGACGTTGGAGAGACGGCTTTTAGACAATAGCGGGCCGACAAAAAAGTATTTCAGCGAGCCGGAGGGGGTCGCGCTGATCAGGTAGATCAAGAGAACGCTGACAGCGACTCCTATGGCGATGGCGATGATGGTGCGGATCAGTGTGAAGTTCTTAAGGATGAATTTTTCCACTGGAGCCTTCCTCCTTTTTTACCCCGAGCATGTAGGGACCCAGGTCTTTGTCGGTGACGGCGGAGGCGTCGGGAAAATGAGCCACCAAACCCCCGTTGTAGATGACGATTACCCGGGTCGACAGTTTGAGTATTTCATCCAGGTCCGCCGAAACTAAAAACACCGCCTTTCCCCGGTCCCGGGCTTCTTTCAAAATACTGTGGATATGTTCTTCCGAACCTACGTCAACTCCCCGGGTCGGTTGGGCGGCAATGATGACTTCCGGGTCGCTGGACAGTTCCCGGGCTACCACCACTTTCTGGATGTTTCCCCCCGACAGGGAGCCTACGGGAGTTCTTGAATTCTTGGTCAGAATCTGAAATCGTTTAATCAGATCCATACTGTGGGAGGTGATGTCTTTCCAGCGAAGGCGGATTCCTCGGCTGAAGGGTTGCTTGTAGTACCGGTCGACAATGAAGTTTTCTTCCAAAGAGGTGTGTTCAGCCACGCCGTCATCCATCCGGTCTTCCGGAATATGGGATAAACCCAGTTCCCTCACCTGCCGGGGGCTCAGTCCGGCAATATTCCTGTTCTCCAGCAGGATATCCCCGGAGGTGGGTTCTAAAAGACCGGTCAGGGTTTTAATAAGATAGGTCTGACCGTTGCCTTCCACCCCGGCCAGACCGAGAATCTCCCCGGCTCGGAGGTCGAAATTGATATTGTTCAAGGCACGGATATTTTCATCCGTCACGTAGCACAGATCCCTAACGGACATTCTTATGTCACCCAAAGCCGGGGAAGGGGGAAGCCTGTCGCCGGCGATATCCCGCCCCACCATCAGATGAGCAATCTTTTCTTCCGTCAGGTGCGAAGCCTCTTCCGTCGTTATCACCCGGGAGTCCCTCATGACGGTAACCCGGTCGGCAATCTGTTTCACTTCTTTCAGTTTATGGGAGATGAAAAGGATGGTCTTTCCGTTTTCCTTGAGCTTAAAAAGAGTTTTAAATAGAACCTCCACTTCCTGGGGGGTTAACACGGCGGTAGGTTCGTCGAGGATCAACAATTCGGCGTTTCTGAACAGGGCTTTGAGAATTTCCACTCGCTGCCGGACACCGATGGGAAGATCCCGGATCTTTTTCTCCACCGGGACGTCCAGGCCGTATTCCTCGGAGACCTTTTTCGAGGTACGCAAGGTCTCCTCCTGGTCGAGAAAAAGTTTTCGTTTTCGCGGTTCGATCCCCAGAACCATATTTTCCGCCACCGTCAGGTCGGGAGCGAGCATTAAGTGCTGATGAACCATACCGATGCCGCTCCGGATGGCGTCGTTGGGACTCTTAAACCGGACTTCCTTTCCCCGAAACCGGATGGTTCCCTCCTGGGGAGAGGTAATACCGAAGATGATCTTCATCAGAGTGGATTTACCGGCGCCGTTTTCTCCCACCACGGCATGGATCGTATTGTCTTCCACCCGCAGGCTCACATCCCGGTTGGCGATGACTCCGTCCGGATACACCTTCAGGATATTTTCTATTTCCAGTATGGTACTCATTATTCGCTTCCGAAAGTTGAAATAGACCGGGGGTCGCCCCCCGGTCCGGTGTGTCTTTACTGGCCGATAGCCGTATCGACTTTAATGGTTCCGTTGGTGATAAGATCTTCGATCTCTTTTACCTTGGCGCGGAATTCTTCGGGAACAATCCTTGTGTAATTTTCATTATCCGCCACTCCGACGCCGCCGTCGGAAATGCCTAAGGTTTCGGCTTCACCATAGGGCAGGGTTCCGTCAAGATGCATCTTGATTCCCCGGTAGATGGAATTATCTACGTTTTTCATCATGCTGGTGACGATCCAGGAAGCCTTTTCAGGGTCGGAATCGGCAAAAAGAAGGTACTGATCTGAATCGACACCCAGGGTGTATTTCTTCTTTTCCTTGGCCGCGTCGATGCCGCCTAAACCGGTTTCACCGGCCACGTTGAAGGTGATGTCGGCGCCCTGGTCGAACATGGCCAGGGTTAATTCTTTTCCCTTGGCGGGATCGGAAAAAGAACCGGCGTAGGATACCAGGGTTTTGATACTGGGATCGATATATTCGACACCTTGAACAAAGCCCACCTTGAAGTCGTTAATGACAGGGATGTCCATCCCGGCGAGGAAACCGACGACTTTCTCAGGATTCGCCGCCGGAAGGTCCGAGGTGGTAATCATGGCCGACAGGGCTCCCATGAGGAATGAAGCTTCGTTCTGACTGTACATAATGGAATACACATTGTCCAAACCGGGTTTGGAGTAATCCACCGAGGTGTCATAGGTGAACCACTTCTTCTCCGGGTGCTGGGGAGCCAGTTTTTCCAGAATCTCCTGGAGCTGCCAGGTTCCGGCGATGATGATGTCCCAGTCACCTTCAGCCAGCTGGGTAATGTCCGGTTCCCATCGGGCGGTGTCATAGCTTCCTTCGATGACCTTTCCTTCGATGCCGAGATTATCTATGGCCATCTCGAGGCCCCGGGCGGCGGAATCGAAGAAGGACTTGTCTCCCAGGGTTCCGTTCACGTACAGGACGACCTTCACTTTTTCTTCCGCTCCGACGGCGGCCTCTTCCTTTTTCTTGCAGGATGTGACGAACAGGATCCCCGCCGCCATGATCACCAGAAGGACAAGAATCAAGGCTTTTTTCATGCTTACGCTCCTTTTTGCAGCTTTTTAAAGCTGCTTTTGTTTTCTATTGTCAAGGTAATGTGTTGATGTTTGCCAGTGTATCAATAAACCTGCTTCTGTCAATCTCGGTGACCACGGTGATGTTCCCACCGGCGGAGGTGACGGTGGCCCCGCGCATCAGGGTGCCGGCCAGTTCCACGTGCAGATTGGTCTTAAGGCTCCGGGTAATCATCACCGGATCGATACAACACCCCGCGGCCAGTTCATCCGCCATGGCCAGAGATCGACTTCCCATGATCTTTTCAAAATACCCCAGGGGAGCCTGGTTTATCTTCAGGAAGAGGTCTCCCGCTCTGGAGGCATGCAGATGCAGTTCCTTCAGGTGTCGGTCGGTGAAGATATTGGCCAGGCACACGTCCCAGGGCAGGAGGGTTATGGGGACCCCGGACTGGAAAACGATCTCCGCCGCTTCCGGGTCCGCCGCGATGTTGAACTCCGCATACCGGGTAATGTTGCCCTTATCCAGGGCGCCCCCCATGATATACAGATGTTCCAAAGCTTCGGGTAAGCGAGGGTACAGGACAAAGGCGCAGGCAAGGTTTGTCAAAGGTCCCAAGGCCAGGACGGAACAGGGCTTGTGATCGGTAACGGTCCTGTACAACCCTTGAGGGGCGGCCGTTTCCTCCAACGACAGGGACGATTCGGGCAGGGCGATGTCTCCCAACCCGTTAGAGCCGTGAACCCCCGAAGCGTCCCGGGGTGGTTCCAAAAGCGGCCTGAAAGCCCCGGGGAAAACGGGGATATCTTTTTTATTGAAATATGAGAGGAGTCGAAGAACATTGTTATTTACCAGAGGCAGGGCGACATTCCCGGAAACGGTGGTAATGGCCCGGAGGCGGATGTCCTGAGCCGCCAGAATCATCATAAGGGCTCCGGCATCGTCTACACCGCAGTCAGTATCAACGACAAGATTCAGGGGATACCTCCCATTTATTCTTTATACGGTGATCCTATTGTTTTCCGGGAAGGAGCTTTTGTCAAGAACGAGGGTGAAGTTTTTCTGTAAATAGGAGATACTGTCAGATGAATGACACTGCCGTGACAGGCGGAACGGAGGAGGACAGAATGGATGAGCTTATAGATCT
>JAFGDJ010000130.1 GCA_016932135.1 Spirochaetales bacterium | reverse complement strand
TGGCCGTACGGGTGTAAGTATACACCAATTAAAGGGTTCTTGGCATGAAAAATATATACTGTTCCCCACCGTGGACCTGAAGCTATACTATTTCCAAATCCCACAGGAAAGTATACCGGGAAGGCTCTCTAGAAAAAACACCGGATTAATGAAACTCTTATGCTGAGGGTATTTTAAAACTTTTCAGGTCCACGGTGGGGGACAGTAATAACGCGGAACGAAAAAAGTCGGTATTTTTGTTTGAATGTCACCAGAAAAATAGACTCGTGAAACCATTTTGTCAGAAAAATGCTATCAGTACCCCGTAACATGTCGTATAATATCAGCATCTTTAGCACAAGGAGGATCCACGCTTTGGATGAAATTGTTGTAAAAATGCATTTCGTCGACTGGGTTGTGGTGGCCATCTACATCGCTTTTATGCTCTTCGTGGGGTTTTACTTCTCCAAGAAGAAAAAAGGCTTCGATGACTACTTCATGGCCGGCCGCAGCCTCACAGCTCCGCTCCTGGTCGGTACCCTGGTATCGACATTCTATGGTCTGGACACACTGTTTGGAACCTCGGAGGTAGGGTTCTACGAGGGTATTTCGGGCTTCTTCGCCTATTCCCTGCCCTACACAGCCCTCTACATTATTATGGCTTTCTTAGCTCCGAAGTTCAAAAAGGTGTTTCCCGAAGGCACGACCATGCAGGAGATCACCTTCAAGAAGTACGGAAAATTCGCCGGTGTTATGGCTTCCATCGCCGCTTTTCTGTACTCCACCAACACCATGGAGATGATGGGTATCGGGTTTGTCCTGAACCTGATCACCGGTCTTCCCATCTGGGCGGGCACCCTGATCGGTGCGGTTATCGTCATCATCTACACCTGGACCGGCGGTCTGTGGGCCGTTACCATGACCGACTTTATCCAGTTCATCTCCATGATGATCACCGTGGGTATCGCCCTGATCATCGGCTGGAAGGCCGTGGGCGGATTCGACCAGGTGATGGTGGGCTTGTCCGAATGGGTAGGCAGTGCAGAGGATGCCAGCTACTTCTTCTCGGCCGGGGCAGGGTATCTTACCCCCTGGACCCTGGTAGCCTATGCCATCACCTCCCTGGCGGTTCTGGCCGAACCGGCTTTCTTTCAGCGGCTCTTCGCTTCGGCGGGACCCAAGGAAATCCAAAAAGCCTTCGGCGCCGGCGTTCCCATGTGGCTGTCCTTCGACTGGGCGGTTACCTTCCTGGGTATCCTGGGTGCCGCGGCCATCGGTCTGGGAATCATCCCCGAGGTTGAAGCCAACCAGGCTCTCTTCGCCGTAGCCGGACAGTACCTGCCGGTGGGACTCCTGGGTGTGTTCCTGGCCGGTGTCCTGGCCTGCGCCATGTCTACCGCCGACTCCTACTTCCTCGTGGCCGGCGGTGTGGTGGGGTACGACATTTACAAGAACCTCATCAGGCCCGACGCTTCCTCCGAAAAGGTGGAGAGAGTTACCAAGATCGGTATGCTGTGCTCCGCGGCTCTGTCGCTGTTCCTGGCCTTCACCTTCGAACGGATCATGGAAATCTGGGTGTTCCAGGCCACCGTCATCGTCACCACCTGTCTTATCCCGGTGTACTTCGGCGCTTTTTCCAAGAAACCCGTCAAAAAGGCCGCCGGTGTGGTTGCCACCACGGTGGGGCTTGTTTTCTCCCTGGGTTACTACATCTGGACGAACTACTTCGGCACCTGGAGCGAAGATTGGGCAGTCTATGTTATTAAAATCGGTAATATAGAACTCTGGCAGGAATACGGTATTCTTATCATTACCCCCATCGTTCTTATCCTGTACCTCATCGTAAATGCCGTGGCCAAGGAAACGGTAAAGGAGGTGAAATAATGGTTTGGGACGTGATGAATTGGATCATGGGGATCATCTGTATCGTTGGACCTATCTGTCTGATTTTCTGGTATTTCGGTGCCGCCAAGCAGCAGCTGAAGAACCTCCACGAAGGCAATTGATCTTTCGGAACGTTTAGTTGTATAAACATTGGGGCTGGCCGCACAAGCGGGCAGCCCCTTTTTATTTGTCTTTTGTACCCAGGGGAGCGTAATGGAACGAAAAACTGTCCCGGAGGTCGTAAGAGTCGATAACATCGCAAAAGCCTACGGGAAGCGCCGGGTATTGACGGGAGTGTCCTTCCAGGTGGAGCGGGGGGAAATCCTGTCCATCGTCGGCCCCAACGGATCTGGGAAAACCACCATCATGGAGATCCTCGAGGGTATCAGAAGGGCCGACGGGGGAAAATTTTCCGTTCTCGGTTCGTCACCCGGCAGCCGGGAGGTCAGGGAACGGATCGGCGTGGCACTGCAGGACGCCGATGCCTTTTCCAACCTCCGGGTGGAAGAATTTCTTCGCCTTCACGCCTCGTTCTATCGGAGGTGTCTGTCCGTCCAGGAGGTCCTGGAAACCGTGGGTCTTTCGATGATAAGGAAAAACTACATCCGCGGTCTCTCCGGGGGGGAGCGGCAGAAGCTGAACCTGGCGACAGCCATGATGAATGACCCGGAGATTCTTTTCCTCGACGAACCGGCCGAAGGGCTGGATCCCCGGGTACGGATCGAACTGCGGGAACTGCTCCTCGCCCTGCGCCGGCGGGGCACCACCATCCTGAATACCACCCATTACATGGAGGACGCCCAGCTCATCTCCGACCGGGTGGCGGTATTGGGCCGCGGCAAGATCGTAGCCCTCGGCCCGCCGGCGGAACTGATTGCCGCTTCAGGCCTGCCGAAACGGCTGGAATTCGTGTTCCGCGAACACCCCGGACCCTTGCTGAGGCTCCTCGAGGGAATCCATACCTCCGTCCTGGAAGACCATCGGCGGGTGATCGTTTCGACCCCCAGCCTTCAGGAAGATCTCGTCCGGCTTCTCTCCCTGGTCAGGACCGCGGGGCTGACCGTGGAAAGCCTGGATGTGCGGTCCCCGACCCTGGAGGATGTGTATTTGAACCTCACGGAGGGCTTGCAGTGAGAGGCCGGGTCCTGGCCAGGCTCACCGGGAGTCTGCTCCTGCAGGAAATCCGGTCTTTCCAATCCCTTTTCTGGATGCTCCTTTTTCCCGTGTTCCTGCTGGTCCTGTTCGGTCTTATTTTCGGGCAGGAAGGCTTCCGCCGGGGCAGCCTGGTGGTGGGAGTTGATGAAACTCTCCGGGATGTTCCCGGACTGGACCTGCGCTGGATGCCGGAAGAACGGAAAGACGAGGTGTCCTTCCTCTGGCTGGAAAAAGAGGCAGGACTGGAAGCCCTGGAAGAAGGTTCCGTCTACGCCTTCATCACCCGGGATCCGGCGGAGGAAGAGTATACGGTCATCATCACCGAACGCTACCGGCAGTTCACCATGTTCATTACCTCGGTGATGGACCGGATTCAGGCTGATACTTTCCGGACCCTTTTCCGCCGGAAGTCCATTTTTCCCTATACCGTCCGGATCCTGGAACGGAGCGGCCGGTCCTTTTCCTACATCTCCTACCTTCTTTCCGGTATCGTCGGGATCTCCCTGATGCTCAATTTCTTCTTCACCGTGCCCCAGACGGTCATTTCCTACCGGAGCCGCGGGTTCCTGAAACGTCTTTCTCACACCCCCCTGTCCAAGGGAGAGTTCCTGACGTCCCTCATCGGGGTAAGGGGAATTATCGCGGTGCTGCAGGTGGCGGTCCTGGCCCTGTGTGCCGCCCTGTTCTTCCACGCCCGGTTTTATGTCCGCCCGTTTCCTTTCATCGTTGTTTTCCTCGCCGGGACGGCCTCCTTCGGAGCGGTGGGATTTTTCCTGGCCGGGGTGCTGGATACCATGGACGCCTCCGCCGCAGTGGCCCAGATTCTGAATATGCTTTTCATGTTCACCGCCGGCATCTTCTTTCCCCTGGAGATAATGCCCGCGTACTTCACCGTCATCGCCCGTTTCAACCCGGTGTACTACCTCTCCCGGGCGGTGATGTCCACCTTGTTTCTGGGCCGGGGGTTCGGTCATGTGGCGGGGGATCTGCTGGTTCTGGGCGGTATCTTCGTCGTTTTCCTTGTGCTGACCCTGGTAACCTTCCGTTTTAACAGGAAAACCTAGAGGCGCGATCATGGACGGATATCTTCTGCAGTTGATACTGTTCTGGCTCCTCGGCTTCTTTCTCCTGTACCGGATACCTCGACCGGGAGGGAGGATAGAGACCCCCCTTCGCCCGGAGCGTATCAGCGTGATCATTCCGGCCAGGAACGAAGAGGCGAATCTCCCGATTCTGCTGAAATCCCTCCTCGGCGAGGCCGGCCTGATCGGTGAAATCCTGGTATCGGACGACGGTTCCGAGGACGGCACCGCGGCGATTGCCCGCTCCCTGGGAGCCCGGGTGGTGGATTCCTCGGGAAAACCCGAAGGCTGGTACGGAAAAGCCTGGGCCTGCTGGAAAGCCGCCGGGGAAGCCCGGGAAGACCTGCTTCTGTTCCTGGACGCCGATACCCGGGTCGAACCCGGCGGGCTGGGAAGGCTGCTGGCGGAGCGGGCGGCGACGGGAAAGGTGATTTCGGTCCAGCCCTTTCACCGGGTATGCCGGCCCTACGAATACCTTTCCGCCTTCTTCAACACGGCGGCCATGGCAGGGGTGGGAGCCTTTGCCTTTCCGGGCCGGCGGAGCGGATACACCGGAGGGTTCGGACCCTGCATCCTTTGCGGACGGGAGGAATACTTCCGCGCCGGGGGACACCGGGGTGTCCGGGACTGTATCGTGGAAGACCTGGCCCTGGCGGAGGTTTTTTACAACACCGGTACGGACGTGGGTTTGTACGGGGGAAAGGGGACCGTTTCCTATCGGATGTACCCGGAGGGGTTCAAAGCCATGACGGAAGGCTGGACCCGCAGCATGTCCCTGGGGGCGGGACTTATCCGGCCGGGTTTCCTCGTCATGGTGTTCCTCTGGATCACCGGAGCCACCGGGGGGGCGGCGCTGTTTTTCATCCGCTGGGCCTCCGCCGACGGATTTCCATGGATTACCGGGTTACTGTACCTGGCCTACACCGGACAGCTGTACTGGATCTTCCGCCGGGTCGGCAGTTTCGGGTTTCCGACGGCGCTGTTCTATCCTCTGCCCCTTCTTTTTTTCCACATAGTTTTCTTCCGCTCCCTTTTCCACACCCGGGTTCTCGGCCGCGTGACCTGGAAAGGGCGGGTGCTGCACACCCGGAGGGGCAGGCGTGCTGACCCTTGAATCCTCCCCTGCAGTCATCATCCTGGTAAACGTCCTTGCCTGGACGGTTGTCAACCTTCTTTCGGGGTATATCGCATCGATTCTCCCGGCTTCCCTTTTCCGGCCGTGTTCCTGGTGGTACAAACCCCGGGCTTTCGAGCAAGGAGGCCGGTTATACAGAAGGATCCTCGCCGTCCGGCTTTGGAAGAGACTGCTTCCCGACGGGGGTAATTTTTTCGGCAACGGCTTTCAAAAGAAGAGACTGGCCCAGCCTCGAGACTCCGGGTATTACCGGGTCTTCGCCGTCGAAACCTGCAGGGCGGAATTCACCCACAATGTCGGCATCCTCAGTTCTCTTCTTTTTTTTGCCTGGAACCACTGGAGTATAGCCCTGTGGATGATTCCCTACGCCCTGGCGGTGAACCTGCCCTGCATCATCGCCCAGCGTTACAACCGACCGCGGCTGCTGCGGATGGCCGAGGCGCTGGAACGGCGGGAATGGCCGGAGAATGAAGCACGGCAGTGACCCGGTTCCGGGGCCTTGTCCGGGTACCGGAGGAATTATAAAAAAGCCGCCCGTGGTTGGACGGCTTTTCTTGTACTGTCTGGAACTTTATTTCTTTACCGCGGCCTTGGCCTTCGTGATAACCTCGGTCAGATCGATCTCCGACAGAATACCCTGAATCTTTTTAAGGGCGTCGATCTCTTCGGATACCCGTTGGGCAAGGAAATTTTTCTGGTCGTCCAGCCAATACTCCAGGTCGGCGATTTCCTTGGAAACGTCTTCACCGGAAGAACCGTACTTCATGTTCAGCGACATGGTGGCTTCCCAAAGATCCACCGCGCAGGGAACCCGGCCTTTTCCCCAGGTCAGATTATAGTCCTGCCCGGCCATGATGCTTTCGTCGTCCATCTGGGCCACTTCCTTGGAGAAGTAGTAGCTGTACCATTCGTCCTCGATAAGCCACAGCAGTTCGTCCACCACGTAATCTATATCCCCGGCTTCCAGAGAGTCGATGGCTTCCGCCATGACAAGGATACTGTCCTGGGTCATTTCGTGGCCGAACATCTCCGTGTCCCACCAGTCCAACCGGGTAAGTCCGTCCTGCATGGCTTTAAACGCCGCCAGGATACTATTGTTGGCCTCAGCCCCGGCCACCCGGATTTCCTGAAGCAGGGCGGGCTTTGTCTTTTGAGCCCTTAAGGCCGTATAGAGGCTGTTCAGTTCGGCAATTTGTCCGTAGACCTCCGCGGACAGGGTTTCGAAATCATCGATGACGCCGAGGAACATCTCCGCGTCCACACCGGCCATGTCAAAGGCGTCGATGCTGACAGTGTCTTTCATCAGGGCGGCTTTGAAGGAGAAGTCCAAAGCCAGAGCCGGATTCTTATCCAGCGTCATGACCAGGGCTCCGTAGAGGCGGTGATGGAAGTCGAAAACTGCTTCGTTGTACAGGGCTTCCGTGTCGTACTGAGAATGATAGATATTCGCGTAGAACTCGTAGGTCTCCCCCTCTTCATCCTCGATGAAGCCGTTGTGCAGGCCCGGTACACCGGCACTGTTGTAAGACCACTGGTCCGCCCAGGTGGTCTGCTGAACCCAGGCGTCGGACAGACCGCCGGGAAAACAGCCTTTCGGTTGAGGAGCCGTTTTAGTGAAATCCGCCAGGAAGCTGTGAAGCTCAGGAGTAGAGGCGATGGTGATGGTTTCACCGAACTCATAGGCCGGCAGCTCGAAGTTGATATAGGCCAGGGCTTTTCCCACCCATTCCGGGTGCACATGGTTGATCATGTTCCAGGCTCCGGTGGACCAGTCGTAACGGCTGTCAATGGTTCCCCATTCCTCGGAGCCGTGAAGGACGAAGACCAGGGTTCGTTCCGGCTGGTAACCCGATTCAATCATGGCTTTGGCGATGCCCAGGGTTAAGGCGATGGCGCAGTTGTTGTCCTGGAAACCCCAGAAATGCACGTCGTAATGGTCTCCGACAACGATGATTTCATCTTCGGTTTTTCCGGGTATTTTCCCCGTGATGTTGTAGCTCTTTCCGCCGGGTTCTACCACGTTGTCTACTGTCAGGTTGACGGTTACAGGGCCTGCTTCAAGCAGTCCTTTGAGGTATCCCGCGTCTTGTCGGCTGATGTTGACCGAGGGGATCGTCACGGGACCGCAGAAGTCCTGACAGTTCATGGAATCCTCCGCCAGCTGGGCGTATCCGCCGTCGCAGCTGTTGATGATGGCAGCCGCTCCGTGAAGAGCCGCTTCCAGGCTGGGGTAGGTGATCCACCAGTTGTCGTACATATTGATGTCGATAAGAACGATTTTCCCGCGGACGTCCATTTCCTCGTAGTCCCACAGGGTTCCCATGCCGGCATAGACCAGTTCGGCGGTGATTCCTTCCGGTGAAGTTCCTCCGGAGGCGTAGGAATAGGGTTTTATCTCCATATCTTCCCCTGCCGGAGAAAGAACTTTCAGGGTGCTTTCGTTGAACTGCCACTTGTCACAGCGGAATTCCTCTTTCTGCACATCCGACAGCCCGATTTCCTTCATCTTCTGGACAAGATAATCCGCCGCCTTGTGCTCCGCGTCGCTTCCTGCCTGCCGGCCCCCCAGCTCGCTGTTGACGAATTGATTCATCGACAGGGCCAGCTCGTAACCATAGGCGGTATCCACGGCTTCCATGTAGGCCGCCAGCGGATCCGCCGCTTCCTGCTGACCACCGGCGGCTGCCTGAAAGACCACCAGGGGCAGAAGAAGCAATAGAAAGAGTAGTCGTGTTTTTTTCATAGTTTTCCCTCGCTTGTATAGAAGAATTGAAAGGGGGCGGATCGTCCACCCCCCTGAAGAACACTATTTAACGGCTTTTTGTGCATTGGCAATAACCTCTGAAAGATCTACTTCATCCAGCATTGCGGTGATCTCCGGCAGTACCGAGGTTTCAGCATATACCGCTTCGGAAAGAAGAACTTTCTGTTCTTCCAGGTTTTTCTCCAGATCGGCGATTTCAACGGAAAGGTCGGCTCCGGAACTGCCATATTTGGCGTTCAGCGACTGGACCGTATCCCAGAGATCCATAACGGCGACGACTCGTCCGGTTCCCCAGAAGAGGTTGTCCCGATTATCGGGTGAAAAGACCTGGTCCATGTGGTACTGCACGTTTTCCTTGCTGAAGTAGTAGCTGTACCAGTGAAGTTCGATGTCCCAGAGGATTTCATCCACCACATAATCCACCTCTCCGGCTTTGAGTTTTTCGATGGCCTCGGAGAGCAGGGCGATATTTCCCTGAGCGTGCTGGTGTTCGAAAATCGTGCCGTCGCCCCAGTTGAGCCTGTAGAGATCGTCCTGGATTTTTCGAAAGGCCTTGAGGGTCTGTCGGTTGGCGGCGTATCCGGCGTCCCGGATTTCCTGCATCAGCTTCGCCGGGGTTTTCTGAGCCGCCAGGGACTTGTAAAGGTCGTTCAGGGTACTCAGTTGACTGTACACCCGGGCTCCGGCGGTCCGGAAGGCTTCAATATTGCTTTCCAGCATGGCGGCATCGACTCCCGCAGCGGCGAAAACCTCGGTGTCCAGAGAATCGGTCAGCCGGTCTGCCTGGGCGGTGAAGTCCAGTTCCAGTACCGGGGACTTGTCCAGTTCGATGGCCAGGGTTCCGTAGTAATGCAGGTTCGTCCTGAAAACATCTTCTTCCCAGGTGCTCGGATCGTCGAAGTTGGAGTGGTAATACAGAGCGCCGAAATCTTCCGACCGGGGCTGGGTTTTTGTCGATCGGGCATTACATGTGGCTGGAATTCCTGACTGGTTGTAGGGGTAGGAATCCGTCCAAGTGGAAATGTGGTAGTGCTCCTTGGAATACCCTTCCGGATACTTCCAGGTTAGGTCCGGAGCCGCTTCGGCGTTGAACCGGTCGATCAGGCTGTTCAGTTCTGGAGTGGAATTGACATAATAGGCTTCATCCAGGATAAAGTGGGCCGGGTGCTCGAAGTTGAAAAAAGCCAGGGCCTTGCCGCTCCAGTCCGGGTTAACAGTGTTTACCTGATTCCAGGCTCCGATGGCCCAGTCATAGCGGGTGTCGATGGCCCCCCATTCCTCGGCTCCGTGAAGCACGAAAACAAAGGTTCTCTGGGGTTGATACCCGGAATCTATCAGTCCTTTGGCGATGGTTAACGCCATGGCCACGGCGGTGGAGTTGTCCTGGAAGCCCCAAAAGTGGGTGTCGTAATGATCACCAAGGATGATCATCTCGTCGGTCTTTCCGGGAATTTCTCCGATGATATTGTAACTCGTACCGCCTTCTTTTACGATATTGTCCACCTTCAGGTTTATCGTTACGGTTCCTTTTTCCAGCAAACCTTTCAGGTAGGCTGTGTCGTTCCGGCTGATGTTTACCGAAGGAATACTGATTGGTCCTACGAAGTCCTGGGTGTTCATTGAATTGTCATTCAGCATGGCATAGCCGCCGACACAGTTGTTGATGATGGCCGCGGCGCCGTTGAGTTCCGCTTCCAGGGTTGGGTATTCGATCCACCAGTAGTTGTACATATCGATGTCGATAAGAACGATCTTCCCGGATACATCCAGGTCTTCATAATCGAACATGGTTCCTTCGTTCACGTAGAGCAGTTCCGCCGTGATTCCTTCGGGAGAGGTTCCTCCGGAAGCGTAGGCATAGGGTTTGATGACCTTAGATTCCCCGGCGGGGTCAAGGACGGTCAGGGTGCTTCCGTTGAACTGCCAGGTATCCACCGGGAAGGCTTCCTTTCGGATGTTCTTCAAACCCACCTCTTCCATCATGGTGACCAGAAGATCGGCCGTTCTGTGTTCCGCTTCACTGCCCGACTGCCGGCCTCCCAGTTCGCTGTTGAAGAGTCCCGGGTCGGTGAGTCGCAGGGCGGTGTCATAGGCGAAGGTTGTATCCGCCTTATCCAGAAATCCTGCCACCGGGTCTTGAGCCGGTTCGGCTTTGCCCCCGGACCAGACAGGAGCGACTGCCAGGAAAAAAAGAGCAGTTACCGTCAATAAAAGACGGGCTTTTTTTTGATGCATCATTCAATACACCTCCTCGTATTATGTTTCTATAAATTGTACAATAGTTCTACCTAAGAGCCCCTGACTTCTCTCTGTTATTCCGGTGTTACGAAGGTGAATGTAGCCGCCCTGATTTGTTTTTCCCCTTGCCAGGGGGTACGGGGAGGAGTACTCTAGGGTGTCGGAATATCCTTAACTTATTGCACGGAAGGATAGCATGATTTTTTTTACCACTAGCTGGTCTATTTTTTTTGAAACCGCGCCGTTTCTGGTTCTGGGACTCCTTCTGGTGGGTTGGCTTACGGTATTAATCCCCCGGGAACGGATCTATCGCTATCTGGGAGAGGGAAACCTGAGAAGCGCTTTTTTTGCTTCTCTTTTCGGCCTGCCCCTCCCTTTGTGTTCCTGTTCGGTGATACCCGTCGCCCTGGGGCTGAAAGATAAAGGGGCCAGCCGGGAAGCAAATCTTTCTTTTCTCATCAGTACGCCGGAAACCAGTGTGGATACGGTCATCCTCTCCTGGGGTATTCTAGGTCCTTTTTTTGGCTGGTTCCGTCCCGCCGTGGCTTTTTTTACGGCCATGGTATCGGCGGTGTTTTCCCTGGCGGAAAAAACCGACAAGCCGGAGGAGGAAGAGGTTGGTAATGCAGGAGTTTCCAGCCCAGTTGTTGAGGAAAGGCAGCTTCTCGAAGGGGTCGGTTTTTCGGTAGTAGGAAGGTCTTTTGTGTCTTTCCTCAGGCGCGGGGTGTGGTGGATCCGGAAAAAAATACGAAAGGAGGAGCCCATAAGTTTCCCCAATAGCGGCCCGTCTTTCGGAGCCCTTTCTCTTACCGCCACACGATACGGATTTATCACTATCCTCGATTCCCTGTCCTTCTGGTTTATCCTGGGGATTCTCATCGCCGGTTTGCTTTCTTCTTTAGTACCGGACGGCTGGTTTAACGCCCTTCCCGGAGGCAATATCGCCGCCATGTTCTTCATGGCTCTGGTGGGAATTCCCATGTATGTCTGTGCCCTGGAATCCACCCCCATCGCTGCGGTTCTCATCGCAAAAGGGTTATCTCCCGGGGCGGCTTTGGTGTTTCTTCTGGTCGGTCCGGCGACAAATTTTTCTTCCCTGGTTATGCTGCTCAAGTCCTTCGGCAAACGTTTTGTTTCCATTTATCTTTCAGCCATCGTTGTTGTGTCCCTGGGTGCCGGTATCCTGGTGGAT
Source organism: Spirochaetales bacterium (assembly GCA_016932135.1). Classification (GTDB taxonomy): domain Bacteria; phylum Spirochaetota; class Spirochaetia; order JAFGDJ01; family JAFGDJ01; genus JAFGDJ01. Next base: position 21,851 of record JAFGDJ010000130.1, on the reverse strand, counting down.
TATCTGGTGGAACGTTTTGATATTCCCGTGGCATATCAATTCCTATCGGGAGGAATGTCCTGGTTCTGGACGGCCTTTTCCTGGGGAGCCTCAATCTTGCTGCTGGTCTTGTTGGTTTTAAGCCTGCGACGGCAGAACTGGAAATACACCCTGGGAGGGTTCCGGCGCTTCGGTATAAGGGTTCTTACCGGCTTTAGAGTTCTTCGCCGGGACTCCTCCGGTAAGCTTCGCTTATACCCGGGACGAGCAGTTCTTCGTCTTTTGGCAATCGCCCTGGTCATTTTTTTCCTGACTGGTTTTTATACAATTCCCCCGGGTTCGGAGGGATTTGAAACAACCTTCGGTAATCTTACCAGGGTCCGGCTTGATCCGGGGCTTCATTATCATTTTCCGCCTCCATGGCAGAACCATCTTATCTACCCGGTACAGGAAGTCCGGGCAATCCAACTGGGATATACTTTGGATCCCGAGCTGTTTAAAAGGTGGAAGGAGAAAACCCTCACCCGGAGCTCCTTGGGATGGCATAGCTTCTTTACTACCATTCAGACGGACACCGAGGAATACAACTATCTTTTGGGAGATGAAAATCAGGTGGAAGCAAAGTTTTCCGTTCATTTCACCGTAAAGGATCCCTTGAAGTATTATTTCGGGCATCTTGATGGGGACGCTATCGTCGGGAAAGCCCTGGAAGCATCACTGCGTCATTATTTTTCCGTTGAACATATTGATCGTGTCATTACGGAGGGAAGAGGAGATATCGAGGTTTCGGTGCTGCAGGATGCCCAGGAGCTCCTGGACAGCTATGAAGTTGGGGTGAAGCTGCTCCATTTGTATGTGGTGGATCTGCATCCCCCGGTGGAAGCGGTTTCAGCCTTCCGGGATGTGGCGGGCGCCATGGAAGACAAGCAGACCCGTATCCACGAGGCTTATACCGCCCGGGCCGGGGCTCTGCCCAACGCCCGGGGTGAAGTGGAGCGGTTGCTGCAGGATGCCCAGGCCTTTGCCGTTACAGCCGGAAACGAAAGCCGGGGTACGGCTGAACGATTTCTGCTTCTGGAAGAGGTGTACCGGCGTTATTCGAAGGCCGCCGGCCTGATTCTGTATCTTCAATCGGTGGAACGGACCTTGGGAGGTAAAGAATTGTATCTTCTTCCTGAAGAGCTTCTGCGAAAAAGCAATATAAGAATGTGGACCGAGGGTTCTCTGGAATCCCTTTTTACCGGAGGAGAATGATGAAACGACCAACCTGTTTTTTACTGGTAATCCTTGGTGTCTTGCTGATCGGAGGACTCCTCACCAGCTTGTTTATGGTTCAGGAAACCGAAACGGCCATCGTTACACGCTTCTCCAGGGCTCTGCCGGAACCCCGCGAACCGGGGCTGCACATAAAATTCCCCTGGCCGGTGGATAAGGTCATCCGCCTGGACCGTCGCCGTCTGGTTTTCGACCATGAGCCTACAGAATTTCTTACCCGGGATAAAAAGAATGTCCTTGTGGACTGCTACGCCCTCTGGATGATCGATGATCCGCATACCTTTCTGTACACTGTTCGTACCAGAGAAGCCGCCGAGGCGAGGCTGCTGGATATGATTACCGCCGCCACCGGAGAGGTTTTCGGCCGATACGATCTGGCCAATATAATCAATCAGGAAGAAGATAAATTGAAACTCGATGTCATTCACGATGAGGTTTTCAATCTTTGCCGGGACCGGGCGGAGGCGGAGTACGGCCTTCGATTATTCGATATTCGAATCAATTCCTTCAATTTTCCATCCCAGAACAGACTCAGTGTTATCAAACGGATGCAGGCTGAAAGGGAAAGTATTGCCACCCAGTATCGATCTGAAGGAGAGGAAGAGGCAATGAAGATCGAGGCTGAAACGGATTCCCAGGTTCGGACCCTCCTGGCGGAAGCCCGCCGGGAAGCCCAGGTGATCCGGGGTGAAGCTGAGGCGGAGGCTCTTCGAATTTACGGTGATGCCTACGGCAAGAACCCGGATTTTTTTGAATTACTGCGGAAACTGGAAGTGTATGAAAGTGTTCTGAATGAGAATACCACTATTTTTCTGCCCCTGGATTCACCTCTCTGGGATGTGTTGTATACGGGGGAACTGCGCTGATGGGAAGTTCTTATTCCGACGTTCGAATCATCCAGGGGTTCATTCGGTTTTTAAGGAAGCGCTGGAGGCTTCTGACGGGGCTGGGGATTCTTTCCCTGGTGGTGGTTTTTATTCTGACGGGGATTTACACGGTACCGGTGAACATGACCGGAGCGGTGTTTCGCTTTGGGGATCTGGTAAATGACGGGGTTAAACCGGGGATCCATTTTGCGCTTCCGGCGCCGGTGAACCGGGTGAGGTCGATCAACACAACGGAAGTGAGGTCCATGACGGCGGGGGAAGGGGAATCCTTCATCACCGGAGACGAAAACATCATAGACATGGCGGCGACAATACAGTTTCGGATCACGGGTTACGGGGAGTATCTGACGGGGTCGGAGGACTGGGATAAGGTGATGCGGCAGGGAGCCACGGCGGTCTTGAGCCGGATAGTGGCGGGGATGAATATCGATGAGGTTTTGACTACGGGGAAGAGCCGAATACAGCTCGAAGCCCGGGAGAAAATTCAGGAGCTGCTGGAAGGGTATGGAGCGGGGATTTCGATAATGTCGGTATCCTTATCTTCCATTACGCCTCCCAGGGAAGCGGCGTCGAGTTTTCGTCGGGTGGCGGACGCCCGGAGTCGGCGGGCAGAACTGGTAAACAAGGCACGGTCGGAACGGAATCGAAAATTAGCCCAGGCGAGGGGAGAGGCCGCGGCGCTGGTACGGGGGGCCAGATCGGAGGCCGAAGAGCTGGTAAAACGGGCCGAGGGAACGGCGGAACGGTTCGAAGACCTGGAAGCGGAATACCGTGGAGAGGTAAACGCCTTTGATCTGTACGTGAGTTCCGTGAAAGAGAGTCTTGCCCGGGCCCGGGTTGTGCTGTTGGAAGATGGAGTCCTGGGGAGTTTCGAACTGAATGTACTGCCGAAGGGATCGACATACCCTTACACAGCATCCCAGGCTGTTTCCCCGGTAATTACCGAAAAAAGGGACCCCACGGAGGTACCAAGTTTAACGGAACCTAGAGAAATCCATGAAAGGGAAGAATCCTCCATGCCTTCCACGAAGGCTCAGAGACCGGTAGTGGAATACCGATAAAAAAACCGTCCCCCGGGACGGCTTTTTTTGGAGGATATGGGATTCGAACCCACGACCTGTTGATTGCGAACCAACCGCTCTAGCCAGCTGAGCTAATCCCCCGAACGAAGATGAGTGTATCGGATTTTCTGTATTTTAACAAGATACATAAAAGTATGAGTGTGAGGGATCGGTGTTAGCCGGGAATCCGACAAACACTCACGCTGAAAATTCACACTGGTTCTTGCTTTTTCCTTTTTTTTTACTACAATTTCTCGTGTGGAATACCCCAGTGAAAAGGATCGCCGGATCGGTGAATTCCTGATAGAAATGAAGATCCTCAACAGAAACCAGGTAAAAAGAATACTTCTTTTTTCCGCCATGCCCGGTGGTGTGAAAAGAAGCATGTATCCGGCTAAAAAAACTAAAGGGTAATTTCCAAGCCTTCCTGCGCCAGGTCCAGCCGCATATCCGTTTTCCCGGCTATGGCTTCACGGTACTCTTCCAGGAGACTCTCCAGAGCCTTGTCGGAGCGCAGTGGGTCGTGGTGAAAGAAGAAAACCCGCTTCACACCGGCTTTGTTGGCGGCGTTAACCACCCACTCAAAGCTCGAGTGACCCCAGTTTTTCTTCGATGTCTCGTATTCCTGCTGGGTGTACTGGCTGTCATGAACCAGGATGTCCGCCCCCCGGTAAAAACGCAAAACCTTCTCGTTTTCCTCAAAGGCCGCGGTTTCTCCTTCCAGAGCCGCGGTTTCGTCGTAGCCGGGGTCATCCGGGTCGGTGGGAAAAACGTTCCTGAAAGGTTCGGTATCGTAGGCAGTGCAGAAGGATTTCCCTTCATATTCAAAACGGTATCCCAGGCACATGATCGGATGATTTAAGTACTTTGTGGTAACGCTGATACCGTCTCCCAGATCCAGGGTGCATTCCTTTAAAGGATGATAACGGATAGAGGCGGAGAGCTCCGAGTGTTTTACCGGGAAATAACGGTAACTCAATTGACTGCCGACGATCTGGTCCAGCCCCTCTTCTTCATAGGTTACCGGACCGTACACGTCGATTTCCGTTCCCGGGATGAAGATGGGGGTGAAAAAAGGAAATCCCATGATATGGTCCCAATGAGTGTGGGTAAGAAAAATTTCCGTCTTTATCGGTCCCTTGGGAAGATCCTGTCCCATCATCATGTTTCCCAAGGCACGAATCCCCGAACCGGCATCGATAATAACACAACGGTTTGCTTCGCCGAATCGGAGTTCTATACAGGCGGTGTTTCCACCGTACAGAACCGTTTCCGGCCCGGGACAGGGAATGGATCCCCGGACTCCCCAAAATCGTATTTTCATGGAACACCTCCGGTGTCAGCGGGTATTGGACAGTTTTAAAAAAATGCTCGCTTTTTCTATTTCCGCCAGAACCGTGTCTTCAATGCCTTCGAGAAAATCCATGGAAATCCCCAGGTGTTTGAATACTTCGGCGGGCAAGGCTTCGGGATAACGGTCCCCGGAGAAACCTATTTCGAAAAAATTGGCGAAATAGTTGGCGCAGGCGGTGGTATAGACAATATCTTTATTTTTGCCCTGATAGTCGCCCGGCCTGTGGTGGAACAGGACGGCTTCACGGACGGCTTCGTCCAGTTTCCAAAGCTCCAAAATCATGTGTCCCACATTGGTATGATCGATTCCGAAGACCCCTTGTTCCGATTGATAGAGAGCCACGTGCTTCAGGTCCGATTCACCCATGGCCTGAATATAATCTTCCGCCAAACGATTATTCAGAGGAATTTTACCGATATCGTGAAGAAGCCCGGCAATGAAGTATTCCTCCAGGATTTTCGAGTCTACCTTTCGCTGCCGGGCAATGAGCCGGCCGGTGACTCCCGTACAGAGGGAATGCCTCCAGAAGCCTTCCATGTTCAGTGCCTGGAAATTTGAGTTTCTCCCCACCGTCGCTAAAACGGCGGTGCTCAGGGCGAGGTTCTTTACGGTGTTGATCCCCAGCATGATAATGGCCCTGGCGAGGCTGGTTACCTCCTGGGACAGACCGTAATAGGCCGAGTTAATGAGTTTCAGCACCTTTCCCATGAGTACCGGGTCGACACCGATTATCCTGTTCAAGTCCGCCGGCGAGGTCTGGGGATCGTTGCAGATCTCTAATATTTTTGTAACCGTTGTCGGCAGACTGGGCATTTTCTCAATGTAGAGTTTTATTTGTGATAATTGCTGATCATGATTCATCGGCGGGACCCCCGAGTTTGGATAAGAGGTGTCGAATTCTTAGTTTCATGGTTTCCCCCACGCTTGTGTCGGGGTGATAGTCGGTTAATGATTCCATGAAGGAAAAGGTATCGTGAATCTTGCCTTTTGTCACGGAGGTTTCCGTTGTTTTGCTTTTTTCCGGCAGCCGTTGGTAGATTCCCGGTCTACCCCGTAATCGTTCCCGGATAGATTCAATTTTCAACCGCATCTCACTGTGATCAAAGCAATTCCGTTCCTCCTGGGGGAGTGAACGGGTCAGTCCCATGAGGTAGTCCAGGAGTTCCGCCGGGGTTTCCTCTTTTTTTAGCGGCGGCGTCTCTCCCGGCGAGAAAGGGCCTGGGGCCCGGGGAGGCATGCTCGGCTGGAAGACCGGCGGCGGGCCGGGGGGCTGGGGTTTCGGAGGAGCCGGAGACGTCCTGGCCGGTTCCGGTTCGGGACCCGAGGGCTGTTCCGGGGCAAGCTGTGGAGCGGCGCTTTCGCCTTCCTGGCGTATCACGATGGGAGATTCTATTTTTAAGGATGCTTGAAAACTCCCCCCGGATAAGGCGGCCGGAGGAGGTGCGGCGGTATGGATATGGATGTGCTCTTCTCCGAAGCCGGCCTTTTTTCCTGTTTCCCCGCCGCCGGATCCTTGTGTTCCCGGGGTGAAAGGCGCTCCGGGAGCTCCCGAAGGAGCGGAGGGAGGAGCGGGGGGGACGGATTCCCTGAGGGTTTCCAGGATTTCTTTTTCCGGTTTTTCCTCTTCTATTTCCGGCAGCTCTTCATCCTTCTCCTGGAGAATCAGCGTTTCCGTCGGTTCATTGATCTCAATATACGGTTCTATTCCCCCGGTATCGATGATAGGGACGGTCTCCCCGTTAATATCGAAGAGTTTGCCCAGGAGGAAACTGTCCTCTTCCTGCTGGGCGCCTTTTTCCAATTGGTCTTCCGCTTCTTCGGTAAGGCTTTGGATGTTTCGTTTCCATATTTCTTCATACTCTTCCGCGTATTCTCCCGCCACCTGCTCATACCATTCCAGGGTTGAATCCATGCGATCCAGGTCTTCCGGACCCCCCTTCTTTCCTTGCATGGTGGCGAGTTTTTCAGCGATCTGTAAAGCCTTTTCTGTGTTTCCCATGGCTTTGTAGTTATGGGTCAGGGCTGTAAGAACATCTTCGTTTCCCGGGTATTCTCTGTCCAGGGTTTCAAAGATCTCCAGGGCTTCCCGGTAGAGATTCTGTTCCAGGTAGAGTTCACCAAGAAGAAGGCGCGGAGCGAAACTGTCCGGTTTTTTTAACAGAATATGACTGACCTCGGCGATGGCTTTTTCATATTTTTTAAGTTCTTTGTAGAGCAGGGCCAGGCGCATCCGGGCATCGGTGTTGCTTTCATCCAGGGACAGGGCTTTTAGATACTGGTGCAGGGCCTTCTTTTTTTTACCGGCGGCGACATACCAGTTGCCCTTGGTCAGGGGAACCAGCGGATTGTCCGGTTCCATTTTTTCTGTCCGAATTATAATACCGCCGGCTTCTTTCAGCCGTTTTTCATGAATCAAGGCTTCCGCCAGATCCAGTTGAAGCCGGGTATTCCGGGGATCCGCTTCGGCTAAGGCTGTGAAGTGCTCAATAGCCTTTTCGTATTGACCTGTTTTTTCATCCAGGTGTCCCAGGTTAATCAGAGGCTTGCTGTAACCGGCATCGGAGGATAAAGCCCTTTTGTAATAATTTTCCGCTTCATCGTAGCGACCCAGTTCCGTATAAAGAACTCCCAGGTTGTTGTTAAGTTTCGGATTTTTCGGGTCCATTTCCAGGGCCCGCTGAAAGAGCCGTTGGGCTTCTTCCGGTTTTCCCAAGCGCTGCAGGGTGACGGCTAAATTGTTGAGGTTATCTGTCCATCCGGGGCGGCTCTTTTGAGCCCTGCGATATTCTTCCAGCGATTTTTCATATTCCCCGGTGTTATCCAGGGCAACCCCCAGGTTGTACCGCAGCATGGGGTTGTTCTCGTCCTGTTCCAGGCCCTGGCGGTACAGCTCTTCCGCCAGGTTATGTTTCCCGGTCTTTTCGTAGAGGTTTCCCAGGTTGTTGTAGACCGGGATAAAGCCGGGGTCCCCCTGCAGGGCAAGCTTGTAGTAATCCACGGCTTCTTTTACGCGGCCGGCTTGTTTGTAGATGTTTCCCAGATTGTAGGCTATATCCGCCCGCCGGGGATTCAAGGCATAGGCTTTTTCCGCCGCGGCAACGGCGGCTTTCAGCTCCCCTTTCATTTTGAAGGCGACGGAAAGGTTGTTAAAGGCTTCGGCGTTATCGGGCTTCAGTTGAATCGCGTCCCGGTAGTGGGAAACGGCAGCGTCGAATTGATCCTGCCGGGTCTTAATATTTCCTAAAAACAGGTGGAGGTCGGGACTCTTCGGATATTGAACCAAAAGTTTTTCCGCCAGGCTCTCCGCCAGGTCAAGGTCTTTTACCCTGAAGGCGTTGAAAGCCCGGGTGGTGAGTTCCTTATAGGTCATTGGCCGTTCCCGTGAACGGCGGACGGACGGGCGCTGATCTCGGTGGAAAACTCACTGTAATGAGGAGGCGTTGAGGAGTCGTAGGCGACCACGGCGAAATAATACAGTTTTCCGTTCTCCAGTCCCTCCAGCCGAAGGGATGTGTTTGTTCCGGCGTCCAGGGGTGATTCCCCCGCCGGCAGACCGGTACCGAAATAATTGCCCGGTTTGAACCCGTAGTATACCAGATATCCGGCTATATCGGTATCTACCACCGCTCGCCAGGAGAGTTCAATCCATCGGTCTCCGGAGAGGGCGGTGACCCGCCCCGGAGGCAGTGGGGGAAGATCGGGTTCATAGAGCACTTCCAGGTCTGAGACCGCGGGGGCGAAGATTCCCCTGCCTTCGGGATAGAGTTCCATCAAGATCTGAACATACCTGCCCCGGGTTTCAAACCCCAGGTCTTCTCCGGGACTGAACTTTTTCCAGGGTCCGGGAAGGGAATTCCAGCCGCTCAAGGTGTCGGATATTTTATAATAATACTCCACGGCGGTGTCGGAGGGAGTGTGCTGGGTAGAGTGTATTCTGAGCAGCCGGGAATTTGAATGTTCCAGATCCAGAATTCCGGTCATGGCAGAACCGGTGCGTTGAGGATAGGTTTCGATAAAGGGTTCGGTTATCCTGGACCTGGAGATTCTCATTTCATCCAGGATACCGATAAAGCTTCCGCCTAGGGTGAGGGTTTTTTCAACGGCGGAACCAGGCGAAGGAGTATACACGACAGCTTCTTCCCGTCCGGTATCGGTGGTATGGGTTATGGCTTCGGGAACCCCGTTCAGGAGGTATTCCATCAGGCCGGTTTCCCCGTCGTACCTGATCAGGTGGTGGTTCCATTGCCTGGGGAAAAGACTCCGGTTGCCCTGTAATTCGAGGGACAGCATTCTGCCGTCGGGGGAGCGGAAGAAATTTTCAAAGCGCCACAGGATTTTTCGCGCCGATATTGAGCATTCCAGCTCCTGGGGGTATACCTTTCCGTCCCATATCAGAGAGCCTTTCCAGAGAAGAATCCGCTCACCTTCGGCCAGGCGGGCGGGATACAGTCGGAACTCGATGGAAAAATCATCACCGGTGTAAGCCGGGGAAAAAATCGTATTTTCTCCGGTGGTGAAGACAATGCTGTCCTCCGCGTTCCGGAAGGCCGCCGCGGCGTCCCCCAGTTCCTTGTATTCGGAAGAATACACTACCGTAGATTCTTCTAAAGCGTACCCGGAGGGTGTGAAAAGATCCGCGGGAGAATTGAAGTGCAGAAGGATATCCGTATCCTCATCCTCTTCATATTCTCCTTCCCGGAGGGTAATATCGCTTAGTCCTCCTCTTCCGGGAATGATGCGGGTGTTGTCGAAGGAAATGATATCCTGCCAGAGGTCTTCTTTTCCCAGGATTATGGACTGATCCAGGGTAAAAGCAGGAAGAGAATTAAGAAGTATGAGGCAGCCTAGAATACATAAATTTTTCACGGTTCTTTCAAGGTGATTATCGGAAGAATTGAATCAATCAATGAGGAGAAGTATATTGTAATCCGGGAAGCCCTAGAGCTTTCACAAGATCGTGCGCCGAGAATGGTATCAGGAAGAGCTGTGAAGCCAGGCGAAGATTCATCGGTAGAAAAGGAAATCCTCTTACGATCCCTCCCTCACCGTCCCGGGGTGTATATCATGAAGGACCGGGAGGACAGGGTTCTGTATGTCGGTAAAGCCAGAGACCTGGTGAAGCGGGTGCGGTCGTATTTTACCGGAAAACAGGATATTAAAACCCGGCATTTGGTGCGCCACATCGTCTCCATCGAGCATATCGTCACGAAAAATGAATATGAAGCCCTGGTTCTGGAAAATAATCTCATTAAAAAATGGAGTCCCCGGTATAATATCAATCTGAAGGACGGGAAGTCCTATCCGGTGATTCGAATCACCAGGGAGGAATTTCCCAGGATGTTCAGGACCCGGCGGATTGTCCGGGACGGGTCCGATTATTTCGGCCCTTATGCCAACGTCAGGCAACTGGATGTGTATCTTCGGGCTATCGATAAACTGTACCCCTTACGGAAATGCAAGGGAAAGCTCCGCCTGAGGGAACACCCCTGTCTTTACTACCATATCGGTGCCTGTCCCGCCCCCTGCTGTGGGAAGATATCCGGTGATGAGTACAGGGAAAGGGTGAAGACCATCAAGGGGCTTCTTTCAAAGGGAGCCGAAGGCCTGGTGAAGGAATATCGGGACCGAATGAATGAAGCCTCGAAAGCCCTGGACTTTGAAGCCGCCGCGACGTACAGGGACATCCTGCGATCCATCGAGGAGGTCAGCCGCCCTCAGGAGGTGCAGGATTTTGACGAGGAGATGAGGGATTACATCGCCTGTGCCGGAGAAGAGGGGTTCTTTACCTTCTTGGTTTTTCAGATGCGGGGGGGGAAACTGACGGATCGGGAGATCTACCACTCCGAAACTCCGGCCACCCCGGAAGAGGCACTTTTTGATTTTGTGTATCAGTATTATCGAACGCGGGAACAGATGCCCTCCAGGATATTTCTTGAAATCCCCTTGGACCGGGACCTGCTGGATGAGTATATCCGCCGGGAACATAAGAGCAAGGTTGCCATAGCGGTTCCCCAGCGGGGAAAACACGCTTCGATCCTGAGAATGACCCAGGAAAACGCCCGGCTGGAACTGGAAAGCTGGAAACAGGCCAGGAACAAACAGGAGGCCTTACGGGAATTACAGACACTTTTGGAACTTCCTTCCCTTCCCCGGCATATCGAGGGTTTTGATATAGCCCATCTGGGGGGGACAAACACGGTGGCTTCCATGGTAAGTTTCCGGAACGGCCGGCCCGATAAGAAGGCCTATCGTCGCTACAAGGTAAAGAGCCTTCATGGCGCCATTGATGATTTTGAATCTCTCAGGGAAATCACCGCCCGAAGGTATACCCGGGTGATGAACGAAAACCAGGATATACCCGATTTGATCCTGATAGACGGCGGCAAAGGGCAGGTTTCAGCGGTGGCGGAGATTCTTCAGGCCCTGGATCTTTCGGAGGTTCCCCTGGTAGGGTTGGCAAAAAAGCAGGAAGAACTTTTTTTAAAGAATCGAAGCGACCCGATTCTTCTTCCCGAAGGCTCTGAAGCCTTGAGGGTTCTCCAGGCGGTGCGGGATGAAGCCCATCGATTCGCCACCTCCTTTCAGAAACGGCTGCGGGAAAAGGATACCCGCCGGTCGGTCTATGAAACAATTCCCGGTATCGGCCGGGTGAGGGCGGCGAAACTGCTGCAGGCCTTTGGATCTCCCGATGCGCTTCGGGACATTACGGCGGAGGAAGCGGCGGAACGGACCGGATTGCCCCTGGAGGTGGCGGAGCGGGTGGTGGCGTATTTTTCGGGAAAAAATTTGACATCGGCGGAAGAATGACATACATTTATAGGGAGAGGTGTGATTGAATTTGCAACCTGTTTTTCAGGAGGTGAAGATGGCAAATCCACCTGTTGAAGCAGGCCGGTCCCTTCGGGGATCGGCGAACGGTCTTACATAACGCACTTTTTAGGTTTTTTAAAATGAGTGAATCCGTCGGGGAACCAAACCAGAGGTTTCGAGTTCCCGGGATTTTCTAAAGCCGGTAATCATGCCGGCTTTTTTTTTAATGCAAAGAAATCAATTCTGTCGTATAACTGTAAGTATGAAAACGCGTGGATTGTGTATAGCGGCCATTTTTTTATTATTATCCGCTGTTCTCGGAGCCGAAAGCCTGAAGGTGGTGGCTTTTCCTGTATGGAGCGGCCTGAAAGACTCCGGATTTTTTACCGCCCGGGAATATGAGGAGCCGGATGAAAGGGCCTTTCGATTGGACATCATGAAATCGGGTTTACAGGCCCTCAATCCTGATCTGGCAATGTTAACGGGTTTGAACGGCCTTCCGAAAACGGCGGAAGAGCTGTCGGAAGAGCTGGGTTATAACGGTATGTACAGCGTCAATAAGGGAGGGGTGCGTATTGGAGTTGTGGGACTTCCCTGGAATCTTCGGGAGGGAAGTGTCCTGCTGGTCCGGGAGGAGTATGATTTTCAACCCCTGGAATCAAAAAGGTTTTCCGGGCTTTTTATAAAAAACACCCTCTCCATGGGCGTAAAAACGGCTCCTCAGATAATGGGAGGCAAGATCACCCTGGCAGGTCGGGAGGTGTATGTCTTTACCGTTCACTGGATCGGCGGTCCGGCACACCCGGAAAAGGATCTGCAGGATCTGACGAAACAATACGCCGACGGAAATCTTGAAGGGGATGCCTATATTAAGGCGGTGCGGGAATCGGTTCGCCGGAGCGAGGAGAGCCTTTCTCTGGTCTATTCCACCTTAGGGTTTATCAACAGCCTGGCGGGGGAAGCTCCTGTTATTCTGGCGGGTTCGTTAAATATTACTCCCGATTCCAGAGAGATGGAGGCGCTTTCTCAGGCGGGTTTCAAAGACGCCTGGGAAAAAGGCAGCGGGTCCGGTTATACCCTGGACGGTCAGCGAAACCTCAACATACGGCGTTTTTACGGTTCCGACGAAAGGGATCGGCGGGAAAGGCTGGATTATGTTTTATACCGCGGTGAAGGAATAACCGTGAGAAAGGCGGAGTTGGTTTTTGATTCTCCCACTTTCGGAGTGCATCCTTCCGACAGATTCGGGGTTTATGCCCATTTTGATGTACAGTCGGAGGAGTAGATAAACTCGGAGCTGCCTTTCTTTACCACACAGGTATAAACCAGCATTTCCAGCAAGGTGGGCTCCATTTCTGACCGTACCTGCCGCAGGGTAGCATCGAAATCCGCCAGGGCCATAAGAATCTTTTCCAGCTCCCGCCGGGTATATTTCGAAACTCCGGCTTGATAGTTTGCCTGATTTTTTTTGCCCCGTATGCCAAGACGATCACAGGCTTCCTGGAAGGAATAATGTTCATCCAGCAGCCCCCGGAGGTCCAGGAGCTTCCGAAACTGCCAGAGAAGTCCGCCGATCAGCTGAACGGGTGATCCTTCTCCGGAATCGAGAATTTTTCCCAGGGCTTCCAGGGAAGAAACAAATTTGCCTTCCATCATTTTGGCGAAAAGGGAAAAGACCGTTTCCTCTTTACTGTGAAAAAGGAAATTTTCTATATCTTCGATCTCAATAGTTGTTTTTTCCCCGGCTGCCAGGATAATGCGTTCACACTCCCGTTTCATTTCCTGGGTGTTGTTTTCCACCACGTCGAGAATCAGCTCCACCGCTTCGCTGTCTATGGTATGCCCGGTTTGTTTGAAAAATCCTGTTATCCAGCTCTTTTTTTCATTCTCGAAGAGTTCCCAGAAAACATGCCTGCCGGCTTTTGGAAAAGCCGCTTCAAAGGTTTTATTGATTTTTATTTCTTCCGTACTGAATATCACCGTTGCGTTTTCCGAGGGATGTTTCAGATACTCGATGAACTGGTTCCTGTCATTCCCCGAAAGAGCGTCGGCCTGGAGGATATGAACCAGGGTGTGGGAGGAAAAGAGGCTGCCGTTTCTGACCAGGGCAAGGACTTCCATGGCGTCGGACTCAAAGGGGTAAAAGCGGAATTCTTCCAGGCTCCCCCCGGTTCGATCTTTCAGTGTCTCTTTGAGGTTTGTCAGAAAGGCTTCTTTTTTCCCCAGTTCGGGTCCCAGAAGCAGATATGCCGGTTCCGTATTAGTCATAATTTCTGATGATACAGGATAGTTTTCCCAGGATTCGCAGGTTCTGGGTGTATATGGGTGGGTACACCGGGTTTTCCGCTTTTAATTTTATCCGGTTCTTTTCCCGGTAAAATCGTTTCAGGGTTACCGCTTCATCATTTATCATGGCGACCACAATATCCCCGTTGGAAGCCTGTTCCTGTTGAGCGATAATAGCCGTATCACCGTCAAAGATTCCCGCGTCTCGCATACTGTCTCCATGGACGTTCAGAGCGAAATAAGTACCCCGGGAAAGCATGTTGGAGGGCAGGGTGAGGTATCCGTCTAAATTTTCTTCGGCGAAAAGCGGCTGGCCGGCGGCTACATTTCCCAGGACAGGAATTTTCACTACCGTTTCCTTCTCTGCAGTTCCCGAGACTACTTCGATCGTCCGGTTCCGGTTCATATCGAAGCGAATGGCTCCCTTCTTTTCCAGGGCTTTCACGTGATCATGCGCAGCCTTGGCGCTGATCTTAAAATTGCCGGCGATTTCTCGTATGGTGGGCGGAAAAGTGTGGGAATCAATGAATCTTTCGATAAAGGAGAGAATTTCCTTTTGCCGCCTCGTCAGATCCCTCATTTCTCTATTTTGATACCGTGTTTCTTTATCTTCCCGTGCAAGTTGCTGGGGTACAATCCCAGAATTTGAGCTGTCTGGGAGATATTGAAGCTGTTTTGTTCGAGCTTCCGGGTAATAAGCTGTTTTTCGAACTGATCCTTCGCTTCATTCAATTTCATGGGTTCAAATTCTTTCAGGTAATCGACCCCGGATTCTTCCTCCGGCGAGTCTCCAAGAAAATATTCCACCACTTCTTTGGTGATCACATCCTCGTCGGACATAATGGTAATACGTTCGATGAAATTTTTCAATTCCCGGATATTACCGGGCCAGGGGTGGGTCGACAGGACCTCCAGGGCTTCGGAAGAGAGAGATTTTTCCTGGTCCGGTGTGGAGGAATTGAATTTCTGCATGAAATACGTGATCAGGGGAACAAGATCCTCTTTCCGCTCCCTCAAAGGAGGAATCTGTATTGGCACCACGTTCAGCCGGAAATAGAGGTCTTCCCGGAACCTCCCCTGCTTCACTTCTGTGGCGATATCTTTATTGGTGGCGGCTATAATCCGTACATCCACGGATATGGATTTTTCCCCTCCGATTCTTTCAAATTTCATCTCCTGAATAACCCTTAAGACCTTGGCCTGGGCGTTAAGGGACATGTCGGCTATTTCATCGAGAAAAAGGGTTCCCCCGTCGGCCAATTCGAATTTTCCTTTTCGCCGACTTACGGCGTTGGTAAAAGACCCCTTTTCGTGGCCGAAGAGTTCGCTTTCAATAAGAGTGTCCGGAATGGCGGCGCAGTTTACTTCCACAAAGGGTTTATCCGCCCGTTTGCTCTGGCGATGAATTTCCCGGGCTACCAGTTCTTTACCTGTTCCATTCTCTCCGAGAATAAGAACCTTTACATCGCTTCCGGCGCTCTGACGAATTCTTTCCCGCACCTTTATCATATGGGGACCTTCCCCGATCATTTCATCTTCGACGAAGAGGGAATTCTTGAGATTGCGGTTTTCCTTTTTTAGTTCTTCCAGTTTTAAGGCGTTTCTGGTCAGGGTGACAACCTTGTCCAGGGAAAGGGGTTTTTCCAGAAAATCAAAGGCGCCGAGCTTCACGGCTTTAACAGCTATATCGATATTGGCATGACCGGATATCAGAATGACTTCAATTTCGGGGAATTCTTCTTTTATCTGTTTTAGCACATCCATGCCGCCCATGTTTGGGAGCCAAACATCCAGGATAACCAGGTCAATGGAACGGCTGCGGATAACCGCCAACCCTTCGAACCCGTCACCGGCGGTAAAAACGGTATAATGTTCATCCTCCAGGATGTCCGTCAGAACCGTGCGGATACCCGGTTCGTCGTCTATGATTAATATGTCGCTCATGCCGGGTTCCCCATGGGGAGATCGATAAAGAAGGTCGTGCCGACGCCTTCTTCCGTTTCGAACCAGATTTCTCCCTGATGATCAAAGATAATTCTTTCCACAATCGGCAGACCAAGACCAGTCCCTGTCATCTTGGTGGTAAAATAGGGGTTAAAGACTTTATCGTGGTTTTCCTTCACGATTCCTTTCCCTGTATCCTGAATCTGTATTCTACAGTACCGATTATTTCCCTTTCTTACAAGGTTGGTGCGAAGGGATATGGTTCCCCCGTTTTCCTGGGCTTCAAAGGCGTTTTTTATAAGATTTGAAAAAACCCGGGTCATCTGCTTTTTATCGACGTCAAGGATAAGGTCATCCTGCAAACCGGAGGTATCCACCTGAACGAAAGGAGCAGTAGTGGCGTAGGTGGCCAGAACCTCAACGAGGAGAGAATTTATATCTATTTTTTCCGGCATCGGGGTGGGTTGACGGGAAAAATCACGGAATTCCTTCAACAGTTGATCCAGATTATCCACTTCCCTGATAATGGACTCCACCGCCTGGGTAAGGATCCGTTCGAAATCCTCGGAGCCGGATTGATACTTCTTTATTATTCTTTGAGCCGACAACTTGATGGGCGTTAAGGGATTTTTGATCTCGTGGGCCATCTGCTGGGCAATTTCCTGCCAGGCCGTTACCTTCTCCGTCTGCATGATCTTAAAGCGACTTCGTTCAAGTTCGGACACCATGGTATTAAAGGAATCGATGAGAACGGATAATTCACCCCGGCGCCGCGAAAAAATCCTGATGGTAAAGTCTCCTTCAGCCACCTTTCTTGTGGCTTCCTCCAGGCTGACAATCGGTTTTATAACCTCGTCACTGAGCATGAAGCTTACTATAATTGCCAGTAATAACAGGGGAACGGAAAAAAAAGCGAAAACAATGATCAGGGCGATGTAAAAACGATTCTGCAGTTCCTGATACTGGGTAAACAGCTCGATTGATTCCGTTAATCCCCGGGCCTGGGCTTCAAAGTTCCCCGGGAGGATAGAACCGATGAGAACGGCCAGGCGTCCTTCATCGGTATCCACATAGGAGAGGTATCGCAGCAGGCTCATGTCACGGTAATCCTGTTTCGGCAGCATTCCCGGCCGGGTTTCGAAGGAGGGCGTGGTTTCCAGGCGAGCCCGGGGTTCTCCGAGAAAGGCTATTTCCCTTCCTGAGGAATCGTACAATTGCAGACTGTCGATTAAGGGATTTACTTCCTGGATGGTGTCCCAAAAGAGACCGGAGGAGCCTGAACGGGTCGATATGAGATTTTTCAGTACCCGGCTTTCACCGAATTCTTCCAGGTTTTTTAGTTTCTCGTTGTAATATTCCAGGGCTATATCAAGGCCTCCGTGAAGAGCAACCCCCATGGAAGATGAAAACCAGGATTCCATGGCGGTTCGGAGGAAGCTGACCGAAAGAATACCCTGGGGAACGGCGGAAATCATGGCGATAAAGCTGAAAAAAAGCACCAGCTTCGTCTTAAAGAACACCCCCGGGCTGCCGGAGCGTTTTTCCCGTCGCAGCCGGAGGAAATTTAAAATAATTGAGCCGATAAGGAAAGCCGGCAGTACCACGGCGGAAAAAATAATCATGATGTTGGAGAAGCTGCTCCCGGAGGACACATCGGATAAAAATTGTCGGGCGAAGATAAAAATAAGAACAATGATAACCAGGTAAAGAACGGCGATACTGTACAGGGTGGTCTTGGAAGTTCTGGCAGAAGTGGATCGAATCATCCTTCTTTCCCTGCCCTTTCCTCCGACAGGTCCAGCCGGACCCAGGGAGTTGCTATTCTGTTCGTTTTCATAAAGGGAGAAAGAAGGTTTAAGGGAGGAACGAGTTTCATTTTTTCCACGACTACCCGGCAGAGGATGTAATAGGCTCCGTCCGCAGAGGAAGGTATGAAAGGAATGGAAAGGTCGGCGAGGTGGTAGAAAACTTCCTGGAACTGCCGGAAATTATGATAGTCCTGGATCTTTGAGTCGGTAGTTATTCTGTATGCCCGGCTGAAACTATCCACATGCCCTTCTTTTACAATATGTTCTTCCCGGAGAAGTTGGTCACCAAAGAAGGACCGAAACCCCGTGGCTACTCTGTAAAGCCGGATTTCAAAACGGATACCGGACCGCAGGCCGTTGTTAAACGACGTCAGAATGTCGGGACGGCTTTCCGGTGGTAAGAGGATAGACACGCGTATATGATCTTTCTCCGTCTCAAGCTGGATATTGAGTTCCGAGGCATAATGAAAGGCGGGAAAAAAAAAGAAGAAAATCCAGGAAAAGAGTAATACTCCGCCGGCACGACGCGGTGTTCTGGTCAGCGGATGGACCATCATATTATTCTTCTTCGAACCTGTTCTCAAATAATTGGACAATCGCTTGCAGCGCGGCTTCCTCATCGGCTCCCTCGACAGTAACGGTCAAGGTTGTATTGTACCCTGCTCCCAGGGTAATAATGCCCATAATGGATTTTCCATTGATTTTGTTGTGATCTTTTTCGAAATAAATTTGTGAATCGAACTCGTTGGCTTTTTGTACAATAAGAGCCGCGGGCCGAGCGTGAATTCCCGCCCTGTTCCTGATGGTGATTTCTTTACTGACCATGGTGCGTTAAAATACATCCTTCTTATTAAAGTATACCGTTCTGGCGCTTTCGCTTTCCAGCCAGCTTAAAACATTCCGGTTGAATTCCTTGGCGGAATAATATCCCATCTTCTTTAACCTTTCATTCATTGCCGCCGTTTCAATGATAATCGGTATGTTTCTGCCGGGTTTCACGGGAATCTGAACGGAAGGAATCTTGACTCCCAGGAATTCCAGAGTCTGCTCCCCTGAACCTACCCGATCATAGATTTTTGTGGAGTTCCAGTCTTCCAGTTCCACAATGAGCTGTACCTGTTTTTGATCCCTGATGGCACCCACACCGAAGAGATGGTTGATATTGATGATCCCCAGTCCTCGAATTTCCATGTGATGCCCGGCGACCATGTTAGTCCCGGAACCCATGAGAAGATTACCGTTGACGCAGCGTAGCTCCACCGAATCATCGGCGATAAGCCGGTGTCCCCGCTCTATCAGTTCCAAAGCGGTTTCACTTTTTCCGACACCGCTGTCTCCAAGAATGAGCACACCGATCCCGAAGACCTCTACCAGGGTGCCGTGAATGGTTTTTTTTTCGGCGAAAACACTGCTTAAAGCCCGGATAATGCGCCGGGAAAATTCGCTGGAAGGAAGGTCGGTCTGCAGAACGGGACAGCCGCCTTTTTCCGCCATATCGGAGAAAGACGGTACCGGTTGCAGGTTGTGGGTAAAGATACAACAGGGGATTTCGTGGCTAAAAAACTCCACCAGGGTATCCGTTCGATTTTCCGAGTAGAGTTTCTTTAAAAAGGCCCATTCACCTCTGCCGAAGACCTGAATTCGTTGAAAGGCGAATTCTTCGTAGAATCCGCTTAAGGTCAAGCCGGGACGGTTGAGATCCGGCTCTTGAATAACCCGAACTAATCCGGCCCGGCCTCCGATACATTTGAGATTGAGGGTGTTGTGTTCTTTTAATTCAAGATCGAGAAGATCAAGAACGGTAAATTTTTCCATGGCGCACCCCGATTAAGAATCTGATAGTACTATACCATGATAAGGCTCCTAGAAAAAGCGGCCTTTCCTTCCTTCCTCGAGGATATCTTCCAGGTTTGCCTAAATTTACACCCTTAAGAAGAATATCTTCGAGGTTTTTCAGTAAAAATGTCGGTAATCAATGATAAATCAATGCTCCTGGATCTTCTCCTTTTCCTTTAGGAGCTTTATCTGAAGCTTGTCAAATAGTATCTCGATCCCCTTGTACAGTTCGAAGGCATCAACCCTGACATGTGATGATGTGCCCCAGCGAAAATTAACATTCGCCTCAATTTTATAGGCGCTTTTTTCCCTTGTAATGGTAAAGAGAAGATCAATAATATAATCTTCAGCAAAGGAAAATCGCGTTAACTTCTTTTCTAAAAAGTCCTTTGTGGTTTCACTCACATCATAATGAACGCCTTTGATTTCCAGATGCATACGAACCTCCCGGGTACTAAGTTGTATTCCCCCCTGGTGAGGAGAATCCTCGTTACCTTCCGTAGGACGAAAGGATGTCCAGTTCTTTTCTATATTTTGCCACAGTCCTCCTTGCCAATTGTATTCCCTGTTTTTTTAACAGGTCCGCTATTTTTTGATCTGATAGTTTTGTGCCATCGCTCTGCGCGTCGATCAGTTCTTTGATGATATGTTTTACTCCCTCTTTGGAAAACCTGGAGCCGGATGAGCCGGTACCGGATATGGAATTGGTAAAGAAATACTTCAGGGGGAAGATCCCCCATTCCGTTTGGATGTATTTGGCGTTGGCTATTCTGGAGACGGTGGTTTCATGCACCGACACTTCTTCGGCTATGTCTTTTAAGGTGAGCGGTATTAGGTATCGAGGGCCCTTGAGGAAAAAATCCCTCTGGAATTCCACCACCGCCTTGGCTATCTTTAGCAGGGTTTCGTTTCGCTGCTTTATGCTGCGGATAAACCATCGGGCGTCACGAAGATTTCGGTTTACGTACTGTTTCAATTCCTGTTCCGGTTTCTTTTCTTTTTTATGCACCAGCTCATGAAAAAAGGGATCGATTCCCAGAACAGGAATTTCCTCATCGTTGAGGATCAGGAAAAATTCTCCCTCTTTCAGTTTTACCATAAGATCGGGAATAACATACTGGGGACTCTCCGTGGAGTACTGGGACCCGGGAAAGGGGTTCAGGGTTTTAATGAAAGACAATAAGCCTTCGATTTCTTCAAGGTCAACTTTCAGTTTTTTAGCAACCTCGTTGAGTTTCCCCTTTTCCAGGTATTCCAGGTAATGCTCCACCACCTCATCAGCCAGATCCGGTGCCTCAGGATCGTTTTTTATCTGCACCAATAAAGCTTCTCGGTAGTCCTTTGTACAGGTACCCACCGGATCGAAGCCCTGGATCATCTCCATCATGCTTCGGAGGAACGGCTTGTCTTCTTCCTTTACTACATTGTTCGGGTCTTCCCGATGAAACCCGGCTTCGTCGAGGTTCTGAATCAAGAGTTCCCCCAGGTTGAAGAGTTTAGGGGAAATGGGTTGAAGACGTAATTGCCATAAAAGGTGTTCGTGGAGAGATTCCGACCGGGTCAGGACACCTTCGATAAACTTTCGCTTATTGTCGCTGGCATCGTAGTCTAAGGGGCCGGTGAATCCGGGGTCGGAAGAATTTTCAAAGTACTCCCGTTCCTCCTGATGATCCACCGCGGACTGTCCTTCTGCGTCAATGGAAACGGTGCTTTTATCCTCTATTATTTCCAAAGCAGGATTTTTTTCTATTTCTTCCTGAATGCGGAATTTCAATTCCTGGAGGGGCAGCGCCATCATCTGAATGGACTGATACATCTGAGGGCTCAGCTTCATCTTTTGTTGTTGGATTATTACCGGCTTCTGATACTGCAATACATCCTCCAGGGGGATTACCGATACAACGGATTTCCCTCTTTATAATAATGATTGAGTCTATTTCATTTGTCAATGTTTGGAAGCTCTGATTACATCTGGAAGTCGTCGCCCAGGTAGATGCTCCGGGCTACGGGGTTGGCCAGCAGGTAGTCCCTGGACCCGCTCACGAGAATTTCTCCCAGGTTGATGATGTATGAACGATGGGTGATCTCCAGGGTGTCCCGGACATTATGATCCGTCAGAAGGACTCCGATTCCCATCTGGGAGAGTTTTTGAACGATTTTTTTTATTTCATAAACCGCGATAGGGTCGATTCCGGCGAAGGGTTCATCCAGGAGGAGAAAACGGGGTTCTATAGCCAAAGCCCGGGCTATTTCGGTTCTTCGGCGTTCGCCGCCGGAAAGGGTATAGGCTTGCTGCTTGCGAAGGTGTTCAATACCGAGATCGGAGAGCAGTTTTTCCAGTACTTCCCGGGCCTGGTGTCTGGAAATTTCTCTGCGGGATTCTAAAATAGCCATGATATTGTTTTCCACCGACAGCTTTCTGAAGATCGAAGCTTCCTGGGGAAGGTATGAAATACCCGCCCGGGCACGTTTATACATGGGCAAATGAGTTATGTTCCGGGTGTCCAGGTAAATGTTTCCGGCGGTTGCCCGAATGAAACCGACGATCATATAAAAGACCGTGGTTTTTCCTGCTCCATTGGGTCCTAGTAAGCCGACAATTTCTCCCCTG
>JAFGDJ010000129.1 GCA_016932135.1 Spirochaetales bacterium | reverse complement strand
CCCAGGGCAAAACCGTAAAAATAGTAACTGGAAAAGAAATTGTACGAGATATTCAGCGTTGTGATGGTTTCTGAAGGGTATCCCTTGGAAACCGGGTCACCCCATTGATCGAACTCGGTGAACGGAAGATAGAGGAATTTCCCGCCGAAGCCTATCCCCAGGTTATTGTATCGGATGGTATAGATGACTCCCTCTAATTTCGAGTCGGCGATCCAGTCGTTGTGGATGAAAGAGAGTTCGGTGGATGATAACACCGATGTGGCGGCGGGGTTTGCCTCCAGAGCGCCGGAATCCAGAGCCACGGCGGTGTAGGCGGTTCCCATACTTTCCAGCTTTCCCCCTAATGGAATCAGAAGAATTTCAAAAGCGGTCAGTCCGGTATTCACGTCCAAGGCACTTTCGGCGGTTTCAGATGCGGAGGCGTAATAATCGGAGTACTCCGCCGCCGAAAGAGACCATGAAAAAAGGAGAAAAAAGAGAACCGCCAGTCGGATTTTCATCATTCTAGGTTCAATATACAACAGAAACCTGTCTTTTTCCACACCAGGATTATCGTCATTATCTCAGGTTCGTATAAGGATAGGCCCGGTGAGCCCATTTCACTCCCCTGGAGGAAGAGAACCCTAGGAAGGGGGAGTAATTCTGCCGATGATGTGATAGATTGGAACTAATACTATGGGCGTGAGATATAGCCGCGCTGTTTCTATTTTTCTTCTCCTCGTCGTTTTTTGTGCCGGCTCTTATGCCGCGGGCACCCGGGAAGATCCCATGGCCAAAGCCGAAGAGCTGGTAGGGGAACTGAAATACAACGAGGCCATCCTGGTGTTAACCGAGGTCATGCGCAAACACCCCGATAAATTCGACGAGGCCCAGGACTTGTTAAACCGTATAAGAAAAGCCAGGGCCTATTACAATGAGCGGTACGCCGCTCTGATCGAAGCGTATCAGGGGAACCTGGAGGACGCGTACCCGATTATCCGGGAATTGGAGGAGCTGGACCCCGACCCCAACGAAGCCACGGTGGAATCCTTAAGCCTGGCCAAGGAAACGGCGGGGTTTGTGTATAACAACAACCGCTTCCTCGTCATCATGAAGCAAGCCGGGGAACTGATACAAAAGGAACAGTATAACGAAGCCCTGGGGGTCTATGCTTCCGGCTTCGATCTGAGCAGGGATATCTTCGATGATGAGAACTACGGAAATATCCTGGTCTCCCAGGTTGACCGGCTTACCGAAGAGTTGAACGCCGCGGTGTCCGCCGTTTTAAGGGCAGACGATTCTTTGAAGACCTCCCTAACGGCAATGACGGCATCCCTGGAAGACCAAAGACCTTTCCGCGCGGATTTGGCGGCCCTGGTGTCCCAGGCGGTGGAATTGATGGACCTGCACAGTGCCTTTCGTGTTCTGGCGGAAGAGTTTCTTACCCTGGAGGCGGATATCCGCAGTACCCGTCTGGATGAAAAACAGATTCACCATCTTATCTTTCTGAACCGTTTAATTGAAGGCCGGACCGATATGGAAACATCGGAAGGGATTCGATATACCCTCGAAAAAATCTGGATCAGGGACCTGGCCCAGGCGGAAAATCTTCTGCTGACGGAAACTGAACTGGCTTTTCAGGCGGTGCGGGACGCCTACGAAGAAGGAAGGGATGCCCTGCCTCCGACAGCCTTCCAGAGATCCCTGGAGCTCTCCGAGGCTTTAGCGTATACCCTCAAGGCCTGGGGGGCGGGAATTCTTGTAAAGAAAGATTTTGCTCCTCAGACCGTTTCCAGCGGTCTGATAGCTGAAAAACTGCCGTTGTTTCAGTGGTCCCTGTTGCTATTGGATACCCTTAAGGGATTGGAAAATATAACGCTCTTGCGGAACGCCTTAACGGAAGCCCGGGCGGAACTGGCGCAGGCTGAGGATTTCGAAGCCATTGAAGCTCGGTTGAAGAGTCTCTCCGAAGTGGAAGTGTCTCTGGCCGGAGAACGCTCTTTCTGGAGGGAGAAATCGCAAGTATTTTCCGCCTATGTCCAGGGGCCGGGAGATTTTACCAGATCCCTGGAATTATTGGCCGGAATGGATGAACGGCTTCAGGAGACCACGGTTGTTTTTGAGAATCTATCCCTGGATGCCCTGGACAGAAAGGCCGAAATTTTGCTGGAGCCTCTGCAAGAGAGCTTTCTTCAGTTGACCCAGGATATCGACCGGGGGGGAGAGCTTCTTCAGGGACTGGTGGAGATCCGGGGAGAAGGCGAGGACGCAGTAGCGGTGACCTTTCATTACCCCGACAGAGCCCTGGACCTGTTTAATCAGGCTGATGATAACCTCGAGGATCTCCGCTCCGGTTTGACGGGGGTATCCTCCTTTTTCGCATCGGCAGAAACACGGTACATGGAAACCGAAACCATGATCCGGCGCGTTGATGAGGCGGAAGAGTTGAGGGCCTCCGCGGAGGAGCAGCAACAGATCGTGGAAGCCCTTATTGCCGAGGCACAGGAAAAAATCTTTCTGGCAGCCCGCTACCGCCAGGAAGGAGAACAGCGCATCTCGGAAGCCAATACCCTGGTGACCCGCAATGAGTTTGCCGCGGCCAAGGAACGGTTGGTTGCCGCGGCGGAGCGTTTTGATGAGTCCCTGTTCTACCAGGAAGATCCGGAACTGCGAGCCCTGCGGGATCAGCGAATCACCAGCCTCTATGAGGAAATCAATGACGCGGAGAACGCCCTGGTTATTCGAGAGGTCAGAAGCCTGATTACTCAGGGCAAATCGCTTTATTCCCTGGGGAATTTCCCCCAGGCCAGGAACGTCCTGTTACAGGCGGAGAACCGCTGGAAAGACACCAATGTGGAAGCGAACCCGGAGGTGGAGTACTGGCTCAACCTGACTCAGACAGCCCTGTCTGTGACTTCGGGAAGAGAGATTGATGAAACCGATCCACTCTTCGCCGAGATGAGCCAATATCTCAATCAGGCCCGGGCGGATTACCGGGGAGGAAAGGATCTGATAGATGAGGGGAAGCAGCAAGAAGCCGACTTCTACCTAAACAGGGCTGAAAAAAATATTCTCTATGTGCAGCAGTATTTTCCTTTCAACAAGGAAGCCCGGGTATTGAATATGATGATCAGCAAAATTCGGGATGAAAAACAATTTCTTGAGATCTTTAAAAAGGATTTTACCGAAGCCCGGCAGCTGATATCCACGAATCCGCAAAAAGCCTACATCGACCTGAAAGACCTGGAAGCCATCGATCCATCCTATCCCGGAATGTCCCAGGCGATTTTGGAGGCGGAATACGCCGCCGGGATCAAGGTCCGTCCGCCGGACCGCACGAAAATAAACCAGTCCGCCCGGCTATACGACGACGCGGTTAGAATCTACTCCGACGGAAACCGGGCCCAGTATCCCCTGGCGCTGTCCCTGCTGGACGAAGCAATCAGGCTCAACCCGGACAACCTGCAGGCTGTCCGGCTGAAGGATACTATCAGTGTGGAAACGGGAGGCCGCTCCACATCGGTCTTTTCCAATGAAGATCAGCAGGTCTACCTGGAGGCGGTGAATGCCTTGACCTCGGGGAACTATTTAAAGGCGTCGATTCTGGTGGATATCCTGATGCAGAACCCCGATAATCAGAGAAACACAAAACTCCTGGAGTTGCAGGAACGGATAGAAGCCCTACGATGAGCCGCCGAACACCCCTGATCCTTTTAATCTTTTTCTTCCTTCCTCTTGCCTTAGAAGCCCTGGATTTTTACTGGGAGAACCCCCGGGTGCTGGTCGAGGAGGGGGTCCGCTTTTCCCGAACCGTTACTACCGGTGATAGGACGGTGGTGGTATGGCAGGAATCGGAGATCCTTTCCGAAGAGAGGGGGCGCACCTGGATTTCCCTGGCGGTTACGGAAGACGGTGTTTCCTGGAGCCGCTACCCCCGGGTCCTGGGGCCCTTTCCCTTTGTAGGCCGAGAGATTCAATTTCATTCCCACACGGTGGATGAAGACGGGAGAATTCTTCTGGCCCTTTCCACCGATGATTATGCCGTAACCCTTTATTCAACGCAAAACCCCATTGAAGGATTCCAGGAGCTTTCCAAATCCGAAGCCCTCACAACACGCGTCACCCCCCGGCTTTTCAGAAGAAACGGCCGCGGGTATATTCTCTTTATTACCCAGGAGTTCGAGATCGCCCGTCTTTCCTCCCTGGGAATTTATTACGCCACCTCAGTCCGGGGAAATGACCTTTCTTCTTTCAAACCCCTGGTGGAGGAAGAAGGACTGACGGGAAACTTTCTCCCCAGCTATGCCTACCGGGGGGGGCGGGAATATGTGGCATTCCAGGTATTCCAGACCGGCGCGGTTTCATCTTTTCAACTGTACCTGAAGTATACCGACAATGGCGGCACTAGCTGGAGCCCGGCGGTGCATCTTTCCGATTTCAGTGAGGAATGGGCTGGCTCCCTTGCCGGGAGTGAATTCTTTGATAATCAGCGTCCCTTCCTCCTGGCCGATGAAGAAGGGCTCCACCTGACCTGGGAGCGCCGTTATACCGGCAGTACCCCCCAGGTGTATTACTCCGAGCTTGACGGATCAGGGGAACACCGGATGAAGCCCGAACGGGTAACCCGGGGAAGCAGGGTCTGCCAGAACCCCCGGGTTTTCAGCCTCCGCGGGGAGCCCGTCCTTTTATGGTTCGATAATCGGGCCGGGGACAACAGGATTGTTTTAGGCTACAAGGAAGGGCTTTTCTGGGAAGAGCAGGACCTGACAATGCTGATTCCTGGAAATTCAACCCTTCCCAGCCCCGTACTGCGGGACGGAGACCTTTCGGTGGTCTGGGAGAACCGAACCGGTTCTGAAACCGGGCTTTTGTACCTTCTGCCGGATAAAACGGTGAAAACCCCGGTGGTGCGGCCCGTTAATTTCGTCCCTCAGGGACGGGCGAAGCAGGATACCTTCACCCTGCGCTGGTCTTCACCGGAGGATTCTTCCGGTATAGCCGGTTACAGTTACTCCTGGGACCGTCGACCCGATACGACACCCCCGCGGCGGCTTATGCTCCTGGACAGGGACAGGGTGGCTTCCACCTCCGTTACGGAGGACGGTACCTGGTATTTTCACCTGGCGGCCAATGATTACGCGGGAAACTGGTCCGAAACGGTTCACGTACCCTTTATCCGGGATACTACGCCGCCGGGGAAGGTGGCCTTTCTCCCCCCGGAAACAGATACCGAAGGGTTTCTCGCATCCAATTCCGAGACGATTTCCTGGGGCAAACCGGAAGATACCGATCTGGCGGGATATGCCTATCGGCTGCAGTACCTGGCCTCCGCCGGGTACGAGGGACCGGTGGAACTCTCCGATTTTCGCCGCCCCCCGGAAGAAGTGATGACCGACCTTCCGGAGTACAGCTTCAGAAACGAAGATAACGGTCTCTGGGTTCTTTCAGTTTCCGCGGTAGATACGGTGGGGAATATGGGAGACCCGGAACACCTGATTCTTCGGATGAATAAATACATTCCGGTAACCTTTATCTCCAGGGTCAACGCCACGGAAGACGAGCTGGGCAGGGTTGAACTGGAAATCGTCGGCCGGGGTTTTTCCGTCGGGGGGTTGGTCTCCCGGGTTTTCCTGGACCAGGACGGTAAGGAACCCTTTGATTATGTCTTCGAAGGCGGTATGGGGCTCTACACCGTTCGAACGGACCGGATCATCGCCGGCCCCGTCATCGAAGATATCGATCCGGGGAATTACCTGGTGGGAGTCCTCCACCCGAGGAGGGGTATCCATTTCAGCCGGGAGAGCCTCACCCTGGAGTCTTCCGGCACGGTAAAGTTCGGAGACTTCGGTTCGGTGTACCGAGCGGTGTATGTACCGTCCCGGCGAAGCACCTTCAGCATTCCCTTCAACCGGGTGCTGCTCCTGGTGGTCATGGCTTTTCTGTCCGCCATGCTGGTTCTGTCCAGCCTGCGGATGGTTCAGGTGGTTCGTGAAGGCAGCCGCTTGAAAGCCCAGGCCGTCGCCTTGCTGACCGGTGAGGTGATGGAGGAAAAACAGAAAGAGAGGATTGAATCCATGAGAAAACAGGGTAGAGGACTGAGGTTCAAATTTGCCCTTTTAGTTGCCACCCTGGTTCTTCTGGTGGTATTGATGGTAGCCATACCCCTGGCGGTGGTGACCACCGGAAACCAGCAGAGGATTTTAGCCGGCAGCCTGGAGGAGCGGGTACAGGTGCTCCTGGAAAGCCTGGCCTCCGGCGGAAGGCAGAACCTCCGTGTTCAGAGCCTTTTGGAAGTCAGTACGCTGCCCGGGCAGATGACCGCCATGAATGAAGCCACCTTCGTCACCATCACCGGAGAACCGGCTCCCGATGCCGAAGGTGACCTGGAGATAAACGACTTTGTCTGGGCTTCCAATAACCCGGAGATCCTGGAGAAAACCGGCGGGCGGGTTGCCGTGGGAGGCACCATGCCTCTGGAGGAT
>JAFGDJ010000128.1 GCA_016932135.1 Spirochaetales bacterium | reverse complement strand
TCCCAGTTTTCCACCTCCTGTTCCCTTAAGGGAAGCTGGGGATGCATATTGATGGCCTTTTCCTCGGTTTTCTCGCCGCCGACCTTCTTGTGGGCGGGGCAGATATTCACGCAGGCGCCGCAGCCGGTACAGTCTTCGGGAGAAACCTGGATGGTGAACTTCAGCCCCTCGAATTCCTTGCCCTTGGCGTCGGTGCTCTTGAAGGTTCCGGGGGCTTTCTGAAGATGTTTCGGGTCATAGATCTTCATCCGTATAACCGCGTGGGGGCAGACCGCCGAACAGTCGCCGCACTGAATACAGGTGTCCGGGTCCCAGACGGGGATGTTCTCCGCGATGTTCCGTTTTTCGTACTTGGTGGTCCCCACGGGGTAGGTGCCGTCGTCCGGCAGTTTGGATACAGGAATGTCCGCTCCCCGGGCCGCGATAATCTCGCCGGTGACTTCCTTGACGAAATCGGGGGCGTAACCGGGCACCGGCGGAATCATGTGCAGATCCCCCCGGGTTTCCTTCGGATACTTCACCTCTTCGATCTTTGTCCGGGAGGCTTCGATGGCGTCCATATTGAGTTTTACGATGTCCGCGCCCTTTTTACCGTAGGTGTCCTGTACCGATGCGCGGATCAGCTCCAAGGCCTTGTCTTCCGACAGAATGCCGGAGATGAGGAAGAAGGCGGTCTGCATGATCGTGTTTATGCGGCCGCCCAAACCGATCTTCTGCGCAATGTCGATGGCGTCGATGACGTAGAACTTCAGATTTTTGTCGATAATCTGCCGCTGCACTTCCACCGGCAGGTGATCCCAGACCTGGTCGGCCGGGAAGGGGCTGGCCAGCAGGAAGACCCCGCCCTGTTCGGCGTACTTCAGCATGTCGTATTTTTCCACAAAGGAGAACTTGTGGCAGGCCACGAACTGGGCTTTCTGAACCAGGTAGCTGGACTTGATGGGCCGCTTTCCGAATCGCAGGTGACTGGTGGTCACCGCTCCGGCTTTCTTGGAGTCATACACAAAGTACCCCTGGGCGTAATTGTCCGTGGCTTTGCCGATGATCTTGATGGAGTTCTTGTTGGCGCTGACCGTTCCGTCGGAGCCGAGACCGAAGAAAACAGCCCGGTGGACGTCTTCCGGTTCAATGGACAGATCCTTGTCCCAGTCCAGGCTGGTAAAAGACCGGTCGTCGTGAATACCGATGGTGAAATGGTTCTTCGGAGCAGCGGAGGCCAGGTTGTCGAAGACCGAGATGGCCATGGAAGCGGTGAACTCGTTGGAGCCCAGACCGTAACGACCGCCAACGATCTCGGGGTACCCTTTGAAGGGGGCTTTTCCCGCGGCCATGATTTCACCCACGGCGGTGCGGACGTCTTCGTAGAGGGGTTCGCCCAGGGCTCCGGGTTCCTTGGTCCGGTCCAGCACGGCGATCTTTTTCACCGTCGCCGGCAGGGCTGCCGTCATGGCGGCGGCGTCGAAGGGCCGGAAGAGCCGGACCTTAACCAGGCCGACCTTTCTGCCTTTCTTCCGGAGGTATTCCACCGTTTCTTCCACCGTGTCGGAGGAGCTTCCCATGAGCATGACCACCTCTTCGGCGTCGGGGGCTCCCACGTAGTCGAAGAGTTTGTACGATCTGCCGGTGAGCTTCGCCAACCGGTCCATCATCTCCTGGACAATGGCGGAAGCCCCGTCGTAGTAGGTGTTTACCGTTTCCCGGGCGGCGAAGAAGACATCGGGGTTCTGACTGGTGCCGCGGATCACCGGGGCTTCCGGGGTCATACCCCGTTTGCGGTGAGCCCTGACCATTTCATCATCGATCATCTTTCGCATGATCTCCTCGGGGATCCCTTCGACCTTGCTGATTTCGTGGCTTATGCGAAAACCGTCGAAGAAGTGGAGAAAGGGCACCCGGGCTTTCAGGGCGGCCGCCTGGGCGATGAGAGCAAAATCCAGGACTTCCTGCACCGAGGTGGAGGACAGCAGGCCGAAACCGGTGGACCTGGCGGCCATCACGTCGGAGTGGTCTCCGAAGATGGAGAGAGCCTGGCAGGCCACCGCCCGGGCGGCAATATGAAACACCGTCGGGGTGAGCTCACCGGCTATCTTGAACATATTGGGGATCATCAGGAGAAGACCCTGAGAAGCGGTAAAGGTGGTGGTCAGAGCGCCGGTGGTCAGGGCACCGTGAACGGCTCCGGAAGCTCCGCCTTCCGATTGCATCTCTACTACGTCGGGGATAGTCCCCCAGATGTTCTTTTTGCCCTGGGCGGAGTAGAGGTCGGCCAGTTCGCCCATGTTAGATGACGGGGTTATAGGATAGATCGCAATAACCTCATTCGTCGCGTGGGCAACCAGGGCCGCGGCGGTGTTTCCGTCAATAGTCATCATGTTTTTTCCAGACATACGCATTCCTTATCCTTAAAGGTTACAATTTCCTACAATTATAGAGAGATACCCCTGTTTGCGCAAGAACAAGGGAGGGCCGAAAAGGCATCTAAGACGAATATCGAAGCCATTTCATGATTTCCTTGAAGCTAAACCGCTTTCCCGTCATGAGAATTCCTACTCGAAAGATCTTCGCCGCCCCGTAGACCATCAGCACAATTGAAACAATCAGGATCGCGAAGCAGAGGAGAAGCTCCCAGGCCTTGGGCATGGAAACCAGAACCCGGGCAAACATCACCACCGGCGCCGTCATGGGAAAGTACGTGAGAACCTGGGTAAAAGTGGACGTGGGGTTCATGACGATGGGTGAAACCATCACCATGGGGATCACCAGGAAAAAGATCAAAGGCCAGGCCAGTTGGCCCAGATTCTGTTCATCCTCCGCTGCGGCTCCCAGGGCGGCATAGGCCGAGGCGTAAAGGAAAAAGGCAGCGAGGAAGAACAGCACCAGGAAAAGCAGGGATGTGGGGTTCAGGGCAGCGGGGAGGCTCAACGAAAGAGCCGGGCCTACCACCTTGATCATCAGCATGGCCATGACGACCCAGACGGTGTATTGCAGCAGCCCGGCGGTTCCCAGCCCGGCTATTTTGCCGAACATGATCTGGTTCGGTCTGGCGGACGAAAGGATGATCTCCACGGTTTTCGAGGTCTTTTCCCGGATGACGGAATTCCCGATCATCTGCCCGTAGAGAAGAATGGTCATGTACAGCAGCATGATGAAAGCGATGGTGGTCATAATGATACTGAACATGTCCTGATCTTCCTCTCCCGCCTTGCTGAGTTTGCGGACCATTAAGTCGGGCATGGCGGAAAGGCTCCGGATCTGTTCCGGTTCGAAACCCGCGTCCCTCATGCGCTGGGACACCGCCAGGTTTCCCAACACGGCTTTTAAGGTTTCGGAGATCATGAAATCTGTGCCGGTTTTGGAATAGTAATAGAAGACCTCCGTCCGGGTTATATCCTCGGGAACCGCCAAAACACCCTGGAGCTCTTCCTCCCGTAGAACCTGTTCTTTTGCCGCTTCCAGATCCGTTCCTTCCTCCACGAGAATGCCGTCTTTTTCGAAGGTTTGCCTGATAATCTCCGTAACCTGGGGGTTGGAGCCTACCAGGGTAATCCGGGTGCCGGGTTTCATCATGTTCACCCTGTTGGAAAGAAGGCCCGGCAGTACCGAGACTGCTAAGATCAGAAAAGGACCTAAGATTGTAATAATGATAAAACCCTTGGTTGCGGTAATGCGGCGGAATTCTTCTTTCGCGATAATGAAGGTTTTGCTTCGTTTCATTTCTATAAGCCTCCCTTTACTTTTTCACCAGATCTATGAAGATTTTGTGGAGCGACGGTGAGACGATCTCGAATTTACGGATAGAGAGCCGGCCGGCCAGGGCTTTTAACAGCTCGTCGGTGTTCGCCTTTTCAGCCAGGGTTATTTCCACGTACCGAGGATACCGGACCACATGAGCGGCCTGGGGAAGCCCCTCGATAAAGGAACCGTCGCCGTCGAATTCCACGATTACCGAATTCCTGCCGTAGCGGTTTTTGATCTCTTCCAGGGGACCGTAGGCCACCTCCCGGCCGCCGTTCATCAACAGGATCTTGCTGCAGATCTTCTCGGCCTGCTCCATGATATGGGTGGAGAACAAAACCGTCTTGCCAGCCGCGGCCATATCGTGAATGGCTTCCCGGAGCATATCCGTGCTCACCGGGTCAAGACCGGAAAAGGGTTCGTCGAAAAACATGATGTCCGGATCGTGAACCACCGACGCGATGAACTGTACTTTCTGGGCCATACCCTTGGACAGTTCCTCTACCTTGTTGTGTTTCCACTTGAGCAGGTCGAAGCGGTTCAGCCAGGTATCGATGTTTTGCTGTAGCAGGGAGTCCTGTTTTTCTTTCAGCCGTCCGAGAAAAAGGAGCAGGTCGTTGACCTTCACTTTCTTATAAAGCCCCCGTTCTTCCGGCAGGTATCCGATCCTGTTTTTATCCTCCTCCGTGAGAGCCGTATTCTCGAAAAGAATGGTCCCTTCATCCGGGGCGATGATGTTCATAATCATTCGGATGGTGGTGGTTTTTCCCGCCCCGTTAGGTCCTAGGAGACCGAAGATCTCCCCTTTGTCGGTGGTGAACGAGATGCCGTCCACGGCGGTGACCGTGTCGAATTGTTTTCTTACTTCCCTTAGTTCAATCATACTTCCTCCTTTCTGTGGGTCTTACTTTTTTCTTTTCCCGTATTTCCATGAAACTCGTAGAGCAGGTGCCGGATCCCCGACCGTGAAAAGAGATCGATCAAAGTATCCTGTACCGGTTCTTTTCCGGAAAAGATTCCGGCCGGCTGGAAATAGGATTCCAGAATCTTCGTGAAGGCCTCGGAGAAGGCCGGGCCGCCGAAGCGGCGGAAGATTCCCGGGTCGGGACTGTCGGCCGGTTCAGCCGGGTTGTCGATACGGCGGAACAAATCTGAGTTGAGATCCCGAAGGGCGTTCATAAAAGCCGGTGATTTCGCCCGCCGCAATATCCGTGCTTGCAGTTCCACCGGAAGGCAGGGAAAGTCCACTGTGCCCCGGGAAAGATCTTCCAGAAACCCAGGAAGGTTTTTTTCTTTTTCCGGAGAGATGCGATGCCGGAGGTAACGGTTTCGGACTGTTTCGATTTCCCTTTTCTCTAAAGGAACATCGAAGCGGGTGTAGAAGACCGCCGGATGGTTTGAAAAGATATCCCTGATACCGTCGAGAATCGGTAGGTCCCGGGCTATCAACGGCCGGCCCCAGCGGACGGCGTCGGCGTAGAGGTACCCGAAGCCCTCCTGGACGGAAGATGACAGGACCGCGTCGCAGGAGCGGGCCAGCAGGGTGAAATCCACACCGGCCTCCTGAAGCCGTCGCCCGAAGCCCCACAGGCCGGGGATGCCCCCCTGCCGGTAGAGGTCTTCCACCAGGTCGGAATAGGGCAGTTCCGCCGCCGACACCCCCGGCAGGGTGAGCAGCAGGTTGGCCTCGGCGGCGGCGCAGATCAAAGCTGCTTCCAGGGCGTTTTTACGGCGGATCGTCCTGACCGGGTAGAGCCACAAGGGACGATCCGGGCGGTAAGCCGGGAACTCCCGGGCAAAAGCTTTCTCAAGCCCCGCCCTGACCCCGGCGGGGTCCGGATCGGGAAGCTTAGGCGTCTCCACGGGGTTGTTGAGGAGAAAGAGGGATTCGGCGGGAAGCCCAGCGGCGGACAACAGGGTCTGGTCCCGGGTGTTGATCACCGCGTACCGGACATTGGGAAGAACCGGGTACACATCCTTTCCCGCCACTGACCGCAGGAAAGCCAGGTTGTCCTGCCGGCCGTCTTCGGGAAAGTCATGGAGGTGAAAGAGCACGGCTTGCGACGGGTTCTCTTCTACCGCCTCGATGAGAGCCCTCGTGAAGACCGGGTTCTTTCCCAGGTGGTAATTGTGGACCCACCAGAGAAAGCCGCCGAACTCAGTCAAGAGCCGCTTTTTTATACTCCCTCGGTGGAGGGTCTCGGCTTCTTCGGGGGTGATATAACCGATTTCCGGTATGACGGCTGTTTTCAGGACGATCTCCCGCCCGGCGGCACGGATCTCTTCCCGAAGTTTCCCGGCTATCGTTTCGATGTTTTCTTCCCCGCCGGAGACCAGGCAGAGTTCCTTCAGGTTTTCCCGGTGGTGTATCAAGGCCCTCAGGGATAGAAAAATCACGTTGGTTACCCCGCCGGGAAGAAGGTGATAGTGGAATACAGCGATCTTGTCGAACTTTTTCATACCATGGTACCGAGGTAACTATAGCCGGTTTAGCGGGTTTTGCCAATTCAAGGCGCCCGGTGTACCTCTTCTTATTGACATCTCTGGGAGACCGCAGTAAAGTATGAATACATTCATGAATGTATTCATAAAACATTATAAGGAGATTCTGTATGAACATCGATCATATTTCGTGTACCTGGAAAGATGGTGCCGCTTGTGGGGATTGTGAAAATTCCAACCGTTTGAACTGCCGATGGAAAGCCTCCGATTTGCTGCTGTTCCTGGTATCTGTCCTGCCTTCCATGCTGGGACTCCTGGCCGGTACATTATTGATAGGGATTCTTCAGAGTACCTGGTGGCCCACGGTGGCCTACATACTGTT
>JAFGDJ010000127.1 GCA_016932135.1 Spirochaetales bacterium | reverse complement strand
TAGGTGTTCTTCACATCACCGCGCCGTATAAGTTTTAAAATTGAGCCGATAACACAATTCTTCAGGCTGATAGCCACATCAATTCCCAAACGGTAGGCTACATTGACGTAATTGAGCTGCATTACCAACGTTACCGCCTTGGAAAACCCCTGGGATTTGGCGTACATCGCGGTAATGACATTCAAATCTTCTTTTTCCGTGGTCGTCACAATAAGATCATGTTCCTTAAACCCCTGTTCCTCGAGGAATCCTTCATCGGATATATCGGCATTGAGAATCAAAGCATCTGGAAAGGTCTCCGCCAGTCTCTTGCATTTCTGGTAGTCTTTTTCAACGATAGTGACGGCCCGGCGTTTTCCTTTGGGTAAAAGACGCATAAGAGCCAATATGAAAGATTGCCGCTCCTTCTGCTTTCCAAGAAAGAAGGATGCTACGGACGAACCGATCTCCCCCCCTCCCACGATAACCACCGACCGGGGAATCAAATTGCTTTCACCCACGATTTTAAATATTTCAATCAGGTTTTCCCGGGTCGCGATAAAATAGATGGTGTCTTTATCTTCGATAACCGTGTCACCGGAGGGAATAATATAGGAATCTCCCCGAAGGATAACACCAATAAGGAATTCCCAGGGAAAAGCCTGACGAAGATCTTTTACAGCCTTGCCTGAAAAGAAGGAACTTTTCTGTACCTGAAGGCTGGTCATCTCAAAACGGGTTCCTTCAAAAAGGGTTATATCCCGCATCACACCACTCTCTATACTACGGATAATGGCTTCCGAAGTTTCTTTCCCCGGATTAATAATATGGTCCACATTGTAGTATTTATGACTCATACCGATAGGCATGGGATAAATATAATCTTCATTCCTTACCCGGGCGATGGTTACCGGTTTGGAAAAGGATTGGGAAACCATGTTACAAGTGACAAGATTTAATTCATCGGAGCCAGTGACACAGATAAAGAAATCCGCCTTATCGATACCGGCCTTTTTCAGCACTATCAGGTTATTTCCCTTATCCTGAATTACCATACAATCGATGGAATGGCTGGTATTTTTCACAGCCTCAGGGTCTTTATCGATCAATACTACATCGTGATGTTCTTCAATCAATCTTTTAGCCAGTTGGATGCCCACCACTCCGGCTCCGACAATAATTACTTTCATAGGACAACTGTAGAGATTTCCCATAGAATTGTCAAAGGGAGACAAATCAAACGTAGAATTCTGGATATCCCGGAGATTTCCTTACAGGAGGATATAAACTCTTGCCTACAATCCTTCAATGTTGGATAATAGGCGAAAAGGGGAACACCGCAGAAAAGGGGGGAATCATGAAATCTGAAAAGGAATCAGGGAAAGGGCTCCGAAGAAAACTCCTCGTTCCCGTGATCATCCAGATTATAGCTTTACTGATATTCCTGGTGGTTATCCTGTTCGCCCTTCGCACAGCCCAGGAAAACCTCAACGAAACCGCCAGATTAACCCGTATCGAAGGGCTGGTTAACAACATCAGAACCGAAGCGGCGGAACATCTTTACGCCTTGACACCCTCCTCAGTCAGGGAAGATAACTTCAGAACTTTATTAACCGAGCTAAGAGAACTTATTCCCTCTGATTCTTCCATGAATCAATCATTGGATACCGTCGACGTTTTGATGAAGGAAATTACGCAACTGAAAGAGAATAATATGAGTCTTCAGCTGGAATTTAGCGCGGTCACAGAAGGAATAATCGCTCAGTCCGAATTGTATATCCGCAGCACGGTAGAAAAACTTCTAACCCCCAATGGGTCTTCTACGGTAACCCGTTTAGAACGTCAATATATTGTGGAAGCTCAGATCACCGCTACCACTATCCTTACATTACAAAAACTCTTTTATAATCTTTCTTCTGATTCCTTAGCGGAAGAAGAGTTTCATCAGGTTATCCGGCAGTACCAGGAGACTTCTACACAAGATATCCAAACATATAGAAACACCCCCTTCAGCAATCTGCCGGCGGAGTCCCTGGAAGCAAGCAGAACTTTGGAGCAGTTGCTGAACCAGTATGTGTATAATCTCAAACAACTTCGATCGGCAGGATTGCGAATGACCGGCCCCTTGAAGGCCTTCGAAACCGACTTTACCTCTCAGGTTTCCGAACTGCAAGAAAGTACTCTTAAAACAATTACCTTCTCCTTTCTGTTGATAGGATTGATCATTGCCCTGGCTTCGATTCTGATCGCGATCATCAGTAGTGTTCTGGGTATCCGTATTTCCAAAGCCGTCCGGAAAACCTCCGATATGCTCAGGGATATTTCCGAGGGAGAAGGTGATCTCACCGGCAGAATCCAGATTGCCTCGAAAGATGAAATCGCCTTGATGGCCCGCTATTTTAACGCCACCATGGAAAATATCGAGTCCCTGATTCATACAATTCAGCAGGAAACCGCAACCTTGAAGGAAATCGGTTCCGATCTTTCGGCCAGCATGACCGAAACCGCCGCCTCGGTGAACCAGATTACCGCAAACATCAAGGGTGTAAAGAACCAGGTTGCCAATCAGGCTACCGGCGTAGAAAAGACCGACGAAAGAGTTACCGAGATAACCCGAAGCATCGAAAAACTCAACGATCATATTGAAAATCAAGCGGCCAGCGTGGCCCAGTCATCTTCTTCCATCGAAGAAATGGTGGCCAATATAGCCTCGGTAACCCGCATTCTCGAGAAGAATGCCCAGGCTTTTGAAGAACTTATGTCTGCCTCGGAGATCGGCAACTCCAAGATGAACGACGTCGCCACCATTATAAAATCAATATCCCATGAATCGGAAGGACTCATTGAAGCCGGAACGATTATCGAAAGCATAGCGGGACAGACGAATCTTCTGGCCATGAACGCGGCGATTGAAGCAGCCCATGCCGGTGAAGCGGGCAGGGGATTTGCCGTGGTAGCCGATGAAATTAGAAAATTGGCGGAAACCTCAGGAGTGCAGGGAAAATCCATCTCCAACGTACTGAACAAATTGAAGGAATCCATAGACCAGGCGGCCAAATCCACCGACGGTGCTTTAAAACAGTTCTCCCACATGGTAGACCTTACCCGGACCGTTAACAGCCAGGAACAGGTTATTAAAAACGCCATGGACGAACAGAATACCGGCAGCACGCAGGTGCTGGAAGCTATCCGCATGATCAACGATATAACCTCGATTGTCAAAGACAGCTCTTTAGACATGCTTTCAGCCAGCGGAGACGTTACAGTTGAAATGAGGCGCCTTTCCGATATTACCGGAGAGATAACCAACAGTATGAACGAAATGGCTCAAGGCACGGAAGAGATCAATATCGCCGTGCACCATGTCAACGACATCAGTAAACAGAACGAAGAAAGCATAGAACTTCTATCATCCAAGGTGATGCGCTTCAAGGTAGGATGTCAGGAATCGGAAGACTTGGAATCCGATGAAACCGAAGTTAAGGAACGGGACAGGGAAGCTGACCTGGAAGACCTGTAACCGGTAAGAAACAATCCGGATAGAACGAGAATTACTCCCAAGAAAAGGGACGGTGAAAGGGATTCCCCCAAAAGAAGAATTCCTAAAACAATGGCTGCCGGAGGTTCCAGATTGATAAAAATGGTAGCCCGGGACACCCCGACAGCCTTCACTCCCTGATAATACCAGAGATACGCGATCCCCGCCGCTCCAAGGCTCACATAGACGAGACAGAACCACACCATGGGAGGTTGGCTTACCAGGAGGCGGAGTGACTTTTCCGCCAGGGCTGGAGGAACCAGTAAAAGGGAACCCAAGACCGAGGCGTAGGTGAGAATCACCAGGGGTGAAAGGTACTGCAAGGCGTATTTCGTCGCCAGGGAATAGACCGTCCAGGCGAAGACGCACCCAAGAAAGAAGAGGTCTCCAGCAGCAGGAGCCTGGCTGAAAAGAGCCGCTGGATCACCATTGGTTATCGTCACCACTGCTCCGAAAAAAGCCAGCAGGAATCCTAGAACCTTCGGTACGGTAAGGGATTCCTTAAAAAAGAGGCCCGACACCAGGGCAACCACCATGGGGATGAAGGCAATATAAACCGAGCCGCGGACGGCGGTAACGGTGCGCAGCCCGGAAAACATCAGATAATTAAAAAGTACCACCCCGGACACGCTTATCACCGCCAGCAGCAAAAAGCTTTTTCCCGACAGTTTCGGCAGGGACCGGTTCTGCAGGCAGAGAACCGGCAGAAGAAAGAAACTGACCAGGGTGAATCTCACCAGGGTTATGGTAAAGGGGGGGAGCTCTGCCGATATCACCCGCCCGGCCACCAGGGCTCCGCCCCAGATTACCGCGGCGAGGAAGAGCTTGAGGTAGGGAAATTTCATATATGCATCATACACCCTGCCTGAGTAGAAATAAAGCGGAAGCCCTCGTATCACGATGAAACGGTCGAACTATGAAACCTTTTTTCAATCCTGTATCAACATATGAACATAAGTTCCTTCTGAGGAAATCACAAGACGACTTCGTCGTTCATTAACTCTGTATTTCCGCATGCACGGTTTCAAGGAATATGGTTGCTGATTGTAAAGCCTTCTCTCTATCCTGCCCGTTAATGTCTCGAGTTCCACCGGGATATCGGGATAGAACCGAATAATCGTTTAACAGAATTGCATGTTTTCTCAGATCTTTTATATTTTTATTTTCACCGGCCAATTATATAAGTTCGTCCAGGTCATGGGTTTTCGGTGGCCTGATTTCATTATATGCCAGATATGCCTTCAAGGCTTTCTCTGCAGCCTGCTGGCAGTGAAAGCAGATTATCTCAAGAGGCCCGGGTGCAGGGTAGTCAAGTGTTTTGCAGAGGACAGATCTCTTTCCGCATATTCAAGCCATTCTCGGGAGATATCATCTTTATTCATATTTCTCTCCCTTCTTCTGCCAGTTCAGCTTCCAGGCTTACCGAAACGGCAGCCCGAGCATGAAAAACCTCTTTATCATACACCAGGATGTCAATTGGTTTTTTAATGACGGGATAGAGTTCTTTCCTGATCCTTCTACTGATGTCCAGGGGCCTTTCTGCAGGATGGTCCAAAATAATGCAGAGATCGACATCACTGTCCTCGGTATCATCATACCGGGCAGTTGATCCGAACAGCAGTATTCTGGCATTATGATATTGACTGCGGATTATTTTAGCTGCCTGTGTTAACAATGCTTCATCCATAGCATCCCTTTCGATACCATACTATGTTTTCGGTGGAGAAACTTCAATAGCCTTCGATATGTAACGTTATAATCCAACTGTACACGATTTAGTACACGATGGAGAAAGGGGACATGAGCAGGCTGCCGAGTGGGATCAGCAATTGCCTACGGTATAATGATGTATCGAAACACAGTTTTTCTCAAATC
The DNA here is from genome assembly GCA_016932135.1 of Spirochaetales bacterium. GTDB lineage: Bacteria > Spirochaetota > Spirochaetia > JAFGDJ01 > JAFGDJ01 > JAFGDJ01. Next base: position 323 of record JAFGDJ010000127.1, on the reverse strand, counting down.
ACTGGAGGTGGCGGGAATCGAACCCGCGTCCTCAAGGGCAGGCCGCCGAACGTCTACAGGCTTAGTTTCCTCTTTCTTGTCTCGAAGAAGAATTTGGTTTGGAAACGGACCGCTCCTTCTTCCAGCCGGTTATTGTCCCCCCAGGCTCCCGGCGGGCCTGAAGGTAAGTCCCGGTTTCTTACAGGAAATCCCGGACTTCGGAACAGCATTCCGGGCACCCGTCGCGGACTAAGCCGCTAAAGCGTAATCTGCTTCGTTATTTTCGGCAGATAAATGTTTTGTCCAGTTTAAGGAGTTAGGCAGCTCCGCCTGCAATCCGGGAC
>JAFGDJ010000014.1 GCA_016932135.1 Spirochaetales bacterium | reverse complement strand
CGGGGTATATTCTTTTCCCGGCGTTTTCAGGCCGTTTTGGGCTGCAGGTCTCCGGGTTTTCCGGTTTTCGCCTTGACGCCTCGGATTGTTTTTCCTATCATTTTTTCAGACTACCCCCAGCTGTCGGACCGGCTCATCGACATGCTTTCAGAGCGGCACATATCAATCATCGGCATCGACTTCGCCGGAGTCCGCCGGGGGGCCGAGCACACCCCAAAGGACCGGTACTGCGCGGAGAGAGGAACCTTCATCGTGGAGAACCTCTGCAATCTCGCCTCGGTCCTCGACGGAAGGAAGAATAGGTTCTTCACCGCCCACACCTACCCGGTGAAGTTCGCCGGTATGTCGGGCCTCCCCCTGCCGGGTGGCGGCGGAGGGTAAGAAAGGAGGTAATCATGACCATCGGCATAATCGTCTATTCCCAGACCGGGCACACTCGGGAAGTGGCCGAAAAGCTGCGGGAAAAGCTCATCGCTTCCGGCCACAATGCGGTGATCGACCCGGTGATTCCGGAGGGAGCGGTGGAGCCCGGAGCCAAAAACGTGCGGTTCCAGGCAAAACCCGATACCGACGGGTACGAAGGCCTTGTCCTGGCATCGCCGGTGCAGGCCTTTTCCCTGGCGGCGGCCATGAAGGCTTACCTTCCCCACCTGGGGTCCCTGAAGGGAAAGAAAGTCGCCTGCCTTCTCACCAAGCAGTTGAAGGGCTCCTGGACCGGGGCGAACAAAGCCTTCCGGTCCCTGCGGAAGGCCGTGGAAGAGAAAGGCGGCATCGTGGCGGGCAACGGCTACATCGTCTGGTCCGCCGAAGACCGGGAGGATCGGATCACCGATACCGTTGAAAAGCTGGCGGCCCTTTTCTGAAAAACCCGGCGCTTTTAAGAGAACTCAACACTACCTTTTAGAACCTCCGAGTCCGTCGGCGGCCCTTGATTTTCCCCCGAATTCGTTGTAGGGTGCTTTGGTTTTATTATGGCAGAGAAAAAAACACCCACCTACAAAGCTCTCCGGGACTTTCTCCGTCTTACCGTGGGCACGTATTTCCGGCTCCGGTATCGTCTCAGGGCGGAAAACCTCAAGGAATTGAGACACCTCCCGAAACCCTGGCTCATGCTGCCGAATCACGTGATGACCTGGGACCCGGTACTCATCGGCATTCACATCACGGACCCTATCTTTTTCATCGCGTCGGACGCCAATTTCCGCAGCCCCTTCGCCTCCCGCTGGCTGAAGCGCCTTGGAGCGGTGCCCACGTCCAAGCAGGCCACCGACTTCACCACCCTCCGGCAGATCGTGAAGCTTTTATCGGAGGGGCGTCATGTGGGGGTCTTTCCCGAAGGGGAGCGGACCTGGGACGGGGTGACCATGCCGATTATTCCGGCCACGGCCAAGCTGGTTCGGCTGGCCAAGGCTTCGGTGGTGGTTCCGGTCTTAAAAGGGGCCTACCAGTGCAGGCCCCGTTGGGCCGTGAAGAGCCGCCTGGGACCGGTGACCATCGAATACCGGGTTGCCCTGCGGCGGGATGAACTGGAAACTTTGAGCCTGGAGGAAATCCACCGGCGGATCCAGGAAACCCTGCACCACGACGACCACCGCTACCAGCTGGAGCAAAAGGCTGTGTATGAAACCGACTCCCCCGCGGAACCCCTGCAGGCGGTCCTCTTCGCCTGTCCATCCTGCCGGAGCCTCAACACCCTGGAGGGTCGGCAAGACCTGCTCACCTGTCGTTCCTGCGGCTGGGAAACTCAATTTACCGTCTTCGGCAGCTTTGAACAGTCCGGCTCTCATCCTCACTATTACGACAATATCCGGCAGTGGAACCTGTGGCAGCTCGAGGAACTGGAAAGGCAGATCGAAAGCCGCCGGGAAAGAAACGACGAAAGCCCCCTGTTCTCCGACACTCCGGCAGTCCATTCCACCGGCTACAAGGTTGAAAGCCTGGAGGAACAGGGCCGGGGAACCGTCAGTCTGAGTATCCGCGGCATCACCTTCGCACCGGAAGAAGGTTCAGCAGCGGTGCATTTTCCCTGGGAAGAGATCACCGCGTTGAACGTGGTGTACCAGTCGCAGATCGAGTTCTACCGGGAAAAAACCCTGCATTCCTTCATCTTTCCGGGAAAAGATATCTCGGGCTACAAGTACCTCTGTGCCGGCAGAATCATTCAAGGCACTTCCGGACAGCGTTGAGAAGCTGCTTCTCACTCCAGGGTTTGCCGAAGACTCCTTCAACCAACCCTTCCCTTATGACGGCTTCGATGGAATCCCGGTCCGCCTGGCCGGTGATCATGATGCCGCGAACAGACGGAAAATCTTTTTTTATAATCCGAAGCAATTCGTCCCCCCGCATCCCCGGCATGAGCCAATCGGTAATCACCAGCTTCACTTCCGAGTCGCTGTCTGAAAGTTCCCTTAGTATCTCCAGGGCCTGTTTTCCGTTGTAGGCACTCTCGACAAGGCAGGAGTTCCCCAGGGCTTTCTTCAGTTTCAGCTTTAAGGCCAGGAGAATGACCGCTTCATCATCCACACAAAGGACTACTTGTTTCATACTATTCAACCTATCGGGGAAAACGGACGGTAAAAATCGTCCCCTGTGACGTGCAGGAAAAGGTTATATCCCCCCCTTCTTTTTCGACTATTCTCTTTGAAATATCCAGTCCCAGGCCCATTCCTGCTCCGGTCTGCTTGGTGGTAAAAAAGGGTTCGAAGAGACGGTCTTTCAGGTGAGCGGGAACTCCCTTGCCCGTATCGGCGATGCTGACCCCCACGGTCTCGCCGTCCATAAAGGTCTCAACGGTCAGGACTCCCTGGTATTCCATGGCATCCAGGGAATTCTCGATCAGATTTTTCCAGACCAGGCGCAGGTGCTTTCTATCCCCCCTCAGAAGAGCGCCTTTAGTATAGGTAGAGGTAACCTGAACTCCCCGCCGAATACTGTCGTCAAAAAGAGACAGGGCTTTCTCAAGCTCCTCGGACAGTTCAAAGGTTTCCACCGTCCTTTCCTCCCCCGTGCGGATATAGTCCCCCAGGGCTTCCACTACGGCGGCGGCTTTCTCGGCGGATTGACGCATAATCCGAAGGGCGTTCAAGGGTTCGATTTCACCGGCCGCCTGGAGAATGATATCCTCCCCCTTCGGTTGCCGGAGAAGAGACAGCAGCCAATCCATACGGTCCTGCATATGCAGGGTGAGTATGCCGTCGATGAGGTTGTTCCGTTCCTGCAGGGGCAGATTACGGAGGCTCTCGTTTACCCGGTTCCGTTCTTCCCGGTCAACCAGGAGTTCCGGCCGCCGCTCCCGGCGGTAGGCTTCATGGAGAAGGCGGTAATAATCATCCCTTTCATCCTTCGTCAGGGATGACAGGAAGGCGTAACGACTCTCCAGGGTATTCAACGCCGTGGCCTCCAGGTCCCCCGCCAGGGAGAGAAGAGCTCCTAAGGGGGAGTTGAGTTCATGGGCTACCCCGGCGGTCAGCCGGCCCAGGGCGGAGAGCTTTTCCGACTGAACGATCTGATTCTGGGCATGACGGAGATCTTCCAGGACCTTTGTCAGCTCTTCGGTTCGTTCGGATACCCGCTGTTCCAATCCCCGGGTCAATCCTTCGATATGATCCGCCATGGCGTTGAAGGACCCGGCAAGATGACACAACTCATAATCCTTCGGTACCACGGCCCGGGCATTGAGATTACCCCGGGCCAGGGCGTCCGCCGTTTCCGCCAGAGTCACCAGGGGCTGAGAAAACCTCCGGCTGAAAAAGTATGAGAGAACGATCAGGGGAACCAGTAAAATCGCCATCAGCACCAGGGTATCCTTCAGTATTCTGGTAAAAAAAGAAGAAAGATGCTCCCGGCTGACGGCCACGCCGATCTCCCAGTCCCAGGGGGCATAATATTCCGTATAGCTTACCCATTCATCCCCCCGGTAGTCCACCGGAGGCGGCGGAAGCGTATCGGAGAGGACAAACAGCGTACCCCCGGGGATCTCCCTTTGCCGGGCGTACTCCAGCACACTTTCCTGGGCGTTTATCCGGTAGAAATCTATCTCTCCGATGCCCAGATTCCGGAGGACTTCGTATTCCTCTTCACAGCGGACCTGAAAGAAATTCAGCTCCAGGGCGGCGTTTCGTAACACCAGATCCCGAACTACGCCGTTTCCCCGAACCGCGGTGAGGAGCATCCCCAATAGAAGGGGAAGAATGATCAAAGGGAGCGAGGTTACCAGGATACGGTGAAAAATCTTCATTGTTCTTCCCCTAAAGAGAGCAGTTCCAGGTAGCGCGAAAAGGGAATGCCGTAATAGTCCTCCCAGATATCGTTGAACACCCGGGTTTTCATGAGATGCTCCAGGGTTTTTTCCAGGAGGTTCTTCAAGAGCAGGTTATTCCGGGCCACGGCCCAGGAAATACTGTCCACCTCGTTATCCGCCGGGTAGAAGGTAATGTTGTCATAGGTGCGCATCCGGGCGAAGGCCAGATTGGCGTCGGAGATGGTTATGTCGGCTTCCCCGGCGGAAACAACCCTGACGGCCTCCTCTCCGGAAGGAACCTCTAAAACGGAAAGACCGGACAGATCTACATGCTCTTTCAGCCAGTCCTCATAACTGGTATTGGGAAGAAGAGAAAAAACCAGGCCTTTCAGGTTCTCCGAATCGATCTTTGGAGTATCGTCTCTGGTAAGGTATACCAGCTTTGTCGGGTGCAGGGGAATAAAGGAAAGAAATTTTTTCCGCCAGGAAAGGGGGCTCAAGGTGCCGATATACAGGTCCACATCCAACAGTAAATCGGGCACATAGGAATACTCCGGGTCAGTCTTAATTCGGTCGGGAACAACGCCGTCCTTTGCAAAGAATTCGTTAAAACTGACCTGCCGGAGTCTAAGGGGAACCTCCAGGGTCTGAGCCACCGCCAGGGCCAGGTTATAATGAAGCCCTGTTTTTATTCCTTCTTCACTGACCTCATACACCGTTTGTTCGCCGTCGATGGCGGCCCTTAAGCCGCCCCGGGCCCGAAGGCCGTTCAGGAGGGCTTCTTCCTCCGGGGAAAGACGAAGGATGATATCTTCCCGATAGTTAATCAGGTTGTAATACCGGCTCATGGATATACCGTAGCCGTCTTCCATGGCTTCATCCAGCAGCCCCTTTTCACCGGCGTAGGAAAAAAACTTTTCCAAAATAGAGGAAAGAATCGGATTATCCTTCCGGATAGCCCAGCCGTTCATCAGGAATTTCGTCAGGGCCAGACTGGCGTTGAATCGTGCATCCTTCGGCAGCTCCTTAAGCACGGCCTGGGATTCACCGATCATACAGTCCGCCAGATTCTGGTCAAGATAGGGATGCCAGTCATTCCCCAAGGGGATGGGAATAATAGAAATATCGAGGCCAAGTCTCCTGGCTGTCTGTTCTAAAATTTCCTGGTGTGAGGTATTTTCATAAACCAGAACACGCTTTTTCTGCAGGTCGCCCAAAGTCTTTATTTCATGATCCCGGGGGGTTACCACCAGAATCCGGGTAGGCATCAAGGGTATAATGCTCATCAGTCTTTCCCGCCAGGGAATCTCGGCCAGTTCAAAGGCGATAATATCAACTTTTTCCAGGATATCTGGAACGTAGGCCAGGGAGGTATCGGTTTTTATGCCTTCAGGGATCATACCCTGCCGGGTGAAAAAATCATTAAATTCTTCCAGCACCAGGGTTTCCACGGGGATATCCAGAACCTCTTCCATGGCCTTGAGCAAACGAAAATCGAAACCCCGGACAGGCTGACCGTCGGAGATCTCATAAAACCCCGGATAAGCGACAGTGGCCGCTTTCAGGCCGCCTCTTTCTTTTACCTTTTGTAGATAGGCGATCTCCTGTTCATTGAAAAGAGAGTAAATATCCCCTTCGGATACCAGGGTATCCGGCTCCGGCGTTTCAACCATCTTTCCGGTACACCCCCCCAGGAGAATAATACATATGCCCAAGAACAGCAGTCTTCGCTTCATATCAGGTCTTCCACGTCCAAGTATACTAAAAGAAAGAGGGGTTTACAAAGAAGAGAAATCGAAATCCACCGGGTGGAGAAAACACTGGAACTCCAGCTGCCGGTCCTCCGGGTCCCGGGCGAAAAACTGGTAAATATGATACTTTTCGTTTTTCCTTGGCTGATCCGTCGCCCGGTCCTTCAGCTCGTCATACATCCGATCTACTTCTTCGATAGTCCGATAAAAAAAGGTGATCGTTCCTCCGGTCTCCGGCGTTTCCGCCCGGCAGAATCCCAGCAGCAGATTGTCGGAACGAAGGATGACACAGCCGCCCTGGTCTAGCCAGACGGACATGCCCAGCCGCTTGGTATAAAAAGAAAGAATATCGTCAATATGATCAGTTCTGTTGAATACTATACCCGCCATGGGGTCCTCCTGGTGAAATCAGAGCTCCCTGTCAGTCCCGATCCTGGGTTTCAGCGGACCGTTTTACAGCTATCATACCTTACAAAATGTTTTTTCAGGGCGTCAACTCCCACATAAAACCAGCTGAGGATCAGGAACCCCAGGGCCAGAGCCAGAGCATTGAGGGTAAACCTTCCCGGTCCCAGCTTCGAAAGGTCGATAAAGGGGTACACGTAGATCCCCGTAAGGCGGGCGAAGAAGAGGGCTCCGGCCAGGTAGACCAGAGGATAGATCAACCAGGCGAAGGTCCAGCGGGGCCGCAGGGTTCCCGGTTTTTCCGTCACTATCCAGTCCAGGATGAAAGAAAGGGGAACGACGAAATGAAGAATCACATCCGCCGTGGCCATAAGGCCTTCCGGCTTCCAGTAGGGCCGGAGGAACAGGGCGTAAACGATACAGGTGACGGATATAAAAACGACAAAAGCCCCCCGCAGGAAGCCGGCGTTTTTCCCGCTGTTTTTACCCCGGGACTCCCTGCCCAGGGCAGCGATGTTCCAGCCGCACACGAAGAGGTTGGTCTGCACGGTAAAATAGGCCAGGGTATGGACCAGGGCGCCCACCGCGTTTTTCGAGGCCAGGTTTCTGTGAAAAAGTACCGCCACGGCGAAGAGACTAGCCAGGGTGACAAGAAGCCGAAACACGCTTAAGATTGTATGCTTGTAACTCCCCATTCTGTCGGGGATAATACCCGTGAGGCGGGAAAAAGTCAAACCGCCGGGAGGCACCCATGAACGAGACCCTCACTCTTATCGAACAGCGCCGGTCCTTAAGGTCCTACGCGGAAAGGCCGGTAGAATCGGAAACGGTGAGCGCCATCTTCCGGGCGGCGCTGCGGGCTCCCACGGCGGGAGCCATGATGCTCTACTCCATCATCGAGATAGCTGATCAGACTCTGAAGGACAAACTGGCCGTCTCCTGCGACCACCAGCCCTTCATCGCCAAGGCTCCGTTGGTGCTTCTTTTCGCCGCGGACTACCAACGGTGGTATGATCTCTTCCTCCACACGGGGATACGGGACCGGTGCGCCGCCGAAGGTTCGTCCTTGCGCCTGCCCGAAGAGGGGGATCTGCTTCTCGCCTGCTGCGACACCCTCATTGCCGCGGAAAACGCGGTCATCGCGGCGGAATCACTGGGTCTCGGGTCCTGCTACATCGGGGACATCCTGGAGAACTACGAGTTTCACCGGGACCTGTTACAGCTGCCGAAGTACGTCCTGCCGGTGACCCTCCTCTGCTTCGGTTACCCGAAAGCTCCCCCGGCGGGGAAACCGGTCCCCCGGTTCCCGCAGGAGTATATCCACTTTAAAAACAACTATCGCCGGCTGGAACCGAAAGAGCTGGACGACATGGCCTCCCGGGTGGGCCGCCTCACCGAAGGAACAGACCCGGCCGAAGAAGTCTGGAAGTTTTACCGGCGCAAGTTCGACTCCGATTTCAGCCGGGAAATGAGCCGGTCGGTGAGGGGGATGTTGGAATCATGGAAATCAGGTATATAATCAAGGTATCATGAAAACCTATTTCAGACGCCTTGTTCTCTCTTTTCTGCTGACAAGTCTTGTACCCCTGGTTCTGATCGGCATGGGTTTTTTTCTTTCCAGCCGTCGGATGGTAATCCGCGCGGTGTATACCCGGGCAAAGGATTCCATAGAAACCACGGCGGATCATATCGGAGAGGTTGTTGATACCTACCGCCATGTCTCCTATGTCATCTCCAGGAACCCCTTATCCCAGGAAGCGGTCAACGGAACCAACACCTGGGATTCGCGAAATTTGAAAAATATCTACCAGTTCATGTATGATTCCCTGGAAGGACATATCTACTCCGCCGCGGTTCATATTTTCAGCGATGACGGAAAAGCTTTTTTCTCTACCCACTCTTTACCCAAAAGATATGATTTGCGGATCTATGAAAACCATGACGGCATTTTTTCGGAAATCCGGACCAATCCGGAGAAAAGTTATATTTACGTCGATCCTTTTATCACAGATCGAGGTGACCGAGTAGCCTTTTCTCTTCTTCGGGAAATCCCCGGAGGGTATATCATAATTGACGTATACGCCTCTCCCCTGGTGGCGGCGGAGAAAAATCCTTATCTGGATTCTATTCTGATCGCCGATCTGGATATGCTGAAAGCCTTTGATTATTACAATCCCGAACGAGACGGCACCTTCGATAAATTCGAGGAACTGCAACTTCTTTCCCAACCGTCTCATGTAGAGGAATATATCCTCAGCGGGAATTTTCTTGCCGTCGCCGCCCGGGTACCGGACACCCCCCTTTACACCGTCGGGAGCGTGAATCTGGATAACTATATGCAGAACATCTCCGTCCTGGGGATCCTGGGTGCCTGGCTCCTTTTACTGGTGATCCTTATCATTCTTTTCATCTCTTTCAAACTGAGCCGAAGTATCAGTGGTCCAATACACTCCATCGTCGACGCTATGCGGAGAACGGAAAAAGGGGAAATCATCCAGGTAAAAGAGATAAACCGGCAGGATGAGATCGGGTATCTGGTGCATAACTACAATACCATGGTCGGCAGGATTGAAGAACTTCTGGAAAAAACCCGGGAAGAGGAAAGGGCCTTGAAAATTGCCGAGAGAAAGATTCTCCAATCTCAGATCAATCCCCATTTCCTCTACAACACCCTCGGTACGATAAAGTCCATGGCGAAACTGAAAAAAAACGATGAGATCAGCGATATTGTTACCCGGCTGGGTAAAGTTCTCCGGTCGACTTTTAAAGCCGAAGGCGTTTTCTGCCTGCTCAGCGAAGAACTCGAGATCATTCACAACTATATCGCGATACAGAAATACCGCTTTGGCGAACGGCTGCATCTCCTTTTTTCCATTGATGAAAAAACCCTTGATACCAGCCTTCCTAGGCTCATTCTTCAGCCGATCGTGGAAAACGCCGTGGTCCACAGTGTTGAAACAAGCCGAAAAACCATCCGCATCGTGATCGCTTCCAAGAAGGATAAAAACAATATCACCCTTATGGTTTCCGATAACGGCCCCGGTATCACTTCAGCCGACGGCGAGAAAACTGAAGGAATGGGTATCGGCCTTTCAAACGTACGCCGCAGATTGTTTCTGGCCTACGGTGAAAAAGGTCGTCTGGATATAAAAAGTGAAGCCGGGCATGGAACCGAAGTTACTCTGACTATTCCCGACAACAGGGCGAACGGGAGCTCCGAGGATGTATAAGGTTCTCCTGGTGGAAGATGAATATTACCTGCGGGAGGAATTGGCCACCACTGTAAACTGGGAGCAGTACGGCTGCAAAGTAATTGACAGCGTTTCCAGCGCCGAAGAGGGACTTGTCTCGGCGGCGGTAAACCGCCCGGATATCATTGTTACCGATATTAAATTGCCGGGAATCGACGGCCTTGAATTCCTCCGCAGGGTCGAATTCGGCGCGGCTATTATCATTACCGGTCATCACCAGTTCCAATACGCTCGAGACGCCCTGCGAATCGGTGTGTCCGATTTCATCTTGAAACCGATAGATGATGAGGAACTCCACAAGGCCGTGCGTAAAACAGTATTGGCCCTTTCAGGAAGAAACACCCAGGGTAATACCGATTCTCTGGACCCGGTATATAACGACAATAAAGCCCGTCACATAGCCTGTGCCCGCCGTTTCATTGAGCGTCATTACCGGGAGGACGTGTCGCTTCTTGATGCCGCCGAACACCTGGGCCTGAGTACAAGTTACCTTTCCCGTATTTTTCAGGAAAAAACCGGCACCGGTTTTGTCACGACTTTAACGGAGTATCGAATCAATATTGCCAAAAACCTTTTGCAGGATCAGAGTCTGAGGATTGAAGAAATAGCCCAGATGTGCGGTTTTCGAAACGCCGGGTACTTCAGCCGGATTTTCAAACGTCATACCGGTACATCACCAAGCAGCTTCCGATGTACCCTTTCCTAGACATTCTTTCACTCAGGGCATACCGCCCGCCCTTTAATAATACCTTCCCGGCTGAAGTCATCCATCAACTTTGCGTATCCCTGAAAATGAAAAGCCATTATTCCGAGGGATGAGGCGGCCTGTACATTTTCAAGGAGATCATCGACAAAGACCGCTTTCTCCGATGGATCTCCTTCAACGGAGAGAATGCGTCTAAAAAAATCAGGGTCCGGCTTCGCGCAGCCCATCAGGTGGCTGGCATACACGGCATCGAATATATTGAAATCACCCCGTTTTATCAGAAACCTGTAATGGCTGTCCAGGGTATTGGTTCCACAGACTACCCGGTGATTGTTCCTCCGGAAGTCCCGAATCAGGGATACCATCCTTTCATCCAGCCGTGGTTCGAAACAGGTGACCAGGTAGTCTTGCTCCACTTTCACCTTAAACCGGCGCGAAAAAACCTGCCAGAACCGGTCAACCGTGACAGTTCCTTTCATGAGGGGATACAATTCTCTGTCACAGAATCTGGCCACTTCCTGGAACGGAAGGTTGAAAATCGAGGCTATTTTGGGTATCACATCCACATTTTCAAGGATGACATTGCCCATATCAAAGATGAACAGCATGCCTATCCTTTCCGGGCTGAAAACAGGGCGGCGCCTTTAATGAAATACTGGTTCAAGGCGAAAAAAAGAATAAACATAGGAATACTGGCCAGCAAGGCCACCGCCATCATAGCCCCTTCATCGGTGTACTTCTCCGTGCTGAATTTCACAATGTACAGGGGAAGGGTTTTCATCTTTTCTGTCTGAGCGATCAACAGCGGCCACAACAGGTTATCCCACTGGGTGCGAAAGGAAAGAATAGCCAAAGTCGCGATAACCGGACCGGAGTTCGGCAGAATGATGCGACGGTAGATGGCAAATTCGCTCATGCCGTCCACCCTGGCGGCATCAATGAGTTCATCGGGGAACGTGATGAGGTACTGGCGCATCATAAAAATACCGAAGGCGTTCACTAAAAAAGGAAGAATAAGACCGGTGTAGCTGTTTTGAATTCCGATCTTTGTTACAACGATATACAGGGGAATCATAATCGCTTCGAAGGGAATCATCATGGTGGCCATAATCAGCATGAAGATCGCATCCCGGCCCCGGTAATGAAACTTGGAAAGGCTGTAGCCGGTAAGAGACGAAAGAAGCACCGTCGTAACGGATACCGTGACCGCTACTACCAGGCTGTTAAAAAGATTCCGGAAAAAGATAAAACTACCGTCATTTCCCGCCACAGCTTTGACAAAATTGGACAGAAAAAAACCTCGGGGAATCCAGCGGTAAGGCATCTTCACAATATCACCGGCAGGCATAAAAGCCGCCGTCAGCATGAACAGTAAAGGGGCGAGAATAAAGCACAGGCTGACACAGAGGATACCCCAGATGATAATCTTAGCCGACACCGAGGCAAACCACCGCCGGGAGAAGAAGGATGTTCCAGTCATCAGTAGGTTACCTCATCGGTTTTCATGCTTTTAAACTGCAGCCAGGTAAAGAAAAGCATAATGATAAAAAGGATGATACTCATAGCGCTGGCCCGGCCGATCCGATGATCCCTGATACCGGTGTTATAAATATTCATGGTGATCACGTTGATCGGAGCCTGGGGCGCGCCGGATTGAACAAAGAGGTATTGAGTGCTGAAGGTTTTAAGACACTGAAGCATCGACATAATGGATACCAGGGCTACCGTCGGTTTTAAGAGCGGAAGAGTGATCCGCCAGAAGCACTGCCACGAGGTGGCCCCGTCGATCCGGGCGGCTTCGTACATGGCCGTCGGTATGCCGGCTATCCCGGCGATGAAAATGATGACAAAATAACCGACATATTTCCAGAAGTAGACGAGCATGGCGGCAATCTGCACCATCACGGCGTTGGAAAACCAGTTATGGTCGACTCCGGGAGTCCGCATAATATAATTCACCCACTGATTCGCCAGTCCCCGGGGATCGAAAATCAGAAGCCAGATAGCCGCAGCCACCACCGACGAAAGAACCGCGGGGGAATAATAGGCGATCTGAAGAAATTTACGGCCGAACCTCCTCTGCGAAATAAGAACCGCCAGAAGCAGGCTGACTATCAGCAGCGGAATAAAGGTGCCCAGGGTAAACACCATGGTAGCCCGCAGGGAATTCCAGAAAGAAGATGAGGCCAGTAGATAACGGTAATTCTCCAGGCCGATGAACTCCGGCGGGTCAAGGCTCAAGACCTTCTTTTGAAACAGACTGGTATAAAGGGCGTTGAGGATCGGGAAGAAGTTAAAAACCGAGAAAAAAAGGAGAGCCGGCAGAACAAATACCGCCCCCCAGCGGTTCTGGTATCTTAGTAATCCCGATGATCGCATGGTTTTCATCATGGTCCGAATCCTTTCCGTGGCCGGCGGCATCCTGAAGAATAAGACCCCGGCGCGCATGCTCTGCCGATCCGCCGGGGTCTGTTGCGGCACCTCCGAAGAGGTTATTCCTCGTCCAGGAGTTCCTGAACTTCGGCCTTCAGGGTGGCGTAAGCCTTTTCGCTGGATACGCCGCTCAGCATGACCGATTCCACCGCCTGTTTGATAAGCTCCTGTATTTTAGCACTGTTTTCGCCGTAATACACGATATGCCCTCTCTCCATATCCTGCATAAACACATCCGAGTATGGCATGTTCTTGAAGGTGTCGGATTCCATGAGAGCCTTTGTCGGTTGTATGATATTAACCTTCTGGAGATACTCTTCTCCATGGCTCAGCATGTAAGAGATGAACTTCCACGCGGCCTGCTGTTTTCGGGCGGAAGACTGACCGTTGACCATGTAGTAATGCCCGTAATATGCCGCCGCTACATCCTCAACAGCGTTTTCAAACCGGGGGTACGGCACCACCATCCAGTTCCCGCTGTTATAGAAATCCGGGTTATCCGATTTGATACGTCCCTGCTGGTAGAGCCCCGTGTGAGCCATGGCCACATCATTGTTGTTATGATTGAACAGCGAACGGGCGTTTTTATAGGTGGGAGAACCGAGGTTTCGTCCGTTGGGGCCCCAATCCTTCATATAATCCAGAAAGGCGATCCAGGCATCTTCTCCCACAATGGCAGTCTTACCGTCATCACTGATCAATTTTCCACCCAGTTGTTCCACCATGGGAACCATGCCTACCAGGTAATAGGGGTATCGGAAATCGAAACCCCGCCGGGTTATGATGTCACCGTCCCGAAGAACCAGTTTTTCCGATACATCCGCCATCTCTTCCCAGGTTTTCGGATAGTCCCGTTCGGGATCCAGTCCGGCGTCTCTGAAGACATTTTTGTTCACATAGATACACCAGTTGGTCAATTCCAGAGGTAGGCCGTAGATCTTCCCATCCACTTTTACCGGATCCAGCACCCCCGGTAGATAGGCCGCTTCCAGTTCCTTCAGACTGCCGTAACCGGCTGCCTTTGGATCCACCGGCGCGACCCGCCGGTTGGCAATGTAAGCATACTCGTCTTCGATGGACAGATTAAAAATGTCCGGCCCCTGATTGGCGGCAAAGGCGGTTAACACCAACTCGATGATCTTCGATGATGAATTGGTAACCCGCTGAATGGTTATATCCGGATTTTCCGCCTGGAACTCTTCGATGTAACGGTTCTCTATTTCCGTTCGGTTCGGATCCTCATGGGTCCAGAATACCAGGGTGACAGGACCTTCCTCGGCCTCTTTATTTCCACCGGCGCCGAGTATCATGGTCATTCCCAGAATCAGTACAAGAAGCAACAAGACTTTTCTCATATTCTCCTCCTTCATTCTCATCTGACTTCTATTGTAACCCGGTCCTGAGCCTTCCAACAATTGTAGCTTTTTTACATCTTCTGTCCTTTTTTGTCTTTCGGGTCTTCGAAAACCTTGGGGGCTCCGACTTCATCGTCCAGATGTGCCGGTCGGTAAGGGGGTAATGGAAGGGTGGAAAAATGTTGGTTCATAATACTATACTGTATTCCAAAAGGGAGGCATCACCATGAAGAAGGTTTCTATTCTCATCTGCTTGATGATTCTTACCGTCGTCGCATGTTCACGGGAACGGGAGAGTGCCGGGGTCGCATCCGTTGAGCCCCCCGAAGTGAAAACTCCAGCCGCCGAGGTGGTGTATCTGGAAGGCAATGTAACCATAGACGGTGAGCAAGCTGAAATCGGAGATGTCATCGGCATGACACCGGTCATTGAAACCGGCTCCTACTCTCTCTGCGAAATAATCTTCAGGGAGCGAAACATTCTCCGGGTTGGCCCGGATACCATCGCTTCCATCGTTTTCTCCGAGGTCATCCAATCCGTGGATCTGCAAAAGGGATCTCTCACCTCGGTACTGAAAAATCTCGCCGGGAAGGCCGACGAGGATTCCTTTATCGTCACGTCTCCATCGGGTTCGGCGGGAGTCCGGGGGACTTCCTTTTACATCCGTGTTTCCGACGACGGAAAAGAAACCTACATCTGCGACTGCAACGGTCGCCTGCATATAGCCGACAGTGAAGGCGGGAAGGAGGAACTCCTTGAGGCGTCCCACCACCTGGCCCGGATCATCACCTGTAACGGCGGGGTTTGTACCCTTGAGCCGGGGAAGATGCTCTACCACACGGATGAGGATATCGAAACCTTAGCCGCTAAAATCGACTGGACCGTCGACTGGTCGGTGATTGAGGAGTAAAAAACCGCCTTACCCGGGGGGGCAACCTCGATGGAGGTCACCATCCCCGGCCGACGGCCGTCAGTCTTGAACCGGGGAGTTGTTCTGTCCTATCTCCCCCGCCCTGGTCAGGGCGATCTTCGT